>NZ_AULZ01000005.1 GCF_000422545.1 Desulfocurvibacter africanus subsp. africanus DSM 2603
CGTTGACGGCGCAAGTGAATTGCGCCTACGCCTACGCGGCGGCAAGCCATGCCGACGCATGGCTTGCAGAGCATTTTCAAAAGCAAAATGCTCTAAGGTGAGTAAGCCTCCAGGCCATTTCGGGGGACAACTACACGGATTCGGGCTGTCGGATGATCCCCGCGTACTCCGCGGCGGCGCGCACGAAATTTGGCGCCCAGTCGCGGGTGCCCAGGGCGTGGATATGCGTGTAACCGGCAAAGGTGCGCTTGTGCATGAGCCCATCCTGTCCGGCATGCATGCCTGAACCGCGCTCGACGCGCAGGGCGAAATCCAGGTTCGGCGACGGTCCATCCAGGCAGCAGGCCGAGTAATGGAATTCGTGCCCCGCGATGCGCTCGCCTGCCCGGAAGAAAGGCGTGTCGCGCACGGCCTCGGCCTCGATGTAGCCCAAGCCCTGCGGACGGCTGCACAGCCGGGTGGACACGGGGAAAACACCGGCCATGGGCCAGGCTTGGCCCTGGTATTCCAGGTGGCGGGCTAGATACATGAAGCCGCCGCATTCGGCGTATACCGGCATGCCCACTTCGGAGAGCCCGCGCACGCGCTCGCGCACGTCCACATTGGCGGCCAGGGTTTCGGCGTGCGTCTCGGGAAAGCCCCCGCCCAGATACAGGCCATGCAGTTCGGGCCAAGGCTCTGATGAAAGGATGCTCACACGCACGATCTCGGCTCCGGCGCGCTCCAAGGCCTCGATATTCTCGGGATAGTAGAACCACAGGGCGGCGTCCTGAACCACGCCGATGCGCGGCTTACGCGGCAATGGCAACGGCTCGGGCCAGAGCTTCACCGGCGCGCCTTCCGGCACGGGCGGAAGCGGTGCGGACTCTGCGACCGCACGCACTGCCTGCAGGTCGCAGCTCGAAGCCACCATGTCCGCCAAACGGTCCAGGGCTGCATCCACGTCCTTGGCCAGTTCCTGGTCCGACCACAAGCCCATGTGCCGCTCGGGAATCGGGTTCTCGGACAGCTTGGGCAACATGCCCATCACCGGCACGTCCGTGTACTCTTCGATGGCCCCGCGCAGGATGGAGCGATGCCGCTCGCCGGCCGTGCGGTTGCAGACCACTCCGGCAAGTTGCAGGCCGGGCTCGAAGGCCGCGATGCCCGCCACTATGGCGGCGGCGGTGCGGGTCATCTTGGTGCAGTCGAGCACCAGAATAACTGGAGCCTTGAGTTGGCGCGACAGCTCGGCCGTGGACAGGGTACCCTGCACGTCACGGCCGTCGAAAATGCCGCGATTGCCCTCCACCACGGCCAGGTCGAAACCGGCCATGCGATCGGCGAACAGCATGGGCAGCAGCGCGGGCGGCATGAGGTGAGGATCGAGGTTGCAGGCCGTGGCTCTCGCGGCGAGGCCAAGCCACTTGGCGTCTATGTAGTCGGGGCCTTTCTTGAAGGGGCGCACGGCCAAGCCGCTACGGGCCAAGGCTCGACACAGCCCCAGCGATAGAATCGTCTTGCCCGACCCGCCGGAAAGGCCGGCCAGGACCACGCGCGGCATGCGCGGATTGCCGAATGGCTTTGAAGGCTGCACAGAGTTGGAAACGTTCTGCATTGATGGTCTAGTTTGCGGACGGAATGGCTAATGCATTAAGAGCATTTGCTTTTGAAAATGCTCTGCAGGCCATGCGTCGGCATGGCTTGCCGCCGCGTAGGCGTAGGCGCAATTCACTTGCGCCGTCAACGCCGGAGCGGGCGTCTTGAAAGCAATCTGCTCCAATAACACAGAGCCGGGAGGCAGGACGCGTGCTCCCGCCAACCCGGCTCCTGCGTGGGCGGACTCCGGAGCGCGCCGTATATGCGCGGCGAACCCGGAGCCGTGGAAATTGCTAGTCCTCGCCGGAAGCGTGCTTGCCGGCGCCCTTGAGGCCGTACATGGTCGTGGAACCGGAAGACCAGTACTCAAGCTTCTCTTCCTTGACCAGATCGGACAAGATCTTCTTCACTTCGCGCGGCTTGCCGTCGGGAAACAACGCGGTGAAGTCGTTGAAGTAGAACTTGGTCTTCTTTTCTCTCTTTTCCTCAAGGAACTTGAGGACCTCGTCTTTCGCGGTCGCTGGATCGAACGGCATTGCAAACCCCCTTGCTTAGGAGCAGGGGCGCGGCCTTGGCCGCGCCCCTGGTTGAGTGCCTCAGCCTTCTACCACTTGAACTGGGTGCTCTGGCGCCAGGTGTAGTAGGCGTGATCGCGGAAGTCGTCGATGAGGTGGTGGGTGAAGGGAAGTCCGGTGACTTCGAAGAACTTCTCCCAACCGATGCGCTCGGCCCACTCGCCCACGCGCTCGTACTTCCTGGCGTCCTTGGCATAGGCCTCAAGAATCTGCTTGATGACCTTGGTCAGGGACGGCCAACGCGGAGGCTCGTTGGGCACGTAGGCCACGACGACCTTGGAGAACTTAGGCATGGACAGACGGTTGGAAACCTTACCGCCAACCATGATGGCGCAGCCGTCACCCTCGGCGTCAGCCAGGGGCAGCGCGGCGCACATGGTGTAGCAGTTGCCGCAGAACATGCAGCGCTCGTCCTTGATGGCCACGGTGTTGCGCTGCTTGCCGTCGATCTCGATCTTGGTCGGACGGATGGCGGCGGTGGGGCAGGCGGCAACGGCCAGCGGGATTTCGCAGATCTGATCAAGAACCGCGTGGTCCTTGAGGGGCGGCTTGCGGTGGATGCCCACGACCGCGATGTCGGAGCAGTGCACGGCACCACACATGTTCAGACAGCAGGCCAGGGCCAAACGGACCGAAGCCGGCAGCTTCATGCTGGTGAAGTACTCGAACACTTCGTCCATCACGGCCTTGACTGGGCCGGCGGCGTCGGTGGCCGGGGTGTGGCAGTGCTGCCAGCCCTGGGTGTGCACCATGTTCGGGGTCGAAGCGCCGGTGCCGCCGATGGGGAACTTGAGGGAGCCGCCGGGGAACTTGCGGCTCTTCAGGTCGTCCATCAGGGGCTTCACCTTGGCCTTGGAATCGACCATGAACTCCACGTTGTTACGCGTGGTGAAGCGCAGGTGCCCGCCGCAATGCTTGTCGGCGACAGCGCACATCTCGCGGATGAGCCCTACGGACATGAGGCGGGCGGCGCCCACGCGGACGGAGTAGACTTCGTCACCGGACTCGGCCTTGTGCATGAGCACGCCGGGCTCCAGGATCTCGTGGTACAGCCACTGGCCGTAGTTCTTCTTGATGACCGGGGGCAGGAACTCATCATATTTGCGGGGGCCGATATCGGAGATGCGGTTCTCCATCGGCTTCTCAGGATTGTATCCAGAGGAAATGAAAGCCATTGTGCTTCCTCCCTAGGTATTTCGTTAGCTCTTGTTCGCCAAAACCTCAAGCCGCGAATCCGACTAGCGCGCGTGACGCTTGCGGTACTCTTCGATGGGCCGATCCCAGTTGCCAACCTCTTCTTCCTTCCAGAAGATGTAGGGGTTCTCACGGGGATACTTGACGTGGCGCGCATCGGGCTCGACGCCAATGACGTTGAGCACCTTCTGCAAGGACATGCGGCGCATGGTCTCGCCGACGCGCTCGCGGTTCTTGCCCTCTTCCATCCACCAATCCCAGATCTTCTCGACGACTTCCTTGATCTCGTCGAAAGGATCCTCGGCGGGAACGAAGGGCACGATGAGCGAAGACATCTGCTGGCCGTCCAGGATGGGAGCCTTGGCGCCGAGCAGGATCGAGGCGCCGGTCTCGGTGCCGACGCGCAGGGCGCGGGGCATGACGGCGATGCAGTGCATGCAGCGCACGCAGTTCTTGTTGTCGATGGACAGCTTGGAGCCGTCCCACTTGATGCACTGGCCCGGGCAGCGATTCACGACTTCAGCCGTGATGTCGAACTTGCCCCAGTCGCGACCGGCGTGGGCGCCGGCGTTGGGCTTGAACTCGCCGCCGACGTAGGCCTTGACGGCCTCCTGGTCGATGCGGATGTCGCTCTTCCAGGTGCCGATGACCGAGAAGTCGGAACGGGCGATGGAACACACGCAGCCCATGGGGCAGCCGTCGAACTTGAACTTGAACTTGTAGGGGAAGGCGGGGCGGTGCAGCTCGTCCTGGTACTGCTGGACCATGGAGTACTCAAGGGCCATGGTGTCGTAGCAGGCGAACTCACAGCGAGACTTGCCAAGGCAGCCGGCGGGCGTGCGCAGGTTGGAGCCGGAGCCGCCCAGGTCGGTGTTCATATTGTGGGTCAGTTCGAAGAAGATCTCTTCGAGCTGCTCGGTGAAGGTGCCCAGGAGCACGATGTCACCGGTGGAGCCGTGCATGTTGGTCATGCCGGAACCACGCAGATCCCAGATGTCGCACAGGTCTGTCAGGAACTTGGTCGTGTAGTACTTGCCGGACGGCTGGTTCACGCGCACGGTGTGGAAGTGGGCCACGCCGGGGAACTGCTGGGGCATGTCGCAGTAACGGCCGATAACGCCGCCGCCGTAACCGAACACGCCAACGATGCCGCCGTGCTTCCAGTGAGTCTCCATGTCCTTGTAGGAGAGTTCCTGCAAGCCGAGCCAGTCTTCACAGACATCAGCCGGAATCTGGTAATCGATGTTATCAGGGTTAGCCTTGCGACGCTCGGCTTCGCCCTTGATGTCATCAACCCAGCTTGGCCAAGGCCCCTTGGTCAACTCATCGAGCATCGGGGTCTTGTGTTTTGCCATGGTGCTACCTCCATCGGTTTCAATCATTTACAGGCCGCAACCAGTACAGAGCCATCATCTATTACGACCTTCGTCACGCCACAGGCAGGCCGATGCGAAGGGCTCTCTCAGCGCTGGGATGAAAGGATGAGTCCGCCCAATGAAGCCTCATCTCGCCTTATAATGGACAAGAACACCTGTTTGCTAGAAGCAATCAGGGATTTTGTCAACCCAAATGCCTTGCAGGCCAATGACTTGGCGGTACCTGTTCCCTTCAAACCCTCCTTCCAACGGAGCTGCTAGGCAAACTTTTGGGTGCATACGACACCCTCAATTTACCTGATTTCTAGTACCTGAGACATACGAAAAGCACAATGGTTTTACCTGCCAGCCGCATGATGCTGAACTATTTTTCACAAGGCCGGTTTTACTACTCAAGCCAAACGTTTCAAGGCTTCTCTGCTCAGATCGCCCACGGTGGTCCGTATCAGCCGGCCATCCTGAAACAACTCCAGACCGGTCTGATCTTTCATCTGGGCGGTCACCGCATTGCGAACCTCGGGACCGAGGGAGCCGCCGGACTCCGCCAGCAGACCCAGCACCCAGCAGGCCAGCCCCCTGGCCACGGCATCGTGGCACTCCACTGCCTCGGCCGCGGTTTTCCCCTCCACGCCCCTGGAGGGGTCGAGCACCAGCAGCAGGTCGGGCACGGCCTTGCGCGCCAGTTCGGGTCGGGTCCGAGCCAGCCGGCCGAGACCCCACAGCACCCCGCGGCGCAGGGCCGCGTTATCGAGGTAGTTGCCATGGCAGATGTCGCCCCCGGCCTCGCGCACGTAGGACACGAGAATTGAATGGTACTCCCGCGCCAGCCCCTCGTGTCCGGCCAGAATCGCTCCCATGGCCTCGGCCACGCCCCAGCCTATGTTCCCGGACTCCTCGTTCAAGCGCCACATCATCTGGCGCATGACCATCCGCGCGGCTTCCATGTCCCGCCGAGCCAAAGACGACACGGTCAGTCCGAAGGCCTCCACAGCCCGCCAGCGCACGAGATCGTCCCTGTGCAGGAGCATCTGGAACAGCGGCCCAATCAAGTCGCCGGGCCGTTCGCCGGCCAGGCTCTCCACCTGCTTGGACCAGTCGTCCGACGTCAGGGCTTGGACCAGCCCGGCTTTAAGCTCTCGAAAACGCGCCATGAACCCACTCCGGATTTTGTCCTACGCTACGCCCGTTTGAAGCTCACCGCAACGCGGCCCAAACAAAACGGCCGCCTCCCGAAATCGGAAGGCGGCCGTAGACGTGCATCATGGACGAAAAACTTAGGCCCCGTGGGCCTCCAGCTCCTTGAGCAAGCCCTCGGGCGGCTCGAAGCCGGTCTTGCGAGCCTGCTCGACGTACTCGCGGGCCTTGGCGTGGTTGCCGCGCTCGAGTTCCACCAGGGCCAGGTTGTTGAGAGCCGGGCCGAAGTTGGCCTCGATCTCCAGGGCGCGCTTGGAATAGCCCTCGGACTCGTCCAAATCGCCCTTCATGTACAGGGCTCCGCCCAGGCTGGCGATGGCCTGCACGAAGTTGGCGTCCTTTTTGATGGCCTGCTTGAAGGCCTTGATGGCTTCATCGACATTGCCGCGCTGCATGTACACGAAGCCCATGTTGGCGTAGGGCACGGGAAACAGCGGCATGTTCTTGGCCGCGATCTCGTTGTAATGCAGGCAACCCTCAAGATCCCCGCGCTGCATGGCGATGCCGCCGAGCTGCACATAAGCCTCGACCAGCTTCGACGAGCAGTCCACGGCCTTGAGAAAGGCCTCCTCGGCCTCCTTGAACATGCGCTTGGTCAGAAAGCCCATGCCGAGGTTGTAGTGCGTGTTGGCGCACTGCGGGTTGTCCTGGAGCTTGTTCATCTGCTCCGCGATGTATGCGTCGACTTTTGCGGTGTTGCTCATGCGCGTGTCCTCCGAAGGTGGCGAGTATGCATATATGACGGCCTCGGGTCTTCTGCCCGGCTAATCCTTGAGCACGCCCTGCTCCCTGAGAAAATCCAGGTACCAGCGGGCGAAATCCATCATGCCGACGTAGCGGTCGGCGCTGTTGATGATGCCGTTGGCCAAATCGAAGGCCCCCTGGGCATAGGCGTCGTCGTGACGCCGCTCGGGCACGCTGCGCAGGAACGAACGCACGAGCTCGTGGGCCGTGAGCTTGACCTCGTCGGTGCGAATGTCGATAGGGTCGTTGGGCTCGGCGAACGGCTCCCAGCTTTCGTAGCCAATCTTGTCCACGAACTTGCGCCGTCTGGGAGAAAGACGCTCGTAGATGGCCCGCTTCTGAGCCTCGTGTTCAGGACTGCCGGCCACCTATTTGCCTCCGAGTTCGATGATCGTCGGGCTGCCCTTGCACCCGCCCGGTCCGGAAGACGCACAGCCCGTGCAGTCCGACTTCTCGCAGCCGGAGCAATCACCATCCTGGGCCTCGGCCATGGGCTTTATGCCGGAGGCGGCCGGTCTGGCCTCAGCCTGCTCGCCGGCCTGCGCCATAGCGAAGGGATCGGCGTGCATGGCCTCAACGACGGCGGTGTCCTTGCCCAGATACTCCTCATCGAACTTTGTCATGAGCGCCGTGGCCAGGGGGATGTGCATGGTGGTCATGGCCTTGAACTTGGTATTCAGGCTGTCCACGAGTTCCTGACCCAGCTCCACGAGCGCGTCCTGGATACGCTCCATGTTCACCGTGGGATAGGGCTTGCCCGGCTCGAAGCCCGACATGCCGCAGGTGTGGGCCTGACCGCCGATGGCTAGGGGAATGCCGTACAAACGACAGGTGATGGGCCGGATGTCGTAGAGCACGCAGGTATCATTCGCGCCGAGCATGGGACAGCGAATGCGCTTCTTGGCCACGTCCTCCAGGATATCTTCGGCCTGGACACCCGATTCGCTGCGCTTGAAGGCCTTCTTGGCCAGCTTGATCTGCTTGCGCTCGGCCTCGTCGGCGCGGTCCAGCACCGCCTGGCGTTCCAGACCTTGCAGAGTCTGGTTGAACTTGTGGTTTATATAAAGCGCTTCCACGATGCTCAAGTCGAATACGGCGTTGCAGCAGTCGCTGCAGCCCGGCCGACAAGCCACGGCATCGCCGCACTGCTCGCGCACCCGCTGAAAAACCCCGTCCACCGAGGCCACGAGCTTCTCGTACTTGGCAAAGATATCACTGAAGTCCAGAGCCATGCCTTCTCTCCTTGGGGGATGGTTCTCGGCGCGTCCGGTAGCGGCCGGGAGGCTGCGCGCCTTGTCGGCGCGTGTGCCCATCAAGCGCCTATTAGGTCGCGGCAGGACTCAAGTTAGTAAGTGCGATCAGGCGATCCGTCAATGGACGGCAATCAACGGAGACGATCAAGTGGAAACGGATCGAAGGAAATGGCGGGCGCCGACGCAAACAAAAAAAGCGGGAACAGTGGAGATCCACCGTTCCCGCTTCAGATCGGGCGAAACCTGGACTAGTTCTCTTCGACGGTCAGAGCGTCCTGCTCGCAAACTTCGACGCAAGACTCGCAGCCGAGGCACTCATCCTCGTTGACCGCGACAGCCTTGCCGTCCTGCAGCTCATAGACCTCGACAGGGCAAACGTCCACGCACTCGCCGTCGCCGGTGCACTTGTCGGTGTCGATGGTGATCTTGTAACCCATGATGATACCTCCGGAATTTTACTACGAACTCTTTGCGTTATGATACTTGCCCTGTGCGGTCCACGCCGTTGCAGGGCAGGATATCCTTGCGGTGTTGTATGCCGGGTAGAATTGATTTGCGCGTCGCGGCTATTGCCAGAAAACCCCTCCCATAGCCGGACGCATGCCAATCTTCTGCCTTTTGAAGCGGTTACGCGCCTGAACGCGCTTCAAGTGCCGATAAGCCCAGCCAATAGCCTCTCGCTTGAGCGGGTGTCAAGCCACGCCGGGAAATTTATGTTGGAGTGCGAGATTTTCTACGCTCCGGCGGCGGAGCCCTTGTGGACAGGCAATACGAAGGAGAAGATGTTGCCTCCCTCCACCGGCTCGTAGCCGACTTCCCCTCCGTGCAGGGTGACGACCTCGCGCACGAAATGCAGGCCATGGCCCGTGCCGTACTCCCCCTGCACATTGGAGCCGCGGAAGCCCTCGGTATACAGCCGGTCGGCCTCTTGCGGCGTCAGGTTGGGACCCGTGGAGAAAACGTAGCAGCGCACGCCATCCTGGCCTCGGCCGTAGCGATCCGGTTCCAGGGCGCAGCCGTAAGTCACGTACTTCCGTCGGCCCGTGGAATCCTCGACTTCGCGTGTGTACTTCACGGCATTGGAGAAGAGATTGGAAAAGACCTGACTTATCAGGCCGACGTCCACCTCGGCCTCCAGCTCCGGATCGAGTTGCTTGCCCTCGGGCTCCACGACATCGATGCCCCGCTCTCCAAGCCGGCCGCGGAAGCGCTCCACCTGGGGCGCCACGATCTGACGCTGAACGTTCGCGGGCTGCATTTCGAGCACGTAATGACCTTGTTCGAAATGACCGCGCCGCAGGAGCGTCTCCAGGAACATGCTGGTCTGCTCGTAATGGCGGTAAATCTCCCGAAACTGTTCCATGAGCGACTCGTAGGTGTAGTCCATCTCTTTCTGCAGGCGCTTGCAGGCCGCGGTCTGCTCCGAGTCATCAATGGTGCAGCTGCCGGTGAATTCCGCGAACTGGGTGCTTATCTCGCGCAATACGCGGATCTTGGATTCCAGGCGGCGGTAGAAAAGCTTGAAGTACATGTTGGGGACTATGACGTTGTGGCCGATATCGTCCACCAGGGAGCGGATGAACTGGAGGTGCTCGCGGTTCTTGGTGCTGATGAGCCGGTTGTGCAGCTGAAAACCGATGCGGTTGGCGTACTTCTCGAAGAAAAGGCGCTCATGAGGGCTCAGGTTCTCGGCCGGAGTCACGTCCAGCAAGCCGATGACCGCGCGCTTTGGCGAAAAAGCCATCTGCTCCAGCAAATCGCGGTTGCCCTTGATGGGGATATAGAAACGACCGTCCCGCACCGTGGGCATTTGGACGAGCGGCGGCTCCTTCACGACCCCGGGTTCCTCGTCCCAGGGCACGGCCGCCGAGCAACGCCATTCAAGTCGGTCGTCCTTGCCGATGAGGAAAAGCGTGGCCTGCTTCTGGAAGAAGATCTTGGGCACGAGCACGCACAGGGCATAGAGATCGAAGACGTTGTCGTACTCTTGGGCCAGATCGAAAAAGATGTTCAAGGCCCGGCTCTCGAGGAGGGTGAAGCGGTAGTCCTCGTAGTCGTCGATCTTCTCGTGGACGCGCGTCTCCAGGAAGGCCATGCGCTCCCGCCCCGAGGTCCGCGCGTTGCGCCGCGCGTCGCTCTCGGAGGCGGACAGCAGGGACTTGTCATTCTGGACCGTGGCGGGATCAGGGGTCACGGGCTCTCCTTCAGTTCATCACCTATGGCCCGAAACCGGCGCGCGGGTCAAGGCGGCCCACGGACTGCTCCCGCCGCGGGCCTAGAGCAGATTGCTTTTAAGACGCCCGCTCCGGCGTTGACGGCGCAAGTGAATTGCGCCTATGCCTACGCGGCGGCAAGCCATGCCGACGCATGGCTTGCAGAGCATTTTCAAAAGCAAATGCTCTCAGGCGGACGGATCACCGCTCGCATTCGCCGCGGATGAACTCCTCGGTAAGGCGGCAGGCCTCGTCATCCGTATACTGCACGGGCGGGTGCTTCATGAAATAGGCCGAGGGCGAGGTGAGCGCGCCGGCCACGCCCCGCTCGCGGGCAAGCTTGAGGCAGCGGATGGCGTCGATGACCACGCCGGCCGAGTTTGGCGAGTCCTCCACGGACAGACGGCACTCCAGGCTCATGGGCACGTCGCCGAACAGGCGGCCTTCCAGGCGAATGTAGGCGACCTTGTTGTCCTTCTGCGACGGCACCCAGTCGCTGGGGCCGATATGGACATGATCACCGGTCAGATGCTGCTCGGTCTGGGATGTCACGGCCTCGGTCTTGGAAATCTTTTTGGACTGCAGCCGCTGGCGGTCGAGCATGTTCAGGAAGTCGGTGTTGCCGCCGAAGTTGAGCTGATACGTCGAGTCGATCTTGACCCCGCGGTTGCGGAACAGGCGGGTCAGGGTGCGGTGAACGATGGTCGCGCCCAGCTGCGACTTGATGTCGTCGCCGATGACCGGAATACCTGCTTGCTCGAAGCGGGCGGCCCACTCCGGGTTGCTGACGATGAACACGGGGATGTTGTTGACCAGGCTGACCCCGGCCTCCAGGGCGCACTCGGCGTAGAAGCGCGTGGCCTGCTCCGAGCCCACGGGCAGGTAGTTGAGCAGGATTTCCGCGCCCGTCTCGCGCAGCACGCGCACGACCTCCGCCTTGTCGGGCTGCGCGGCGTCGGCCGGCGCAAAGGTGTAGCGCTCGTCATAAGCGCGCATGTGCTCGGCCATTCCATCCAGCAAGCGGCCCATGCGCACGCTCACGCCCGCGGGAGGCATGTTCGGGCAAAAAATCTTCGTGCAGTTGGGCAGACAGTGCATGGCCTCGTGCACATCCTTGCCTACCTTGCGGCGGTCGATGTCCCAGGCCGCCACGACGCGAATATCCGCCGGCGAGTAGCCGCCCAGGTCCCAATGCATGAGGCCGATGGCTTCCTCGGACTTGCCCTGCCTGTAGAATTCGATGCCCTGAAGCAGTGCGCTGGCGCAGTTGCCGATTCCGACTATCGCTATCTTAATTTCTTTCATTCTCACCTGTCTCCAAGGACCTGAACTTACTAATTCATCCTAGCACGAAAAAAGCTGGGCAACAATAAACAGTCACACATTGGCGATGCATACGAGAACTCACGCGGAATCAGGTTCCCGGCTTGCCGGCTTCCGGACCGGAGCCAGGCTGTCCAAACTCCGGCCCACGCGCAGCAGCCGGTGACCGGCCGTAAGCAGGCACAGGACCAGATAGAGCCACAGCCCGCCCCAGAGCATGGCGCTCCGGCCTTCCTGGGCCAGCCCGGCGGCCAGAGCCCAGACCAGAAGATAGACCGTGCGTGCCTCGCGGCTCATGAGCGCCGAGGGGCACGATCCGCCCAGGCCCTCGATGCGGGCCTTGATGTAGCTGATGAGCAGCGTGGCGGTCATGGCCGCGAAGAACAGGGCCGTGGCCGGGACGAAGTGCGGATCGTCGCGGAACAGAAGCCAGAAGCCGGCCAGGTAGAACACGTCGGCCACGCGATCCGTGCTGGAGTCGAGCAGCGCGCCGAAGCGCGTGGACAGCCCCATTTCCCGCGAGACTAGGCCATCCAGGGAGTCGGCCAGCCCGGACAGGGCCATGGCCGCCAAGCCCCATAGCGGGTGCAGGGCAAAGGCCGGCGGCACGAGGCAAGCCACGGCCAGCCCAGCCACGGTGATGCCGTTGGGGCCCAGGCCGAGCCCGCGCGCTACGGGCAGCACGCATGCGGCCAGAGTGCGATAGTAGCCCCGGCCAAGCCGACTAGTGCGAAGACCCATAAAAATCCGCCCCCCTGCTGAAAGCCGTGGACCGCACACGGCGAGCGCCTGGCATCCAAAGCCTGGCGCAGGCATCAAACGCGCACCAGGATCAGGCCCACGGAGGTATACGGGTAGCCATGAAAGCGGCTCATGGCCGGCCTGACCAGCTCCCAGTCAACCTCCAGATCCACGCCGCCCTCGATGCGGAAACCCTCGGCGTTAAGGATGTGCCGACTCAGGGAATCCCGGTCGAACACGTTCCAATCGACCCGGAAGGAGCGGCCCGGCCCCTCGTGCCACATCTCTTCGGATGCGTCGCGGGCGTAGTCCGTGGTCAACAGCAACCGGCCGTCGGGCCTGAGCACGCGGCGCAATTCGGCCATTGCCAGAGCAATGCCGGACGCCGGAAAATGCTCGATGACCGAAATGCAAAATACGGCTTGAAATACACCCTCGGCGAACGGGAGACAAGCCAGGTTTCCCTGGATGCTCAAATAGTTAAGCCCGTGAAGCGCCGCGAGCCCAGCCGGAGGGTTCAGGTCCACGGCCGCCACCGACATGCCTTGCGCGGCCAGATAGGCCGGAAAGATGGACCCGCCGCAGCCCGCGTCCAGCACACGGTCGCCGGGCCGCAAGCCCGCCTGCTCCAGGGCCCAGGGATACTCCCAGCGCTTGCTCGGGTGCAGGTAGGACACATCCTCGCGGGCAGTCATGCGCTCCATCTCGCGCACGATGTCCCGGTAGTCGGGCCGCTCCAGCTCGGCCAGATCCAGAGGCCGGTTGGGGGCGCGGCAGGCAGATATAATGGGAGCTTGTGAGGAGGGCGAAGAGGGCCTCCGGCGGCCGGGGGAATCATTCCCCCGGACCCCCGCATTGTTAGCGTTATGCCGTTTGGCATCAGGCGACATGTTCTTCCTTTTTGTCCTGGGCAGCCTCGTTCACGCGTCTGCAAGCAGCCATGACCGCCTCGGTCGATACATGGGTTACGCAGCCGCCCGGCCCGGCCAGGTCGGAATACAGGCAACGACCGGTGGCAATGCACGCGGGCGGGCCGAAGGTATTCCGCCGGCGCAGGGGGCAAGCCACGTCCGGCTCGACAGCCACGCAGCCTGCGTGGCGCGGCAGGTAGATGCGCGGGTCCGTGGGGCCGAACACGGCCAAGGCCGGCGTGCCCACTGCCGCGGCCATGTGCAGGAGGCCGGTATCGTTGCAAACAAGCGCCCGGCAGCGGGCCAGAACGGCTGCCGTAATCCGCAGCGGCAGACAGTTAGCCAGGCGCACCCTGTCCTGGCGGCGCATGGAGGCGAGAACGTGTTGCGCGTCCCCGGCTTCCGGACCGGCGAGAATGAGCACAGGACGGCCCAGTTCGTCCGCCACCATGTCGGCGACCCTGGCCAATCGCTCTTCGGGCCAACGCTTGAGCGGCGAGGAAGCCACGGCTGACACGGCCACGACCTGACGATCATCCGCCAAGCCCAGCCCGCGCAGGATCAGTGTCGCGTCCTCGCGCTCATCCTGCTCCAGCGCCAAGCTTGGCGGGTTGGCGGGGTTCAGCTCAAGTCCCCAGCCACGGCGAATGTCCTCGATCACGGCATCCTGGCCGCTGCCGTTCCGGGCCAGAATAGCAGGCAGCGCGCCTTCTCCCGAATCCAGGAACAGCCCTCCCCGCCGCCACAAGGCCAGGCGTACGCAGGTCACGGCATGGGACACGTCCAGCACCGCGTCGAAATTCCGCTCATCCAGCCAGCGTTCCACCTCGGTCGTGGCCACCGCATCGCCATAATCACCCCAATGCCGCAGGCCGAAGCCCTGCACGGCCACGACCTCGTCAACGCCTTGGTTGCGCGCCACCAGCGCCGTGGCCGGGGCGGCCCCCAAAGCCGTTATGTGCGCTCGCGGGGATGCGCGGCGCAGAGCCCGCAGGGCAGGCGTCTCCATGACCACGTCGCCGATGCCGTAGCGCAGGCAGACCAGGATGCGTCGCAAGCTGGAAAAATCCATGCCGTCCTACCCGCCCCCCGGAGCCGCGCGGCCCAGGGCGGCCGCGAACTCCTCCTCGAAACCCAGGCCGCGGCGCGACTCGCCCTCTGGGTCGGGTTCGCAGAGCCAGACTTCCGTGCCAGGCCGGGCGACGACCTTGAGGGCGCGCGTGCGCAAGACGGCTTCCACGCAGGACGGATTCGGCACCCACCAGTTGGTTGGGTCGCCGGCCATGGAGTGCTCCACGAAGGCCATGCGCGGCCAAGCTTCGGAAACCAGTTCAGCCCGCTGGGCGAAAGGCAGGTCGCGCACCTCCGGCCCCTGCTCCGGGCCGGGCATGATCAGGGTCTGGAAGGCCAGCAGCCGGCCGACCTTCTCGCGCACGATATCCAGGGCCAGCAGGGGATAGCGCAGGTGGTAGAATACGCCCAGGAACAGCACCAGGTCGCAGGTCCCGGCCATGCGGGCCAGCTCGTAAACCTGCATGCGCCGGAATTCGATGCGCTCGGCCAGGCCGTAAACCCTGGCGGCCCAGGCGGCCTGGGACAGATAGTGCGCGTTGGAGTCGATGGCCGTGACCCGCGCTCCGCGCCGAGCCAGCTCGAAACTGTAGAAGCCCGCGTTGCAGCCGATGTCCAGGACGGTCCAGCCCGTCATGTCCTGGGGCAGCAGCGGGGCCAGCTCCTGCCACTTGTAGGCCGGAAAATCGCCCAGAAAATGGTCGGGCGCGGTCTGTGTGCCGTCCGGCAGGTGCAGGTTGTGGAACCAGGGCTGCATGCTTCTGGCCGCGTCGGCCAGGCTGAGTCCAGCGGTTTGGGCCATGACGTCTCCTTGCCGCGGCGCCGTGACTCCGGCAGCCGCGCGATGTGTCCGGACACGAGTGAGTTGACGCATCACAGAACCGGCAAGGCCCCCGTGTGGTTCAGGCAACGCAACTCCGCGCCCCACTCCTCCAGGGCCAGCACGCTCACCGAGGCTGGCTCCAGGACCACGCGCAACACGAAATCCAGAGGCAACCCCAGGAAATGCATGAGCGCCGCGCGAATAGTGTCGGCATGGCTGACCAGGGCCACCCGGCTTCCGTGATATTCCTCGCGCAAGGCCAGCATGAGCCCAGCCACGCGCGCCTGGACCTCCAGCATGGTCTCGCCGCCTGGAATGCGCGTGCCGCTGCGGAAGCTGTTGAAGGCCTTCCAGCGCGGATCGCCTTCCAGTTCCGCGTAGCTCTTGCCCGTCCACTGCCCGTAATCCAGCTCGTTCAACTCCTGCCGAACATCCACTCGCACCCCGACGGCCTCGGCCAAGGGCGCAGCGGTCTGCCGGGCGCGCTCCAGAGGGCTCGACAGCACGGCGGACAGCCCGACGCCGCGCAAGCGTTCGGCCACTTCCCGCGCCTCGCGCCGGCCCCGCTCGGTCAGCTCCACGCTCGGACTGCGGCCGTTGATCGCCTTGCCCACATTGTCGGCATGGCCATGGCGCACCAGCAGGAACATACTCATGCGAACCTCTTCACGGCCCCGGCACCGGCCGGCACGTAGCGGTCCACGACCTGGGCCGCGAAATAGGCAAACTCGCCCGGGTCCAAGGGCGGGCTAGTGTGGCAGGGCCGCTTGCCCCGCGAGGGCGGAGTGAAGCAGAGCGTAACCGTGACCTCGAACTCCTCCAGGGCCTCCATCTGACGGTCGAACCAGCGCACAGCCTCGGGCCTGTGCCAATCGGCCCAGCTGATGCCCGTGCGCAGCCGGCGCACGCCTATCTTGCGCAGCCACTCCACGGCCAGCTCCAGGCGGTGGTCCTCGAAGTGGAACCACTGGGCGATGCCCAGTTCGGGATCAAAATGCTCCAGCGCCGGCTTTGGCCTGCCGTCGGCGCGGATGAGACCCATGTGGAAGTGGCGGTAGTAGGAGCTGCCCTCGCTCTCCTTGTGGCGCGTGGTGGCCTCCCAGGTGGGCGGCAGGTCGAACAGGCTGTACCAGAAGATCCGCTCGGCCTTGCCGCGCAGCAGCTCGGCCGTGCGCTTGAGGCCGAAGGACTGCACCTCGTAGGCTCCAAATGTGGACACGCCCACTTCCGTGACCCACACCGGCTTTCCGGTCAGCTCGGCCACCTCGCGCACCTTGTCCGGCCACTCGTCGATCATCCAGTGGTTCCAGTCCAAGGGAAAACCATGCACGGCCACGGCGTCTACCGCGTCCAGCACGCCGAAGCCGGCCAGCCTGCGCAGAAACTGCGGATCGATGGGCGAGATGCCACCCAGAACCTGGGTCAGCCCAGGGCGCGCGTCGCGCATGGCTTGCGAGGCCAGCAGCGCCATGTCCGAAAACTCCCGCCACTCCGGGTCCATGAGGAAATCCCAGTGCGAGAGGTTGTTGGGCTCGTTCCAGATCTTGACCGCTTCAACCATGCATTCTCCCTTTAACTGACTTTGTGGAGAGGGCGCTGCCCTCTCCACGCCTCTCCCGGCAGGGGTGCTGCCCCTGCACCCCGCCAGGGAGATGATCTCCCTGGACCCTGCATTTTGATGACGCGGACGAGTGCGTCGCCGGCACGTCCGGACTTCCCCCCAAACATCGCGGGTCCAGGGGCGCGCCTTATCCGACGGCCCTGGCGGGGTGAAGTCTGGAGAGGGGCAGCGCCCCTCTCCAGGTCTTTACGCGCTCCAGCGCTGCTCGCCGCCATGGCCGGCAGCCTCTTCGGCATACGCCACGAGTTCCCGCGCACGCGCGTCCGCCGTGTGCGACTCCAAAACCCTGGCTCTGGCGGCCCGGGCCAGGCTTCCGCGCTCGGGCTCGCTCATGTGCGTCATGCAATCGGCCACATCCTGGCTGGATGCGGCCACGATGATTTCCTCGTCGGGCCGGAAGAAGTCGTCCAGCCCAGCCCACCAGTCGCTGATCACAGGCGTGCCGCAGGCCCCGGCCTCGAACAGACGTATGCTCGGCGACCAGCCTGCCGCAACCATATCCGCGCGGGTCAGGTTGAGCGTGAAGCGTTGGGCCGCATAGAAGCCGGGATGCTCGGGCGGCGGCAGATGTTCCACGCGCGCCACGTTGCCCGGCCAGGCGATATTCGCCGGGTACTGCGGTCCGGCCACCACGAAATGCTTGTCGGACAAGCTCTGCGCCGGCTCCAGCATGAGCCGCGAGAGAACCGGCTGGCGCGTGGGGCAGTAGGTGCCCAGGTAGCCCAGGTCCCACTGCGGGGCGCGGCGCACGGGGTAGTAGTTGCGCGGGTCCACGCTGCAGTACAGGGGCCGGGCCATGGGCGAGCCGAACTCCTTCTCCAGGCGCGTGAGCGTCGGCCCGCCGGTGAAGGAAAGGTACAGGTCGTAGGCCGGGATGAGCGACGGCTCCAGGTAGGCGCACTCGCCGCGCGCCAAAGCCGCCAGCGTCACGGGCGTGTCGATGTCGTAGAAGGCCCGCACGCCGCTCGCCGTGTCGAGCACGAAGCGGCCCACCTGCACGCCTCGGGGCACATAGGAGCCCACGATGACCAAGTCGGCCTCGCGCACGGCCTGCACATGGCGTGGGGAAAGATCCTTGATGCGCTTGTAGAGCACTGTCTCGCAGAAGGGCGGCGAGGGCAGGTCGCGGTTCTCGGCATACCAGGGCACGTCGCGCTCCAGGAACAGCACGCGATGGCCGCGCGCGGCCAGGGCGCGCACCAGGCCGCGATAGGTCACGGCATGGCCGTTGCCCCAGGAAGAGGTGATGGACAACCCGAAAATGGCTACGCGCATTGGACGGCCTCCCGGTCCGTGATCTCGCCACGCAGCAGCCAATCGAGTCCGCGCGCCCGGCGGGCATATGTGTGCTGATCCATGGCCCGCGCCAGGGCCGCCAGGCCGATGACCCGCGCCTTGCGCGGCGAGAGGTCGGCCAAGACCTCGGCCACCTCCTCGCCGGAACCGGCCACGAGTATCTCGCGGCCCGGCTCGAAGAAGTCTCCCACGCCCGTGAAGGCGTCCGTGATGACACAAGCGCCTGCCGCCGCAGCCTCGAAGACCCGCGTGGCCGGCGACCAGCCGTTCAGGGCCATGCTCTCGCGGTTGATGTTGAGCACGGCAAGGGTCGAGCAGTTCAGGGCGTTGTGGTCCGCGGTGTAGACATGGCCGAGCCAACGCACGTTGCCCGGCATCGGCTTGCCGTCCCAGCCGTTGCCGCCCAGCAGGAAGCTCCGGCTCGGCAGGCGCTCGGCGGCCTTGAGGAAGAACTCCTCCACCCTGGCCTCGCGGTCGGGCAGCCGGTTGCCCAGAAAGCTCAGATCGGCCCGGAAGCGTGCCCTGCAGCCCACGGGATGGTGCGTCTCGGGCGAGAATCCATTGTAGATCGGCACGCACAGCCGTGCGCCGAACTTTTCAAAGGCCTGCACCACGGGTCGGCCGCCCCCGTAGGTCAGCACCAGGTCGTAGCGCGGCAGGTTGGCGCGCATGGGGTCGGCCGGATCGGCGTCGATTCGCGCCAGCGTGGCCGGAGCATCCACGTCCCAGTAGGTCACCAGGGTGGACGGGGACTGCAGCCGCAGCACCTCGCGCTCCAGGTACTCGTCGAATATGCCCACGCCGCTGGCCTTGACCACCACGTCGGCTCCGGCGGCCTGCTCCAGGCAGGCGTCCACGCCGTCCTGCGTCGGCGGATAGACCACCACCTTCACCCAGTGCGGGTCGTCCATGTCGCGGTGCTGCTGACGGCCGTAGGCATCGGGCTCGTAGAAGGTCACGCGCCAGCCCAGGGAGTGCAGCTCGCGGATGAGCCCGCGGTAATATGTCGCGGCCCCGTTCCAGTAGGCGGACACGAGGCTCGAACCGAAGAATGCCATATTCATGCGTTTGCCTCCGTGGCGGTAATGGCGCGCGCGGTCCGGCTCTCCCGGCCCAGCCCTGCGCAGATATTCAGCAGCTCGACGGCCCGATGGCCGCAGGTGTGGCGGGAAAGAACGGTCTCCAGCCCGCTGCGGGCCAGGGATTCGGCCAGATCCGGATCACAGAGCACCTCGCGCATCTTGAGCTCCATGTCCCGGCCGCAACGGGCTGACAGGTAGTCCTGGCCGGGCCGGAACAGGCCCTCGATGTCCTCCCAGAGCGAGCACAGGAGCGGGATGCCGCAGGCCAGGGCCTCGAACACGCGGATGGTCGGGATGCCGGGGAGCTGGCGGGTGTAGAGCCGCCTGGGCACGTGCACGGTCATACGGTGGGCTGCGAATATCTCGGGAACGCGATGGTTGGCCAGCCAGCCCATGTACTGCGCGCCGGAGCGATGCACGGCCAGCAGGCCCGGCTCGGGGTAGCGCACGCCGTACACGCGCGCGGACAACCCCTGACAGCGCAAGGGTCCGTACAGGAACTCGCGCAACTCGTGGCTGCGCTCGCCGTCGCCCCAGTTGCCCACGAACACGAGGTCGCGCTCCCGGCGCAGCTCGGGCCTGGGCCGGAACAGCTCCGTGTCCGCGGCCTCGTGCCATACGTAGGCACGACCGTCCCAGCCCTGGCGCACATAGACCTCGCGCAGGGCCCCGCCGAATGCCAGCACGCCGTCGAAGGCCGAGAGGTCGAAGGCGGCCATTTCCTCGGGCCTGCTCACGGCCCGGTGGTGCGTGTCATGGAAGAAGAGCAGGAATTGCCCGCCGCCCGCGCGCCTGCGGCCGATGCGGCCGGCCAATGCCGGGTCGTTCCACTCGTGGACCAGCACCACATCCGCGCCATCCAAGGCTTGATCCAGATCCAGTGAGTCCGGGTCGTACTCCTGGGAAGTGAAGCCGGAAAAGGCACGGTAAAAATCGTCCTCCGCACGGGGGTCCGTTTCGAGCATGTTCGCGCGGCTCCAGCCGTCGACCGGCTCGTACACCCGGACCTCATGGCCCAGGCCGGTCAAGGAGCGCACAAGACCACGCAGGAAGTGGGCATTGCCGTGGTTCCAGCAGGAAACCAGCGAGTGATAGAAGAGCACGAAGCGCACTCTAGGCTCCCTGGGCCAAGGCCAGCGGCCCTTGTCCCGAGTCGTCGGGGCCCTGGTCATCGGGTTCGATTTCGCTGGAGGAGGCGTGCTCCAAGTCGATGACCCCTAGGCCGTCGCCTACCATGAGGTTGTAAACCGCGGCGTAACGCAGGGCCATGCGCTCCACGCTCATGGCCAGGGCCCTTGCGCGGGCCTCGCGGGCCAGCCGCGTGCGCAAACCCTTGCGGATCATGAGCAGGGTCAGGGCATTGCGCAGCTCCCTGGGCTCGTCGGGGTCCACGAACAGCGCCGCGCCGTTCCACAGCTCGCGCAGGCTGCCGATGTCGCCCAGCACAAGGGCGCAGCCGCTCATGGCCGCTTCGAGCACCGTCAGGCCGAATGGCTCGTAGCGTGCGGGCAGGCAGTAGATGGAGGCCTTGGCCATGTGTCCGGCCAAGGCCGCGCGCGGCAAAAAGCCCAGGTACTCGGCGTTGGCGGGCTTGCAGGATGTGCCGCAAGGGTGGCGCCACTCTCCGGCGATTCTCACGGGCCAGGCCAGGTTGCTGGCGGCCTTGTCCAGGCTGGTTACGTTCTTGGCCTCGTCCCACACGCGCCCGGCCCCGAGCACCAGCGGCTGCTTGCGGCCGGGCGAGAACAAGGCGGGGTCGCAGCCGTTGCGGATGACGATGGCCGGAGCCGAGCGGCCGTACAGGCTGTGTATCGTGCGCAGCATGTGACGCGTCGGCGCGGCCACCGCGTCGGCTCCCAGCAGGCCACGCTTGACCAATTCGGCGTAGCCCAACCACTGTTTCGGGGCCATGCGCCCCTTGACCGCCAGCCACCAGGACAGCACGCACGAATGGGCCACGACGAGGCAAGGCGCTTTCCAGGGCAGGCAGCCGTGGGCGTAATTGTTCAGATGGATCAGGTCCGGCCTGACCACGGACTCCAGGTCCAGCAGCCATTCCCCGGCTCGACCCACGTCCGCCGTGCCGCCGTCCATCCACTCCAGCTTGAAGTCGCCGTGGTGCAGCTCAAGGCCGACAATGGACTCGGCCTCGGCGCGCCGCTCGGCGGACAGGTCGCCCATGACCGCCAGGGTCACGCGCACGCCGAGCTTCGCCAGGCCCCGCACCAGGTCCAGGCAGTAATCCCAGACCCCGCCCACGGCATCGGCGGTCATGAGCACCCGCCGCACTTTCCTCGTTATGGTCATGCCGCCTCCAGCCAAAACAGATTGCTTTTAAGACGCCCGCTCCGGCGTTGACGGCGCAAGTGAATTGCGCCTACGCCTGCTCGGCGGCAAGCCATGCCGACGCATGGCTTGCAGAGCATTTTCAAAAGCAAAATGCTCTAGCTCCCCACTGCCGCGGGCATGCTCCAGGCGTCCTGCAGCTCGCTCAGGCGCGTTACGCCCGCATGGTAGTCCTGCAGGGCCCGCTCCCAAGCCAGGTCGTCGGGCTCGCCCCATTTGCGCCGGTAGATATTCGAGCCGGGATAAGGAAAAATGGGCACGGGATCATTGGCCCATATGCCGCGACTGTGCAGCCTGTCCCGCCACTCGGCCACGAAGTCCGGACTCTCGCAGCCCACGTCCACCAGGTTTGCCTGCACGAAGGGAATATTGCTCTTGGCCATGACCAGCCGCTCGACCATCTGCTCGGTGCTCATGGCGCTGCGCTTGCCGAGCAGGGCGCGCACATCCGGGGTCAGGCACTCCAGGCCGGCCTCCACGGACACGCAGCCGGCCCTGCCCAGCAGTTCCAGATCGCGCGGCTTCCATATGTCGATGCGCGTCTGGATGCCGAATTTGAGTCCACGAGCGGCCAGTTCGCTGAGCAATGGCCGGTCGGCCAGGAACAGCTCGTCGATGAAGTAGACGTACTCCACGCCCCGCGACAGCAGGCCGTCGATCTCGGCCAGCACCGTGGCCATGGGCCGCTTGCGGTACACGCCGCGGAAGTATTCGCGGGCGCAGAACACACAGCCGAACGGGCAGCCGCGCGAAGCCTCCACCTCCGCGCCGGGACCCTTGGGCGGCGCATCGAAGCGGTGGTGATGGTGAACATGGCGCGAGATCCACTCGTCTGGCCAGCTCAAGGCCGGCAACGCCTCCACCTTCGCGGTCTGCACCCGGCCGTCCTTGCCGTGCAGGCGTCCGCGCCAGTTGAAGACCAGGCCGGGAATCTCGCGCCAGTCCTTGTCCGCCAAAAGTGGCAGGGCCTGCTCGAACTCGCCGCGCAGCACGGCGTCGGCCCGCAGCTTGGCCAGAACCGAACCGGGGCTGGTGGACGGGTGCGGGCCCACGGCCACGAGCACGCCGGCCGCCTCGATGATGGCCGCGGCCGTCAGTTCGGGCACGGTCAGCTCGGGCTGGGCGCAGCGCCAGAACAGGTAGGTCGGGGCAGTGACCAGCACCGTGAAGTCCGGCGCGAAGTCCTCCAGCCGGGCGCGCAAATCGCCCAGTGACAGATTGAACAGGTGCGCGTCGATGATCACGGCCTCATGGCCGGCGTCCTCCAGGGCCCGCGCGGCGTAGCCCAGCTCCAGCGGCAGATGCGGCTCGCGGCAGCCGAAATAGACGCTGCCGGCGAAGCACCAGTTTGGATTGACGAGCGCGAATCTCATGAAATGGCCTCCCGTGCCCAAAGTTGTCCGCCTGCCATGACTCTGTGCTCCTTGAGCCACTTCGTCAGGGCGGCCACACCGTCCCTCTTGCTCATGCGCGGTTTCCAGCCCGTGGCCGCTTCGAAGCCGCCCGTGTCGGCCACGAACCAGGCCTGGTCGCCAGGCCTGCCCTTGCCGTAGGCCATGGAAGCGGGCGTCACGCCCAGTTCGCGCATCATGTCCAGAAGCTCCAGCAGGCTTATGGCGTTATCCGGCCCGCCGCCCATGTTGAAGGCCCTGCCGCGCAGATCGTCGGCAAGCTTCACGGCCAGCAGGAAGGCGTCGACCAAATCCTCCACCCAGAGCACGTCGCGCACCTGCTTGCCGTTGCCGTAGATGGTCAGCCCCCGTCCCTCCAGGGCGCTGATGAGGAAATGGGCCACCCAGCCCTGGTCCTCGGTGCCGGACTGATGCGGGCCGTAGATGCAGCTCATGCGCATGGCCACGGCCCGCAGGCCGTAGATGCGTGCGTAATCCAACACGTACTGATCGGCCGCGCCCTTGGAGCAGCCGTAAGGGCTGTAGAAATCCAGGGGACGGTCCTCGGCCACGCCGTGCTCGGCCACCAAGGCATCGACCGGTGCATAGCGCGTGTCGCCCTCCAGCAGCTCCAGATTGGCCAGCTTGCCGTAAACCTTGTTGGTGGAGGTGAACACCAATGGCGGCGGGTTTTCGAGGCTTCGCAAGGCCTCAAGGACGTTGAGCGTGCCCGCGGCGTTGACCTCGAAGTCCGCGCGCGGATTGCGCACGCTCGTGGTCACGGCCACCTGCGCGGCCAGATGGAAGACTGCGTCCGCGCCCTGCACGGCCGAAGCCACGGCGCGGGCGTCGCGCACGTCGGCTGTCTGCGCGGTGACCAGATCGCCGTGCATGGCCTTGAGCCACGCCAGATTCCGTTCGCCGCCGGGCCGGGACAGGTTGTCCAGGATGAGCACGCGGCGTCCCTGGCCGGCCAGACGGTGGCTCAAGTTTGTGCCGATGAAGCCTGCCCCGCCGGTGACCAGCGCATGGGGTCCGCTGCGCTGACGCGACAGGGACGCGGTTCCCCGCTTGGCTGTCATATGGTCAGCCCCCTGCCGCTCAGCTCCTTGGCCATGTCGTCGAACTTGTCCACTGCCTGCTGTCCCGCCAGCCAGTCGGACAGCTCCGCCAGGCCGTCGCTCAGCTCCACCTGGGGCTTGAAGCCGAGCACGTTTCTGGCCAGGCTCGTATCCGCGAAGCAGTGGCGGATGTCGCCCACGCGGCACTTGCCCGTGATCTCCGGCTCCAGGGAGCTGCCCAGCACCGCTCCCAGACCTTCGGCCAGG
Organism: Desulfocurvibacter africanus subsp. africanus DSM 2603; assembly: GCF_000422545.1. Taxonomy (NCBI): domain Bacteria; kingdom Pseudomonadati; phylum Thermodesulfobacteriota; class Desulfovibrionia; order Desulfovibrionales; family Desulfovibrionaceae; genus Desulfocurvibacter; species Desulfocurvibacter africanus. The sequence goes on from NZ_AULZ01000005.1 coordinate 24,061, forward strand.
TCGCGCACGGAATAGCTGTTGCCGCTACCGATGTTGAAGACCTTGCCTGCGGCATCCGGCTTTTCCAGGGCCAGCCTGCAGGCTCGGGCCACATCGGCCACGTGCACGAAGTCCCGGCGCTGGCGACCATCCTCGAAGATCATGGGCGATTTGCCGTTGAGCAGGCGCGAGGCGAAGATAGCCAGCACGCCCGTGTAGGGGTTGGAGAGGGCCTGGCGCGTGCCGTAGACGTTGAAGAAGCGCAGGCCCACGGTCTGGATGCCGTAGCTTGAACCCACCATGTGGCACATGCGTTCCTGGGCGTACTTGCTAAGGGCGTAGACCGAGGCCAGGCAGGGCCGCTTGCTTTCCGGCGTGGGCATGGGCACGAGCGGCGCGCCGTCCCTGTCGCAGCACTCCCAGCGTCCCTGGCGCAGGGCCTCGCCCTCGCGGCAGGCGTCTTCCACCAGCCGGCCGTCGGGAGCCAGATAGAGGCCCTCGCCGTAGATGGACATGGACGAGGCCACGATCAACCGCTCCACGGGATTCGTCGTGAGCTTCTGCAGAAGGGCGGCGGTTCCGGTCTCGTTCACGTCCACATAATCGCGCACCTGATACATGCTCTGCCCGACGCCGACCATGGCCGCGAAATGGAATACCGCGTCCACTCCGCACAGGCACTTGCGCAGCATGTTCATGTCGCGCACATCCCCGACCAGCAGTTCCACTTCCGGATCCAGATAATCAGGACGGATCTTGTCCCGGCCGTGAACCTGCTCGCTCAGGTTGTCTAGCACTCGCACCGCGTATCCGGCGGCCAGAAGCTCGTCGGCCAGATGCGAGCCGATGAAGCCCGCTCCGCCCGTAATGAGCACCTGTTTGGCCATGCAATCCTCCTCTTACGTGATTCGCGCCCCTGGACATTAATTCCTCAGCCTACAGGGGAAACCACATCTCGACGTTAGAGGCAAGCGGCATGACCATCCTGATGAAGTTATTCACTAACCAAAATACATCAATAAAGGCTGTGAAATCACACAGATTTGCCAACAAAGTTAATTATTGCATAAAAAAACATTCTTATTGCTGTAGTACATTATCCTACACATTAGTCCCTGCGACTTAGGGTTTAGGACTACAAGAAGTAAGGCATTCATGTGCATGTCGTAGGAACTCGTCCTACATGACTGTACTTGCCAAGATTATGCGATCCGCTTGCACTTTTTTCTCCAGATAGGCTACCTTAGCGGCCGCGTCTCACAAACAGGGAGCATGACATGGACAGCCAATCCTCGCCTATCGAAGAGCATACAATGCAGCAGGGCCCGACCTTCTCCAGATCCCTGTGGGTGGATACCGTGGAGCCGAGCCGCTATCCGCGCATGACCCGCGACAATCTCGTGGACACGGCCATCATCGGCGCGGGCATGGCCGGACTGAACCTGGCCCTGCTTCTTCTACAGTCCGGCCAACGCGTCGCCGTCATCGACATGCGCGAGGTAGGCTCCGGGGTCACGGCCAATACCACGGCCAAGATCACGGCCCTGCACGGCCAGCTGTACACCGACATCACTCGCCGCTTCGGCCGCGAGGCCGCGGCCTTGCATGGCGAGGCCAACCAAAACGCCATCGCCCAGTACGAAGCCGTTATCAAACGCTACTCCATCGACTGCGACTTCAGCCACGCGCCGGCCTGGACCGTGTCCAATCGCGAGGAGGACATGGCCGCCCTGGCCGCCGAAGCCGATGCGGCCAGGCAGAGCGGCCTGCCCGCGAGCTTCTCGCGCGACACGGGTCTGCCTTTCGGCGTGTCCGGCGGCGTAAGGGCCGAGAACCAGGCCCGCTTTCACCCGCTCAAGTACCTGTTGGGCATCGCCCGCGAGCTGGCCGGGCGCGAGGTGAAAATTTTCGAGAACACCCGCGCCCTGGAGATCCGCCCCGGCCAGCCAGCGGACGTCATCACCGACCGCGGGCTCTTGCGGGCCAAGCATGTAGTCTTGGCCACCAACATCCCCTTTCACCGCAGCTCCGAGTTCTTCCTGCGCGTGGTCCAGTCGCGCTCCTACGTGCTTGCCTATCCCGTGGAGCCGGGCTTCATCCCGGACGCCATGTACTACCAGACGCGCCAGCCCTTCCGTTCCCTGCGCCTGCAGACATCCGGGGACCGCACCTGGCTGCTCGTGGGCGGCGAAAAACACCACTCCGGCCAAGTGACAGACACGGAAGCCTGCTACGCGCGCCTAGCCGAGTGGGCCCGCGAGACCATGGGCCTGGAGAACCCGGTCTACCGCTGGTCCACCCACGACCAATTCCCCCTGGACCGCCTGCCCTACGTGGGCCCGGTATCCCGCGGACAGAAGAATATCCTCGCCGTGACCGGGTTCGGCGGCTGGGGCATGTCCCAGTCCATGGTCGCCGCGCACCTGCTGCGCGACCTTATCTATGGGGTCAAAAACTCCTTGTCGCGCACCTACGCCGTGGGCCGCCTGAAGCTGAGCGACCTGGGACCCGTGGCCGGACAGAACCTGCACAAGGTCAGGCGTCTCGTCTCGGACCGGCTCTCCTCGCCCAAGACGCAGGCCAAGGACCTGGAGCCCAGCCACGGAGGGCTGACCAAGCTGGATGGATCGACCGTAGCGGCCTTTCGCGACGAGCAGGGCGAGCTGCATGCGGTCTCGCGCGTGTGCACGCATATTGGCTGCGTGGTGCAGTGGAACAATGCCGAACGGTCCTGGGATTGTCCGTGCCATGGCTCGCGGTTCGACATCGACGGCCGCGTACTGCACGGCCCGGCGGTCAAGGACTTGCAGAAAAAGAAATCCTGACCAAGCCCCAGGAAGCCGACGGAGGATGACATGGCGTCCAAAGGCGACGTGCAGACCCTGGAGAAAGGCAGCGTCTACTTCTTCTACCGGCCCAAGGTGAACGAGGAGGAGCCCTCCGGCCTGGGCGACGTGGAGCGCATGTACATGGTGCTCTCGCCCGGGCGGCGCGATGTGGTGCGCCTGGCCGTGGTGGGCCGCAAGAAGCTGCCCGACCCCTCCGAGAAGGGCCGGCGCAAATACTGGGGCTTCGTGGACATGGTGCGCAAGGACCCCACGGCCATCCGGGACGAGCTCGGTTCCGACGAGTACCGGACCAAGACCCGTGGCAGGCAGCACCTGCCGGCGGCCAGGCCCGTTGGCGAAGGTGTCTACCGCATCTTGCGCCACGGCGACCACACGCACCTGGTCTATGCCCTGGAGCTGCCGGACAAGACAGGCAAGGTCCAGAAAGACCTCAACATCGCGCGGGAAGCAAGCTACATCATAAGCGTCAAGAACCCGGAGAGCGGCGGCAAGCCCCAGGCCGGCCTGTCCGATGGCCAGCAGGCCGGCTTCCCCAAGAAGCTCCAGGAGGAGTTTCGCGGCCGCAAGTTCGCCGACGCCGATCCACCCGAGTTCCTGGACCACGAGGGCTGCGAATTCCTGCTCATCCCGGCCTCGGATGATGTCAAGGAAGAGCTGGGCCTGGAGCTGAACCCCGAACACGAGACGCGCCATTCGGCCGACGTGTTTCAGGAGCTGCGCCTGGACGTGGACGAGAACCCGGTGCGGCCGCTCTTTGAAGGCAAGTGGGACTAGATTTCGCAGGAAAGGGAAGGACTGACATGAACGCTGGGTTGCGCACGGCCGTGTGCGGAGTGCTGCTTCTGGGATTATTGGCTGCCGCGCCATTGCAGGCCTTGGCACAGTCTTACGACTTGGACGAGAATTTCCCGTTACGCATGGAGGATGCCGAGGTCATCGGTAAGGATAATTTCACCTTCCAGGGCAGCTTTGCCTACGAGCTGGGCGAGGACGGCGAGGATCTTTTCGAGCTTGAGCCGGCGCTGCAATACGGCCCATTGGAGAGACTGGAGCTGGAGCTCGCCTCGCTATTCCTGCTCGGCAATATCGACGACCGGGGTAGCGGAGACATCACGGCCTCGGCGCAGTACAAGCTCACCGAGGCCGGCCGCTGGGTGCCCTCCCTGGCGGTCAAGGGCGCTCTGACCTTCCCGTCGGGAGAGGACAGCCGGGGCGTGGACCCTTCGCTCAAGCTACTGGCCTCCTGGCACCTTGGCGACTCGGGGCTGCACCGCGTGCATGTGAACGGCTCTTGGTTGCGTAACCTCGAGCCGTATGCAGACGAGCGCAAGGACGGCTGGCTGTACCTGCTCGGCTATAGCTACCGGCTGAACCAGAACTGGATAATGCTGGCCGACATCTGGCGCGAGCATACCACCCTCACCGACGAGGAGATCAATATCGCCGAAGCCGGCTTGATCTACGAGTTCAGCGACCAGCTCTTCATGGCCGTGGGCGCGGGCGGCGGCTTCGGCGACGAGTCGCCCGAGATGCGCGCCAGCACGGCATTCCAGCTCAACTTCTGATGAGCGTCCGGCGAACCCTTTAAAGCAGATTGCTTTTAAGACGCCCGCTCCGGCGTTGACGGCGCAAATAAATTGCGCCTACGCCTACGCGGCGGCTAGCCATGCCGACACATGGCTAGCAGAGCATTTTCAAAAGCAAAATGCTCTAATGCTCTGAAAACGAGCGTGCCGCCTCGCCATGCCTTTGTCTGTCCCGCCTTGTTTGCCGGGGCTTTCTCGCGGCAATACTCCGCGAATACAGCCGCGTACAACCCTTCCCCTGCCTGAACCACGACTGATCGCGGTTGAACTTTCCCGCGCCGGGGCGTACAAACAAACTGCCAGAAGAACTCCATGGCCAAAGGCTTGAACGCTTTTGCTGCCGTCTTCCAGGCCAACCGCTCCGATCTCTACCCTCTTCGAGGTAACGACATGCATCAAAAGCAACTCGTGCTGACCGTTTGCGCATTGTGCGCAGTCGTAGCCGCCCTCGCGGCCGTGCTTTCCCTGTTCGCGCCCACGGCGACCCTGGTGCTCTGCCTGGCCATGGCCCCGGCGCTGTCCTGGTTGGCGCTCTATCTGCTGCGACAGGTATTCGCGCCCCAGGAGCGCGCCATGGCCACTGCGCTAGCCGCAGGCATCGCTGCTGAAACCGGCCTGGCCGAGACAGTCGAGAGCCTGGCTGGCGAGCTGCGCTCCCGCAAGGCGGAGCTGACCGCCAAATCCGAGGAACTGCGCGCGGTGACGGCCCGCTCGGATGAGGCCGTACGTCAGGCTGGCGAAGCCTCGCAAATGGCCGAGCAGGCCCGCGAGGAAGGCATGCGCGAGGCCGCGGGCCGGCTGCAGGCGGTGGCTCACAAGATCACTGAATCCTCCGACCTGCTGGAATCACTCTCCTCGCGCATCGTGTCCGGCGCGGACAACCAGAAGGAGCGCATGCATCATACCGCCGTAGCCATGGGCGAAATGAACATGGCCATCACCGAGGTCTCACGCAGCGCGGCCACGGCCGCGACCAACGTGGACATGGCCAAGGAACGGGCCCAGGAGAGCATGCAGGTCGTCACGCGTTCCCACGAGGCCATCACCAAGGTCAACGGCGTGGCCACGCGACTCAAGACCGACATGGCCGAGTTGGGCAACATGGCCATGTCCATCGACAAGGTCATCAACGTCATCAATGACATCGCGGACCAGACCAACCTGCTGGCGCTCAACGCGGCCATCGAGGCGGCCAGGGCCGGCGAGGCGGGCCGCGGCTTCGCCGTGGTGGCCGACGAGGTGCGCAAGCTGGCCGAGAAGACCATGCTGGCCACCAAGGAAGTGGGAGCGAGCATCCTGGCCATCCAGGATTCCGTGAAACGCAATGTGGAAGGCATGGATGAGGCCGTGGCCCTGGCGGCCCAAGCCGCGGATATGGCCACCCGCTCCGGCGAGTCCTCGCGGATGATCGTGCGCCATACCGAGGACAACGCGACCATGATCGCCTCCATCGCCTCCGCCGCCGAGGAACAGTCTGCCTCCAGCCACGAGATAAGCCAAGCCGTGGGCGAGGTGCGCGAGATCGCCGTGGACATCGCAGGCGGCATCCACGAGTCGTCCCGTGCCATTGGGCAGCTCACCACCCTGACCGTGCAGCTCGGCGAGCTTATCCGCGACATGCAGGCCAGCCAGGGCGACACCCTGTTGACCTGGACCGCCACGCTCAGCGTGGGCGTGCGCGAGATCGACCAGCAGCACGTGAAGCTCGTGGATCTGCTCAATCAGCTCTACGCGGCCATGAAGGCCGGCAAGGGCAACAACGCGCTGGTAAAAATCTTGAACGAGCTTGTGGACTATACGGTCTACCACTTCGACCACGAGGAGAAGCTCTTCGCCAAGTACGGCTACCCGCAGGCTTCGGCCCACGCCCGCGAGCACGCGGTCCTCAAGACCAAGGTGAGCGAGTTCGCCGCCGCCTTCAAGACCGGCAAGGCTCAGGTCACCACGGATATCCTTAATTTCCTCAAGAACTGGGTGGTCAACCACATCAAGGGCACGGACAAGAAATACAGCCCTTTCCTGAACAGCAAAGGTCTGCGCTAAGTCGCCGCGAAGAAACTGGGAGAGGGCTGCGCCCTCTCCCAGACCCTCACCCGCCAGGGGACTGATTCCCCTGGACCCAGCATTTTTGTAGTTTGTTCCGCTTCGCGCCGGCTCTATGCCGAACTTTCCGCACACCTATTTAGGGCACATAACGAAGAATGCCGGGTTTTCCCGGCATTCTTCCAAAAATATCGCGGGTCCAGGGGGGCGTCCCCCCTGGCGGGGTTTCCAAAGGGGCAGAGCCCCTTTGGCCGCCGGAGGCATAGCGTTAGCCGCCTTGGCTCCAGCCGAAGCACTGGATGGCGCGGGGCTCCAGCACGTGGAAGGTGAAGGACTCGGTGAAGAAGAGTTTGACCTTCTCCTTGTCATGAGAGCCGTGGCCGATTCCGATGTCCTGCCCGAGGGTCAGGGTCATGTCGCCGCCGCGCGTGGAGATCAGGAAGGCGTCCTCCACGAACGGGCTGACCACGATGGGTCCGCCCAGCATGCTCTCCACGTACTTGTTCAGCGGATAGCCGCGGATCTGGCCCGACAAGGCGACCCACATTTCGGGGCAGACCACCAGGGCGAACGGCCCCTGGATGCCTTCGCGCAGCATGCGCGTCAGCCCCTCGGTGACCTTCTGCACGATATCCTCGGGAGAGCCGGAAATGCCCAGGGCCTCGTGGCCAGAGGCCTCCTTGAGGCCCTTGATCTGGGCCTGATGCAGGCCGTAGTAGACCGCCCGCTCCTCCATGCGCGCCAGATCGCGCGCGGCCTTTTCCAGGGGCGACAGGTCGATGTCCTTGGCTCCGCGCACCAGGTTGTCGATCTCCCAGATGTCCAGTTCGAAGGGCACGCGCACTTCCACCAGGGGCAACACCCGGCGGATGCCGAAGTGCACGTTCTCGATGGGCTGATTCTCGGGCAAGCTCAGCCTGCCCAAGGGCACAGCCGAGTATTCCCAACCTTTGGGGCCGTCCACGTCCACGACCTTGCGGGCGGACAGGACCGAATTGAGGATCATGCGGGCCTGCTCGTCGATGACGGCCCAGGTCTGCTGCGTGATAGGCGCCAGCTCTCGCTTGAGAATGTCCATGGTTCCTCCGTGTGGGCTTACCGTGCGCGTGTTCAGGTGCTCTTCTTCAGGCTGCCGAGACCCAGCCCTCCGCCGGCCGGGACGGACGCTTCCTGCACGGGCTGATCCGCGCCGCGTCCTCCGACCTCTCCAGCCTGGCCGATTTCCGCGGCCTCCTCGATGGCGGTCACATCACCCTCGGTGAAGAGATACGTGCGCATCTGCTCGTCCCAGCCGGGCATGTTGCGCCGTAGCCACTCCAGCGCCATGACCGCGTGCTCGATCTCTTCGTCGCGGTTGTGGGCCAGAATGCTTTTGAGTTGCGGATCAGGGCAGGTGGCCACTCGCTGATGGTACCAGTCCACCGCCTCGATCTCTTCCTTGAGGCTCATGAGCGCCCGCACATAGTTCCGGTCCTGCTGGGTCAATTCGCCTACCGGCTCGTGGTACTGATTCGCCATTTCAATCTCCTTGGGATGCTCCTGCGGGACAAGCCCGTCCGTGCCGCCGGGCCAGCCTAACGGCACGAGCGAGGGTCTATCTGGCCATGCTTAACACGGTTTCAAATCCATGGGAACCTGAGGGTCTTCAAAAGCTTGCTCATGTCAGGCTTCACGAAAGCCTCTGTTGGAGTATAGTGGAAAGCTCCAGCTCTAGAGGCGTCATGGTATGAGAAGGGAGCGATGCGTGGGTTGTGCGACTGACCGGCCGATAGTGGCGCGAGGGGCTGCATGGGTGTGGCTGGCCCTCCTGCTGTGCGGCCTGGCCGCCTGCGGGGAGGAGCCGCAGCAGGCCGCGGAGGAGCCTTCCGTTGCGGTGGAGACGGCCACGGTGCGCAGGAGCGATTTCCTGGAGGACGTCACGGGCATCGGCACCCTGCTGGCGGTCGAGGTCGTGCGCATCCGGCCCGAAGCGAGCGGCATCGTGCGCGAGATCGGCTTTCGGGAAGGCGAACGCGTGAACAAGGGCGCGCTGCTGTTTCTCCTGGATGCCAATAAGCTGCTCCGCGAACTAGCCGCGAACCAAGCGGCCCTGCAGTCGGCCAGGGCCAGCCAGGAGAACGCCAGGCGCACGTACCAGCGCTTCTGGCGGCTCTACGAACGACGTACGGTATCCAAGGACGAGCTGGATCAGCGCCAGACCGAGTTCCGCGTAGCCCAGGCCGAAGTGAGCCGGTTGGAGGCCCAGGTGGCCCTGGACCGTGAACGGCTGGAGGACATGCGCATCCGCGCGCCCATGGCCGGAAAAGTGTCCCAGAGAAACGTGGACGTGGGAGACTACGTGGAGGAGGGCGATGAGCTCGTGACCCTCTACTCCGATCGCCTGGAGATCACCTTCGACGTGTCCGAACGCTACATGGGCCGCGTGCGTCTGGGCCAGCCCGTGCGCATAACGGTCACGGCCTACCCGGAGCTGGAATTCGAAGGACGGGTCAGCTTCGTGAGTCCGAGCGTGATCGTGGCTACGCGCAAATTCGCGGTCAAGGCCCTGGTGGGCGATCCCGAGGGCCTGCTCAAGCCCGGCGCCTTCGCCACGGCCAGGCTCGTGCTCGACGTGCGCGAAGACAGGCCCGCGGTGCCCGAGTCCGCCTTGGTGGCCACACGCGAGGGTTATCTGGTCTTTGTCGTGCAGAACGGCAAGGCTATGATGCGGCCCGTGGACATAGGCCTGCGCCGCACGGGCCTGGCCGAGGTACGCCAAGGCCTCGACGTCGGCCAGGAGGTGGTCGTGGCCGGCCAGCTCAACCTGAGCGACGACACGCCGGTGCAGGTTGCGGGGCGTGGCCGGGACGACACGGGCCCTGACGGAACCGATGGCCACGGCACGAGCCTGGCCAGGCAGCCCGAGGGCCGGCCCGGTTCCGACGGGATCGCCAATCCAGGCAGCTTAGTCAATCCAGGCAGTCCAGGCGGCTCCGCCAACGCGGCCGAGCCCGACCGCAGGGAAAGGCCGGCTGATATGAACGGCGCAGGAAACGGACCGTGATCTGGAATTTCTGCATCTCCCGGCCCGTGCTGACCATCGTCGGCGTGCTCGTGACGGCCATCTTCGGCATCTACGGCTACTACCAGATGCCCGTGCGCGAGGACCCGGACGTGGAGTTCCCGATCGTCAGCGTCAACGTGGTCTTTCCCGGCGCCGAGCCCGAAGTGGTGGAGACCGAGATCATCGAGCCGCTGGAGGAGGAGATCAACACGGTCGAGGGCCTCAAGACCCTGACCTCCACGGCGCGCGAGGAGGTGGCCACGGTCACGGCCGAATTCGAGCTGTGGCGCGACATAGACGTGGCGGCCCAGGACGTGCGCGACCGGGTCAGCCGCGCCCGGCGCGAACTGCCCGACGGCATCGAGGAGCCCATCATCGAGAAGCTCGACCCGGACGCCCAGGCCGTGCTGTGGATCGCGCTGACCGGCGACACGCGCTGGGACGAGGTGCGCCTGTCCACCTATGCCGACGAGGTGCTGCGCCAGCGGCTGGAGAACCTGCGCGGCGTGGGGCGCATCATCATCGGCGGCGAGCGGCGCTACGCCGTGCGCATCGAGCTCGACCCGCTCAAACTCGCCGCGCACCGCCTCACGGTGCAGGACGTGGTCGAGGCGGTGCAGGCCAACAACGTGGACATCCCCTCGGGCCGCGTGGAGTCCGTGGCCCGCGAGTTCCTGGTCAAGACGCGCGGCCAGCTTTCCGAGGCCGAGCCCTTCAACGAGCTCATCGTGGCCTCGCGCGATGGTGGGCCGGTGCGCGTCCGCGACGTGGGCCAGGCCGTGGACGGCGTGGAAAACGACCGCCAGATCGCGCGTTTCGTGGGCGAGACGGCCGTGGGCATGGGCGTGGTCAAGCTGAGCGGCGCGAACACCGTGTCCCTGGCCGAGGGGGTCAAAGCGCGCATGGAGGAGCTGGCCCGCGATTTCCCGGCCGGGCTCGACTACCAGATCGCCTCGGACGAATCCGTGTTCATCGAGGAATCCATCCGCGACCTGCTGTTCACCATCGGCCTGACCTCGGGTCTGGTCGTGCTCGTGGTGCTCCTTTTCCTGCGCACCTTCCGGGGCACGCTCATCGTGGGCCTGGCCATCCCGGCTTCGCTGCTGGGCGGCCTGGCGGTCATGAACGTGCTCGGCTTCTCTGTGAACACGCTGACCATGCTTGGGCTCATCCTGGCCATCGGCATCGTCATCGACGACGCCATCGTGGTGCTGGAATCGAGCTACCGCCACCTGGAGCAGGGCGCGGACCCGGTGCCGGCCGCGCGCGTGGGCACCACGGAGGTGGCCTTCCCGTCCATCGCCAACACCCTGTCGCTGGCGGCGGTGTTCATCCCCGTGGCCTTCACGCCCGGGCTCATCGGCCGCTTCTTCTACGAGTTCGGCCTAACCGTGGCCGCAACGGTCATCGCCTCCACGCTCACGGCCCTCACGCTCACGCCCATGCTCTGCTCGCGCCTGCTGCACCGGAACCACAAGCGCGGGAGGATCTTCCACGCCCTGGAGCGCGGCTTCGAGATATTCGAGGCGGCCTACGCGCGCTCTCTCGACGTGGCCATGGCCGCGCGCTGGCTCACGGTCCTGCTGGCCCTGGCGGCCTTCGGGCTGGGCGCTTTCCTGTTCACGCGGTTGTCCACGGAGTTCCAGCCCGAGGTGGATCGCGCCGAATTCATGATCTCCTTCGAGACGCCCGAGGGCGCGACCCTTGGCCAAACCGACCTCTATGCGCGCGAAATCGAAAAGGTCCTGCGCGCCACGCCCGAGGTGCGCCAGTTCTTCCTGGCCATCGCCCTGTCGCGCGGCGGCGGGCCTGGTCGGGTCAACGACGGCATCTCCTTCGTGCGCCTGCACTCGGCGGCCCAGCGCGGGCGGCACCAGTCCGAGATCATGCAGGAGCTGCGTCGCGAGCTCTCCCTCCTGCCGGGCGGACGGGCCTTCGTCTTCTCCAGCGGCGGCTCGGGCATCGGCGGCGAGGGCGCGCCCCTGCAGCTCGTGCTCCAGAACCCGGACATCGACGCCCTGGCCGCTGCCCAGGAGCAGGTCATGGCCTGGATGAACCAGCGCCAGGACCTCATCGGCGTGAACACGAACCTCAAGCTCAACAAACCCCAGGTTGAGGTGGACATCCTGCGCGACAAGGCCACGCAGATGGGCATCAGCGTGCTGGAACTGTCCAACGCCCTGCGCTTCCTCCTGGGCGAGCCGGATATCTCGGAAATCGAGCGCGCCAGCGAGCGCTACGAAGTCATCCCCGAGGTCGTCGGCAAGGGCGGCATGGTTCCCGACGACATCAAGCGCATCTACGTGCGCAACCAGACCGGCGCCCTGGTCTCCATGGACAACCTCGTGGAGCTGACGGAAACCGTGGGACCCAGCGAGATCCACCACTTCAACCGGCTACGCTCAGCCACGGTCTCGGCCTCCACCCCGCCGGACGTGGCCCTGGGCGATCCGCTCGCCGCGCTGCAGGACTGGCTCGACGAAAACCTGCCGGACGATTTCTCCTTCGAGTTCACGGGCCAGACCCGCGACTTCCAGGAGTCCTTTTTTTACCTGAGCATCACCATCGTCTTCTCGGTCATCTTCATCTACCTCGTGCTCGCGGCGCAGTTCGAGTCGTTCGTCAATCCGCTCATCATCCTCACCGCCCTGCCCCTGGCCGGGGTAGGCGCGGCCGGGGCCCTGTGGCTGCTGGACATGCCGCTGGGCATCTACGCCTTTATCGGGCTCATCATGCTCGCGGGCATGGCCACCAAGAACGCCATCCTCATGCTCGACTACGCGGGCGTGCTGCAGGCTCGCGGCGAATCCGCGCGCAAGGCCGCCATGGACGCGGCCCACGTGCGCTTCAGGCCCGTGATCATGACCACCATGTCCACGGTGCTCGGCATGCTGCCCATCGCCCTGGGCTTCGGCGCGGGCGGCGAAGCCCGAGCGCCCATGGGCGTGGCCGTGGCCTCGGGCCTGCTCGTCACGACCTTCCTGACCCTGATCGTGCTGCCCGTGGTCTACACCTTGACGGCCGACCTGCGCGTCTGGCTGACCCGCCGCAAAGGCCGCGCGGAGGAGGACTGAGCCATGCCCAAGCTCGTGCACATCTTCCATCGTTTCGAGTTCAAGGAGGCCGTGGAGGCCATCCTGGACCGCCATGGGATCGACAGCTTCGTGCGCCTGCCAATGGCCGAGGGCCGCGACAAGGACGGCAAGCACCACGGCTCGCAAGTCTTTCCGGGCAACATGAGCCTCGTGCAGGCCCTGGTGGACGAGGAGCGCATCGATGGCCTGTTGGAGGAGCTGCGCCGTTTCAAGCAGTCCAGGCCGGCGCACGAGCATCTGCGCGTGACGGTGGTGACGGTGGAGCGGACTCTGTAGGTTTTGGCACATTCCGGCCCGCATGGACAAGCCGCCCCGGAAGTGGGATAGGATTGCCGAGGATGAAACGAGGATGACCCCAGATCCAGCGATCCCACCCATCATCGAGGCCACGGACCTGTGCAAGCGCTTCGGCGTGTTCACCGCCGTGGACGGCGTGTCCCTGCGCGTGGAGCGCGGCGAGTTCTTCGGCCTCTTGGGTCCCAACGGCGCGGGCAAGACCTCGGCCATTCGCATGATGTACGGCTTCTCGCCAATCACAAGCGGGAGCATGCGCGTCTTCGGCCTGGACATCCGCGACCACTGGCGCGAGATACGGGGCCGCCTGGGCGTGTGCCAGCAGGACAACACCCTGGACACGGACCTGACCGTGGAGGAGAACCTGCACCTATTCGCCGGCTACTTCGCCATCCCGCGCAAGGTGGCCCGCAAGCGCGCCGACGAGCTTTTGTCCTTCTTCGCCCTGGAGAAAAAACGCAAGGCCAAGGTCGGCGAGCTTTCCGGCGGCCTGGCCCGCCGGCTCATCCTGGCCCGCGCGCTCATCAACGACCCGGAGCTGGTCATCCTGGACGAGCCCACCACCGGCCTGGACCCGCAGTCGCGCCACCAGCTCTGGGACCGGCTGACGGACCTCAAGCGACGCGGGCTCACGCTCCTGCTCACCACACACTACATGGAGGAGGCCGCGCACCTCTGCGACCGGCTGGTCATCCTGGACCACGGCAAGATACTGGTGCAGGGCAGCCCGCAGGAGCTGGTGCGCAAGCACGCGGGCGACTCCATCATCGAGATCGGCAGCCCCGCGCCCGAACTGCGCGCCTTCCTGCGCGAGCGGAACATCAACCACGACGACCTGGGCGAGCGCGCCATCGTCTACGACGGCGACCCGGCCCTGGGCGAGCACATCCGCCAGACCTACTGCATGGAGCGCTGCATCTTCCGCACGGCGACCCTGGAGGACGTGTTCCTGCGCCTCACCGGCAGGGAGCTGCGCGAGTGACCGTCAGGGAGCTGTACGCATGACCGGCAACCTTTCCTTGCGCCTGTTCCGCGTCTGGTGGCGCAACCTGGTGGTCTACAAACGCATTTGGCAGGTCAACTTCCTGGTGCCGCTGCTGGAGCCCGCCTTCTACATCCTGGCCTTCGGCCTGGGTTTCAGCGGCATGATCGGCAACGTGGAGTACGCAGGCCTGTCCCTGACCTACACCGAGTTCATCGCCCCGGCCCTGGTCGCCACGGCCGTCATGTACAACAGCTTCTTCGAGACCACCTACACGTCCTTCGTGCGCATGTATTACCAGAAGACCTTCGACGCCATGCTGGCCACCCCGCTCTCGCTGGAGGAGGTCATCACGGCCGAGATCGTCTGGAGCGCCTCCAAGGCCGCGGCCGCCGTGGCCATCATGCTGCTGGTGCTCATGCCGCTCGGCTACGTGGCCTTCCCGTCGGGACTTCTGCTCATTCCTCTGGCCTTTCTGGGCGGCCTGGCCTTCGGGTCCATCGGCATGTTCTTCACAGGCATCACGCCGAGCATCGACATGTTCAACCTGCCCACGTTCCTGTTCATCACGCCCATGTTCCTTTTTTCGGGCACCTTCTTCCCCATCTCGGGCCTGCCGGGCTGGGCCCAGGCCGCATCCCTGGCCTTTCCGCTCTATCATCTGGTCGAGCTGTGCCGCCTGTTGTCCCTGCGCGCCTCCGAGTCCAACGCCCTGATCAACCTGGTCTACCTGCTGGGCTTCACGCTCCTGTTCGGCTTGCTCGGCCTGCGCACCATGCGCCGACGGCTGATAAGGTAAGAGTAAGATATAAGAGCTGGGAAGGGCGTTGCCCTCCCCAGACCCCACCCACCAGGGCGGAACGCCGCCCTGGACCCGCGATGTTTGCGAAGAATGCCGGCAAAGCCCGGCATTCTTCGTTTGTATCATCGACTCATACGCGAAACCTTCGGATTGGAGTCGGCGCGGAGCGCGTCACACTGAAAAATGCGGGGTCCAGGGGGATCATCCCCCTGGTGGGTGAGGGTTCGGGAGAGGGCAAAGCCCTCTCCCGATTGGTCTGCGGGATATACTACACTATCACCTCTCGCGGCCGCACGTCGGCGATGACGAAGCCGCTTTGAGGCATGGTCGGCATGCGGGTCATGCTGACCGTCAGGTCCTGTTGCGGGACGATGTAATCCATGGACATGACCAGGAGGCGCACGGCCTCCTTCATCAACTCAATGGTAATCCATTCCCCTGGGCAGCGATGGTTCTCGTAGTGGTCGCCGCCGCCCTGGGAGATGAAGTTGAAGGGGCTTCCGTCCCAGGTGAGGAAGCGCTCCGGCCGGAACGTCTCCGGATCGTCCCAGGCCCTCGGGTCGTGGTCCGTGCCGTAGAGGTCCAGGAGCGCCCTGGCTCCTTCCGGAAAATGGTAGCCCTGCCAATCGAAGGGTTTGCTCACGCGCGCGGCGACAAAGGGGAAGAAGGGATAGAAACGCCGGACCTCCTGGACGAACAGCTCCAGCTCCCGGTCTTTTTGCCGGGCAAGCCTGCGCCGCCAGTCGGGATACTCATACAGGGCCAGGGCCGCGAAAGTGATGAAGCGCGCCACTGCCACGGTGGGCCGCAGGACGTTGATCAGCTCCACCGCCGCGATGCGCGTCTTAAGCAGCTCGCCGTCGAGCTCCCGGTGGAATGCGACCGTGCGCAGCGCGCTGCCCTCGGGAGGATTCAGCCTGCCGGCGCGCACGGCCTCGATAATCCCGCCGATCCACCCCTCGGCCCGCTTGCGGGACAGCCTGCCCTTCCAGTGCCGCGGCCCGATCGCGCCCGAGTCCTCGATCATGGCCGCGAAGTCCTGCGTGCGTTTGCGGACCTCGGACTCCTTCAACGGAACGCCGGTCCAGGCGCACACGGCCCGACACAGGATATCCCTGGCCGCATCGAGTAGCACGACACGGCCTTTCTCGGCCCACTCGGGCAGGGCGGCACGCCACTCGTCGGACATGAGGCGCACCAGGCGGGCGATGGATTCCGAGGACATGAGCGACATGAACATGGCCTTGCGGTGCCGGTGCGCCTCGCCGTCCATGCCCTGCACGCCGCCCTGGCCGAACAGGGTCTTCCGCAGCCGCAGAGGGGCGCCGCCCTTGCGCTGAAAATAGCGTTGGTCGTAAAAGACCTGGGCCGCCTCCGGCCCGCGCATGCAGACGGTCTTCTGGAGCATGAGCCGCGTCTGGAAAACGTCGCTGCCCAGGCGCTCGCAGCGCTTACCGATGAACTCGTACCCGTCGCGGAACAACGCCAGCGTGCTCTCCGGCAGCTTGTCGCGGGGAATTGTCGGCATGGATTCGATGACCTCCGGCTTGAAGTGGCCACGCGAACCAAGGGGAAACCCTGCCCTGCTTGGGATTGGCGGCGTGGAGCTTGGACGTTTCCGCCTTCAAGCATATGCAAGCCTGGGGATCACGGACAAGGATAATCGGGCTTCCCGGGTGGCAATCATTATGTCCGCGCGGGCCAGCGCAGGCGTAAAACCTCGCTCCCGACTGGAGATGGGGGAAAATCCGGGATTTGTGTCGCGCCGCGCACCCGTGGTAAACTTATTTTTAATGAAATTAGGGGAGGTAGTTCATGGCCAGCACGCCTAGATACCTGAGTCTCTTCGGCAGCGGCGAGCTTGCGCGGCGAGCCGAGCAAGCCGTCGCCCGCCTGTCCGAATGCCGCATGTGCCCGCGCGACTGCGCCGTGGACCGCCTGCATGGCGAGCTGGGTGTATGCCGCACGGGCCGCCATGCCCAGGTGGCCAGTTGGAATCTGCACTTCGGCGAAGAGGCTCCGCTGGTGGGCAAAATGGGCTCGGGGCACCATCTTTTTCGCCCAGTGCAACCTTAACTGCGTCTTCTGCCAGAACTGGGACATCAGCCATCCGGACGAGGCCTTCCCGGAGGCCGGCCCCGAGCGCCTCGCGCAGATTATGCTGGATTTGCAGGCCGAAGGCGCGGCCAACATCAATTTCGTTTCGCCCTCGCACGTCGTGGCCCAGATTCTGGAGGCCCTGCCCATAGCCGTGGAGCGCGGCCTGGCCGTGCCGCTGGTCTACAATTCCGGCGGCTACGACAGTCTGGAGACTCTGCGCCTGCTGGACGGCGTGGTGGACATCTACATGCCCGACGCCAAGTTCTGGGACCCGCAAGTGGCCAGGAAACTCTGCGGGGCCAAGGATTATCCCGAGCGCGCCCGCGAAGCCATCGCCGAGATGCACCGCCAGGTGGGCGACCTGCGCCTGGACGGCACGGGAATGGCTCGCGAGGGGCTGCTCGTGCGCCATTTGGTCATGCCCGAAGGGCTGGCCGGCACGGTCGAATGGATGCGTTTCATCGCCGGATTGTCCAGGAATACCTATGTCAACGTCATGGAGCAGTACCGGACATGCGGCAAGGCCTGCGCAATGCCCGGCATCGACCGCGCGGTGAGCGCGCAGGAGTGCCGCGAAGCCAGACAGATGGCTCTGGATGCTGGCCTCACGCGCTTGGACGAACGTTGCGGCGACGCGGCCAAGAAGCTCCTGGAGCGGCTCATGAACATCGAGGGAGGATAACTGGCAAAGGAGGCCACGTGCAGATTCCCAAGCTGGAGGACACATACAGGCTGCGCTGCAACGTGGGCCGGACCGAGGCCCTGCTGCGCGTCTTCACGGGACTTGCCATTCTCGGAGCCGGCGTCTATTTCCAGAGCTGGGTGGGGCTTATCGGGCTGGTGCCGCTGCTGACCGGACTCCTCAAGTGGTGCCCGCTGTACCGCCTGCTCGGGGTGAGCACATGCACTTCCCGCAGTAAATGGAACAGGTAGCCTCGCCTTTTCTTTTGCATACCATACAAAGCGTCAGGGCAGGACCCTGAGGGGCGGGAGCATGGACGAACAGCGCACCCTGGTCGGCAAGCTTGCGGCCATGGCCGATCGCGGGGACAAGCCGGCGATCATTGCCTTTGGCGAAAAGGATGCCGAGACCATCAGCTTCGCGGAGCTCGACGCGCGCACCGGTCGCGTGGCCGCGGCCCTGTCGGCGCGCGGGTTGGGCAGGCAAGCCGTGGTGGCCTTCATGGCCGAACCCTCGCCGGCCTTCATGACCGCTGCCCTGGGCGTGCTCCGGGCAGGCCTGGTGGTCTGCCCCATGGACGCGCAGCTCTCGGGCCAAGCCCTGGAGCATGTGCTGCAGGACAGCGGCGCGGTGCTGGTCTTCGCGGATCGGGAGCGCGCGGAAAAACTCCGCGCCCACGGCAAGACCCCGGAAATCGTGCTGCTCGACGCACCCGCGAGCGAGCCCAGGTCCCTGGCCGCGCTGACGGCCAAGGCAGCGGACCGGGATGTGCCGCCTTTCGCCCCCGCCGATTCGGATAACGTAGCCGCGCTCTTTTACACCTCGGGCACAACAGGCCGGCCCAAGGGCGTGCCCCTGACGCACGGCAACGTCTCCGCTCAGTTGCAGGCCCTGGTGGACATGCGCCTGTTCAACGACGAAGACCGCATGCTCACACCCCTGCCGATGCACCACGTCTATCCGTTCGTGCTCGGCTTTTTCTTTCCGCTCAGCTTCGGCATGCCGGTCATCCTGCCCTACGGCTTGACCGGCCCCGAGCTCGTGCGCGCCATGAGCCAGGGTCAAGTCTCGGTTATCGCCGGCGTGCCCAGGCTGTACAAGGCCCTGGTGGACGGCATCGAGGCCAAGGTCAAAGCCTCCGGAGCGCTCGCCCGCATGATCTTCGGTCTCCTGCTCGGCCTGTCCATGAAAGTATATAAGCGCACCGGCATACGCCTCGGCAAACTCCTGTTCGGCTCCCTGAACCGCCGCCTCGGCGGCAGGGTGCGCTTCCTGGCTTCGGGCGGCTCACTGCTGGACCCGGAACTCGGCTGGAAGCTGGAAGGCCTGGGCCTGCCCGTGGCCATCGGCTATGGTCTGACCGAGACCTCGCCGTTGCTGGCCTCCAAACAGCTCGACTCACGCGAGATGGACAGCGTCGGCGTGCCTCTGCCGGGCGTGGAGCTGCGTATCGGCAAGCCTCCCCGGGCGTTGGGCGGCGACGAGGAAGCCCGCGCATGTGCGGGCGGCGAGATTCAAGCTCGCGGCCCCGGCGTGTTCAAGGGCTACCTGCACCTGCCGGACAAGACCGCCGAGGCCTTCACCGAGGATGGCTGGTTTCGCACCGGCGACCTGGGTTGCATTGACGACAAGGGCATCCTGCGCCTCACGGGCCGCGCCTCCACGCTCATCGTGACCCAGGGCGGCGAGAACGTGCAGCCCGACGAAGTCGAGGAGGCCTGCGAGAGCCACGAGTACATCCGCGAGTGCGGCGTGGTGGAGCGCGGCGGCAGCCTGGCCGCCCTGGTGGTGCCGGACCTGAACGCCCTGCGCAAGGCCGGCGAGGGCGACCTGCGCGAAGCGGTGCGCCGCGCCCTGGCCGAGATCGGCAAGCGGTTGCCCTCCTACAAGCGGCTAGCGGACTTCGCCATCACCCGCGAACCCCTGCCGCGCACCCGCCTGGGCAAGATCCGCCGGCACATCCTGGAGCAGCTCTTCGACCGCGCCAAGAGCGGCGACGCCGAGGCCATCGGCCCGGCAGGCCCCATGGACGTCTCGGACATGGGACCCGACGATCAGCGACTGCTGGAGAACGACGCTGCGCGCACGGTCTGGCTGTGGCTGGCCGAGCGCTTCCCCGATCGCCGGCTGACTCCGGACACGAGCCCGTCCATGGACCTGGGCATTGACTCCCTTGAGTGGCTCAACGTGACCATGGTCATCCGCGAGCGCACGGGCGTGGACCTGTCCGAGGAAGCCATCGGCCGCATCGAAAACGTGCGCGACCTGCTGTCCGAGGTACGCGGCCACGCCAGCCAGGAGCAGGCCGGTCCTGTCGCCGACCCCATCGAGCAGCCCCTGGAGGTGCTCAGCGACACGCAGAAGCGTTGGCTCAAGCCCCTGCCCAAGTCCAAACGGATACTGGCGCTGCTCATGTCCCTGTTCGTCAAGACCGTCTTCTACGGATTCTTCCGCATGCGGGTCAGCGGCCGGGAAAACGTTCCCACCAAGGGTCCGTTCGTCATCGCGCCCAACCACGAGAGCTTCCTGGACGCCTTCGCAGTCGCGGCCGCGCTGGGCTACCGCCGCTCGCGGCTCCTGTACTGGGCGGGCTGGACCGGCATCGCCTTCCGCAACAAGTTCTTCCGCTTCGTCAGCCGCCTGGGCCAGGCCGTGCCCATCGACCCGACCTCCGGCATCCGCGCCAGCTTGGCCTTTGCCGCCGCGGTCCTGTCCAGGGGCGATTCGCTGGGCTGGTTCCCCGAGGGCCGGCGCACGCGCGACGGATACCTGCAATCCTTCAAGCCCGGCCTGGGCATGGTCCTGGCGCGCTACCCGGCCACGGTGGTGCCAGTGGCCATCAACGGAGCCTACGAGGCCATGCCGCCGAACAAAGCCTTTCCACGCCTGTTCACACCCATCAGCCTGACCTTCGGCAAGCCCATGACGCCTCGGGAACTCATGGCCCGCGGCAAGGGCAATACCGAGGCCGAGCGCATGATGGACGGCCTGCGTCAGGTGGTGAAGGAGCTGGGCAATCTGGAGTAGGCCGTGAGAGTTTCGATGCAGATTAACTGAGAGAGGGCTTTGCCCTCTCTCAGACTCTCACCCACCAGGGAGCAACGGCTCCCTGGACCCCGCATTCTACGGGCTGCTACAAAACAGTTTGCTAGTTACCATGCGGGGTCCAGGGGAATGATTCCCCTGGTGGGTGGGGTTTGGGGAGGGCAAAGCCCTTCCCAACTCTTAGAATGTCTCGCCAGGAGGTGCGGCCATGAAGCCCAAGGATTTCATCAACAAGAAAGCAGAGGTACAGGACGCCGACAAGGTTTCCGTTTACGACTACAGCAACTTCGTTCGACCCAGCCCCGATGCCCGGCCAGCGAACCTCTTCCTAGTGGGCTTGCGCGGCAGCGGCAAGAGCACCCTGGGCCGGGCGGCGGCCGAAAAGGCCGGCATGACCTTCGTGGACACGGACCTGCTGATCGAGGAGAAGGCCGGCAAGTCCATCGCGGCCATCGTCTCGGAAGGCGGTTGGGAGGCTTTCCGGGACCTGGAGAGCCAGGCTTTGGCCGAGGTCTGCGGCCGCACGGGGCAGATCGTGGCCACGGGCGGCGGCATGGTCCTGCGCGCCGAGAACCGCCAGCGCATGCGCGAATGCGGCAAGACGCTCTACCTCATGGCCGACGTGCCCCTGCTGGCCGCGCGGCTGGCCAACGACCCGGACCTGGCCCGCAGGCCGGCCCTGAGCGACAGCCCCATGGTGGAAGAGCTGCGGCGCACCCTGGCCGAGCGCGAACCGCTATACATGGAAGTCATGGACGGCCTGCTGCAGGCCCGCAAGTCCCTGAACGAGCTGGTGGAAGACATAATGGAGCGCCTGCCGCTGATGGCATGAAGCGATGCGAAGACTTTGTCGGACAGGTCGCTGTCGACAAATCAGGCCAGGAGAAACGCTAGATCATGGGCCTGGGCGTCGATGGTAATGACGGAGGGCTGGACCACCAGCTGGCAGCCTGCAAGCCAAGGAGCTAACTGCTGATAATCAGGAGATGCCAGGTTCGGCTTCCTGATTGGTGTGACGACTCAGTGCTATTGTTTGACCAATTGACCAGCTACCCGCTTCATGAGGGCATCCAGTTCAGCCAGTTCAGGGAAGTCGGGCAGTTTGGGGCGGTTTGCGAGGTAGAGCCCGTGGGCCTGGGCAAGCCGGCCCCTCTCCGTGAGCAGCATGATTTGTTCGCTCAACTTGCAGGACGCGGACAGAAGACACTCTTCCAACTCGCATTTAAAGGCGATGATGGCTTGAGCGAGCTCACCCCGTTCGAAGCTGCCCAGCACCTTGTCCCGAATTGCGTTGCACTCACCGAAATCCCTGCTTTTCAGGTAAGCGGGCACATAGCTCATGCGGAGCCGGGCCAATTCCTTGTATGCCCCCTCCTGGTTGGACAAAGCCGCTTCTTCACGCCAGTAGAGTCCCGTGAAGTGTGGGATGTTCCGCAGCACATGCTTTCGACCAAGGCGGAGCCAAAAGTCCTGGTCGCCTACGGATTTGAAGGACTCGTCAAACAAACCGACCGGGCCATGAACTTTCTTGCGCCACATGGGATGCGGACCCACGGAGCACCTGACCAGCAGGTCGAAGTAGCTGAAGGGAGGCCACTGCCAGGCTGGCCCTTCATCTCCCACGCTGGGAGAAAAACTCTCAAAGGTCTGGTGCGGCAGGTCGGTCAGGTGCGTATCGCCGTACACCAAGTCCACGTCCGGATGCTCGTCCAGATAGCGGCTCAGGACCTCGTAGGCGTCGGGGGCGAGGCGGTCGTTGGTGCTGAAGGGCGTCAAATATTTGCCCCGCGCGGCCTTGATAGCCACGTTCCAGGCTGCGTAAATGCCGATGCGTTCGGGCGTGCGAATGTAGTTGATGCGCGGAAAGCGCTCCTGATAGCGCGCCACGATCTCTCCCTCGCCCTGGGGCGAGCAGGCGTCCACCACCACGATTTCAAGCTGGTCGGCGGCAGTCTGGCCCACGAGGTCGTCCAGGCACTCGGCCATGAACTCCTCGGAAGCGTATGTGGAGACTATGGTGGATATTTTCACTTCATCTGGCATAGGGGCACTTCTCTCTGCCTGACGGTTATCAACATAGTTGGTAAAGAATGGCAGCTTCGCATTTCGCTGATGGCCGCAGACTGCTCCGATCAGTTTGTCGCTGGTGGTAAAAAGCAAACGGTATGCCACTTAATGTGATTGGATCGGGGTAGTGCCAAGCACAGAAGGTTCTTCAACACTATTCGGCACACGGAGAGGGCGACGGCGATCACGCTTACTCCGCGCGACCTTCGCCGGACGGGCCAAGATCTCTTATCAAATTATTTCAGGCTATTCCAGGCGAGGCAAGAGAGCGAATATCAGGAGTGTTCTACCGCATTGATACAGTAGCTGAGGGCCTCCTCGGCGACAGTACCCACGCTACTGCCCGCCAATTTTGTCCGAAGTTGCGGCGACCGTCCGGAATGTCACGGTTAAACCGAGTCATCCGGTCGGTCGCCGCACTTTTTATGAAAGACACTGGCTCTAGGCTTCACTCAGCCAAGAGCTCAGCAAGAGCGTTAATTCAACACCACTCCCGGCGTCACCGAGGCCATGCCAAAGGCCTCGCCCACGCCCGGGCAGGTCAGTTGCTTCTGGTATGTATTGAGGCCCAGGGCCAGGCTCTTGTCAGCGCGCAGGGCGTCGATGCCCTTGGCGGCCAGTTTGAGGGCGTAGGGCAGGGTCTGGTTGGCCAAGGCGAAGGTGGAGGTGCGGGGCACGGCGCCGGGCATGTTGGCCACACCGTAATGCAGCACGCCGTCCACCATGTAGGTCGGGTCCGCATGGGTAGTGGGCTTGATGGTCTCCACGCAGCCGCCCTGGTCCACGGCCACGTCCACGATGACCGAACCCTCGCGCATGGTCGAAAGCATGTTGCGCGTGACGAGCCTGGGGGCTTTGGCGCCCGGGATGAGCACAGCGCCAATGACCAGATCCGCGGTCTTGACTATCTCGCGGACGTTGGGTTCGGTGGAGGTCATGGTCATGATGCGGCCGCCGAACACGTCGTCCAGGTACTGCAGGCGGCCGTGGCTCACGTCGAGCACGGTCACGCGCGCGCCCAGGCCCATGGCCATCTTGGCGGCGTTGGTGCCCACGATGCCGCCGCCCAGCACGACCACGTGGCCGGGCATGACTCCGGGCACGCCGCCGAGCAGGATGCCGCGACCGCCCTGAGGCTTTTCCAGATACTTGGCGCCTTCCTGGGTGGCCATGCGGCCTGCGACCTCGCTCATGGGCGTGAGCAGTGGCAGCGCGCCGCCCGGGAGCTGCACGGTCTCGTAGGCGATGCCCGTGGTGCCCGATGTGAGCATGGCCTTGGTCAGGGCCTCGTCGGCGGCCAGGTGCAGGTAGGTAAACAGGATGAGCTCGGGGCGCAGGAAGCGGAACTCCTCGGTCAGAGGCTCCTTGACCTTGATGACCATCTGGCAGGACCAGGCGTCCTCGGCCGAGACGAGCCTGGCTCCGGCGGCCTGGTACTCCTCGTCCGTCAGGCCGCTGCCCAGGCCGGCGCCACGCTCCACCAGGACTTCATTCCCACGGCGGACAAGAGAGTCGACTCCACCGGGAGTCATGGCCACTCTATTTTCCAGGGTCTTAATCTCTTTTGGAATTCCTATGCGCATACAGCTCCTCCGAAGGTGAAGTTGGCGGCTGTCGAGCTTGGCAGCACCAGATGAATAGCCGATGGACGGCTCTAGCAGCCCCAGGGCGCAGGGTCAACAGCCTGGGATTGCACGCGCTTGCACAGCAGGGCTGACACCTTTTCGCTTACGAATATTTTACTGTTGCCTCGCATTACGCTTTACAACATAATCGATTGAAAGCCTGTTTCGGATTTCAAGCTGCATTGCGTGCAGCGGCCTCCAGCCTAGCAAAGAGCTTTGGAGCGCACGCGCCGTCTAAAGCATGCGCTCTGCCCGTCCGATAAGATCGGATACAGTCCATCGCATTACTGACAGGGCCGGGTGAAGGCGAACGTCTTGCGCTTGTTTCCGGTCGAGACGGCTCCGAAGGAATTGCATACGGAGTCAGCGAACGCCCATGCGCCGGCCCAAGTCTCGCTGCCCTCCGGTGGCGCGCCCCGGCCCAGGAATCCATGGATGGAATGAGGAACGGCATGGCCGACGCAACTAGCAGCAAGAATATCATCTTCCACAAGAATCAGATCGTCCTGCGGGAAGGCCAGTCCAACCCTACGGCCTACATGGTCAAGCGTGGCTCCGTGACCATCTACCGCATCGTGAACAACCGGCGGGTGGTCCTGGGCGTTATCAAGCCCGGCCAGTTCTTCGGCGAGGCCTCGTTGCTCACGGGTGAGCCTTTCCACGCCAATGCCGAGGCCGACGACTACACCGAGCTCATCCCCTTCGACGCGCCGCTGCTGCACGGGCTGCTGCTCAAGAGCCCCGTGCCGCTGCAGCGCCTGCTGCGCCATCTCCTGGAGCGGGTAAAGGTGCTGGAAAAGGCCATCCAGGATCAGCCCACCAACAACCGCGTGCTCGGCGTATGCCAGGTCCTGCACCTCCTGCACCTGGCTTCGGAGCAGGGCCAGCCCAAGAAGCGCAGCAACGCGGACCCCGTGGAGTTCAGCTCCACGGACACCCACAGGGCCATCCGCAACATCCTGCTCATCTCGCAGCTGGAGCTGGAGCTTATCCTGGAGCGTTTGGCCAAGCTCGGGCTCATCGCCATCTCCGACGTTAAGCAATCCCGATACGAGAAAAACATCTTCGGCGAGCTCCAAAAGACGGGCGAGCAGGTGCGCGACCGCATGATCAGCCTGTGCAACCCGCAGACCTTCCTGTCCACGGCGCGTAATCTCGCGGTCAGCGACCCCGATCCCAACTCGCCCTTCACCAAGGAACTCGAGTACATCGACATCCACGCCTTCGCCCAGCTCGTGGACGCAAGCCCGGAGATGGTCTACCGCAAGATCGGCAACCAGGAAGTGCCCGAGGAGCTGTTCTTCCTCTGCAAGACACAGGCGCAAGCCTGGGCGCGGGAAATGGGCGAGAACTTCTTCAAGAAGATCAAGCGCAAGCGCCTCAAGCTCGAAGAGCTGGAAACCGTGGACGACATCGTCATGGTGGACGACACCACCCTGCAGGAGGCCTTCCCGCTACTCGGGTTCCACAAGTTGGGAATTCTTTACTCCGCCGCCCAGCCCGAGACTCGCGACAAAATCCTGGCCAACCTCTCGCGCAAGATGGCCAAGGTCATCCATGACGAGGGCCGCGACAAAAAATTTTCCGACACCGAAGTGGCCGACGTGGAGCACGAGCTCATGGAGCTCATCAAGCAGCGCAAGGGCCAAAGCCCTGGCAAGGGAGCCTAAGGCGTGAACATCGCGACGATCCTCGGCATCCTGTCCGGCGCCGTGGTGCTCGGCTGGGCGACCTACCACTCCACCAGCGACCCCATGGTCTTCGTGAACTATCCGGGCCTTGCCATCGTGCTCGGCGGCATCGCCGCTGCTACGTTCATCTGCTACCCCCTCAAGGAGGTCATGCGCGTCTTCCAGGTCTTCCTGCTGGCCTTGCGGCGGGAGGAGCTGCCCATCGGCGCGTACATCGACGAGATCGTCAAGATCGCCCGGACGGCTTCGGCGCGCGGCAAGGTGCACCTGGAAAACTCCCTGCCCGGCATCGAGAACCAGTTCATGCGCCACGCCGTGCAGATGCTCGTGGACGGCTACAGCCGTGAGGAGATCAAGGAGATCCTGGATACGCGCATCGAGCAGGGCTACGAGCAGGAAATGTCCTCGGCTTCCATCTATCGCACCATGGCCAAGCTCGCGCCGGCCTTCGGCATCATCGGCACGCTCATCGGCCTTATCGGCATGCTCCAGTCCCTGCAGAACAACATGGCCAGCCTGGGGCCGTCCATGGCCGTGGCCCTGACCACGACGCTGTACGGCGCTCTGCTGGCCTATGTGCTCTTCCTGCCCATCGCCATCAAGGTCGAGAAGCGCATCGAGGAACGCGTCGTCCTCATGCAGGTCATCCGCGACGGAATTCTGTTCATCCATGACAAGACTCCGGCGTCCATCGTGCTAGACAAACTCAAGGCCTACCTGCCTCCCCGACGCTGGAAATCCATTCAAGCCGGCAGACAGCCCAGGCAGATCGAGCAGACCGGCCCGGCCGTGTCGAAAAGCCGGTAGGCCAAGCGCCATGGCGGTGCGAAGCCCGTTGGAGAAACTGCGCAGGCGCAGGATGGATCAGGAAGGAGGAGAGGACTGGCACCTCTCCCTGGCCGACATGATGACCTTGCTGCTGTGCTTTTTCGTGCTGCTGGCCTCCATCTCCCAGGTGGACTACACCCTCTTCGACGAAATCGCCGGTTCCATGCAGACGGCCCTGAAACCGTCCGAGGCCCGCAAGTCGGGTCTGCGCGAGGCTGTTACCCGCGAGTTGGACAGGCAGGCCACCCTGGAGCACATCATAAGCGACCTGCAACAACGCTTTCGCGGCGAGGCCGCCGAGCACGTCCAATTTCAGCTGCGGCCCGGCGCCGTGGCCATCAACCTGCACGGCCCGGCCTTTTTCGACTCGGGCAGCGCCGAGCTGACCCCGGACGCCGTGCGCATGCTGCGCAAGATCGGCGTCGTGCTGGTGGGCGTGCCCTACCACCTGACCGTGGAAGGCCACACGGACAACGTGCCCATCCAGACCGGGGCCTTTGATTCCAACTGGGAACTCTCGGCCCTGCGGGCCACGCGCGTGGCCCGCTTCCTCATCAGCCAGGGCGTGCGGCCCGACAACATGAAAATCGTGGGTCTGGCCGACACCCGGCCCCTGCTGCCCAACAACGACGCCAGCGGAGCCGCCCTGCCCGAGAACCAGACACGCAACCGCCGCGTGGTCATTCTTGTGGCTCCGGAAGGGAACTAGGGCATTTCGCACAAGAGCCAGGAAGGGCTTTGCCCTTCCCGGACCCATCCCACCAGGGGCGGAAGCGTCCCTGGACCCGCGCATTTCGTTTGCAGAGTGCCATAGCCAAACAGGACGAAATTGGGCGGGGTCCTTCACCGGACCCACGGCGAGCGCCCAACCCCAAGGCCATGCTCGCCCTCTCCGGCGACTCAGACCATGCCCGGCAGTATGCGACCGATCCCTAGCTCCCCGCTCGTGTGAATTGACTCTCGGTTCACGGCAACCAGCCCATCAGATTTTTGGCGAATTGCCTAAAGGTCCGAGCCGACTTCCGCAAAACCAAGAGACTCCCTGGCCAGGACCACTTCCTGATCCACCTTCGGTCCTGAAGAGCTGCGCAACTATTTCTTCCTGGCGATACCCAGACCGACCTCCCTGTGCTAATCCCCTGATGCAAGACTCCCTTGGATGCGCGGCCGTATGCATGGCAGCGCGGGCATGATCGAGCAATGGAGGTATGATCCGCGATGACTGAAGGGGTTCACCAGCGCGCCAGGCAGGTCGTGCGCTCATGGCTGGAGAGCGTCTCGGGCCGAACCGTTCACGGGCGCTCACGTCACTCGGACTTCGGGCGCAAGGCTTACGAACTCTGCAAGGGCAAGGGGCTGGAGATCGGCGCCCTGCACAACCCCTTCGACCTTGACGCCGAGGTCGTTTATTTGGACCAGCGCAAGACGGCCGAGCTACGCGCGCATTTTAAAAAGCACCCCAGGGTGCGGCGCATTTCGCAGATACAGCTCGTGTGGAAGGGCGATGCCTATCCTTTCATCGATGACAACGCCTTCGACTTCGTCGTGAACAGCCATGTCCTTGAGCATGTCTGCAATCCGGGCCGGGTCATCCAGGAGTGGCTGCGCATCGTCCGGCCGGGCGGCATCGTGTACATGGTCGTGCCCGACAAGAATCACTGCTTCGACAGGCGCCGTGAGATCACCAGCCTCGAACACCTCATCCAGGATTACGAGGCGGACACCAAACTCATCGAGCTTGCGCACTACCGCGACTACATCTTCAATACCGCGGGCGAGGCCGAGGTCACGCACGAGGCGAGCGAGGAGTTCGCCCAGAAGTGCTTCAAAGGCCAGACGAGCGTCCATGCGCACACCTTCACTGCCCGAAGCCTAGACGAATTCCTGCGCGCACTGGCCAAGCGTGTTCCCTTCGAGCTTGCCCTGTGCGAACAGCAACGCTCAGCGCCGCTGCACATCCATTGCGCCCTGCGCAAGGTAGGCCAGCCCGGGGTTCAAGCGCCTAATAGAGCATTTTGCTTTTGAAAATGCCCTGCAAGCCGTGCGTCGGCATGGCTTGCCGCCACGCGTAGGCGCAGGCGCAATTCACTTGCGCCGTTAACGCCGGAGCGGGCGTCTTAAAGGCAATCTGCTTTAAGTAAGCTGAGCGCCGAACGAGGATGCCCCCGGCTGAGGTCCAGGACAAGGATCAGCACTCCAGGCTTTCACCTTTCCAATTCCACGGCAGACGTCAAAGAGCCAGAAAACGAAAATAGCCACCAGGGGAATCAAACCTCTGGTGGCTCGAGTCAGGGGAGGGCAAAGACCTTCCCTGCTCTTTGGCGAACGACTTCAACCCCGGCGCAAACGGCGATCCCAGTCGGCCTCGCGGGCCGAGCGCGAGGTTACGAGGTCCTCGATGCGCCGGATGCGGCCATCCACGCGCTCGTAGCGCTCG
Organism: Desulfocurvibacter africanus subsp. africanus DSM 2603; assembly: GCF_000422545.1. Taxonomy (NCBI): domain Bacteria; kingdom Pseudomonadati; phylum Thermodesulfobacteriota; class Desulfovibrionia; order Desulfovibrionales; family Desulfovibrionaceae; genus Desulfocurvibacter; species Desulfocurvibacter africanus. The sequence goes on from NZ_AULZ01000005.1 coordinate 53,209, forward strand.
CGCAGGCTGCTCGTGGCGCGGGCCGGGTCGCGGGTGTACAAGTCGTACAGCTCCTGTTCATGCATATCGGCCGGCGGCAGGGCCGGTTCCGGCTTCATGAGCAGGGCGGCCAGGAAGTACAGGCCCACCAGTGGCCATAGACCCGTGAAGAGCATGCCGAGTATGAAGATCATGCGCACGACGAAGGCCGAGGTGCCCAGGTAGTTGGCTAAGCCCTTGCACACGCCGAGCAGAATGCCATTGCGCGAGCGATAGGGCCGCCGAGAGCCGCCAGAATTAATAAACCTACGATGATTGCAACCATGGCCTTGGCGTCGGTGGCCACACATGGACCGATTCATATTCAGCCTCATGGCCGTCGTGCCTCCTTGTCCTCCAGGAGGATGGTCTCCAGGGCGTCCAGGCGACTCTCCAGGCGCTCCAGGCCCTGATGCAGCTCCTGCACTTGGCGGGCCTCGTCGCTTCCATTACGCAAGCGGCTGCCGCCAAAGATGATCTTGAGCGCCGCCAGGATGAAGAAGCCGACGATGATGACCACAATGACCTTGGCGCCGGCGGCCACGGTGGTGGCCAGGAAAAAGAAGAACTCCTCCATGGGACTCCGCCTTTACTCTCCGGTTTTTTCGGGCGACTGGCCGGACTTGAGGCGGGCCAGCTCACGCTCGATGTCCTCGTCATGCTCCAGACGCGCGTACTCCTGCTCCAGGCTGGGCTTGCCGGGGCGTGCGGCCAGTTCGGCCTCGGCCTCCATGCGCTCGATGCGGTTCTCGATGTGGTCAAAGCGCAGCATGGCCGAGGCGGAGTCGTAGCGACGCAGGTTCTCGTAGGCCTGCTTGCGCGTCCTGGCGCGCATGTGCCTGGCCACCAGGCTGCGCTGCTTGTCCATGGCCGCGGCCAGCTTCTCCTCCAGCTTGGAGATATCCTCTTGGTATTGTGCCACATGCTCGTCGGCCATGGCCAGCTCGGCCTTGAGGCTGTCGGCGCGCTCGGCGAAACGGCGCTTCTCGATCAGGGCCTCGCGGGCCAGATCGTCGCGTCCCTTTTCCACGGCCAGTCTGGCGCGGACTTCCCAGGAGTCGAGCTTGGTCTGCACGTCCTCGAATTCCCGGCCGATCTTCTTGCTTGCGGCCATGGCCTGGGCGCAGGAGGCCTTGACCTCCACCAGGGTCTCTTCCATCTCCTGGATCATAAGCCGGATGAGCTTTTCGGGCTCCTCGGCGCGGTCCAGGATGGAGTTGATATTGGAGTTGATGATGTCCCGCACGCGGGTGAAAATGCCCATGACGTCCTCCCAAATAGCTTAATGGTCATTGTCGCCAAACCTGCGGGGAGTAAAGCACTTAGCATGCCTATGGCCGTCGGGATAAGCTTTCCAAGGAGATACGCGCTTGGCCTTCCTTGACGAAGGCCTCCTGCGAGGCTATTTCCGCCACATGTTGGCAAACCACACCACAATAAACCTGAGGGCGGCTTGCCATGGCGCGTGACTCCAATTCCTATGCGCCCTCCTACCAGGAGGCTCTGGGCAGTTCCGAGGCGTTCCTGCACTGCCAGGAGCGCTTGTCCCTGGCGGCCAAGGTCAACCGGCCACTGCTCATCATCGGCGAGCGTGGCACGGGCAAGGAGCTGGCCGCGCGCAAGGTGCACTATTTGTCCCCGCGCTGGCGGCAGCCGCTGGTCACACTCAACTGCGCGGCGCTTGCGCCTACGCTCATCGAGTCCGAGCTGTTCGGCCACGAGGCCGGAGCCTTCACCGGCGCGCAGGGTCGGCGAGCGGGCCGTTTCGAGGAAGCCCACGATTCCACGCTGTTCCTGGACGAGATCGGCGCCATTCCGCTGGAGGCGCAGGAGAAGATCCTGCGCGTGGTGGAATACGGGACTTTCGAGCGCGTGGGCGGTTCGCGCACGGTGGAGGTGGATGTGCGCATCGTGGCCGCCACCAACGCCGATCTGCCGGCCCTGGCCGAAGCCGGGCGCTTCAAGCGCGACCTGCTGGACCGGCTGGCCTTCGAGGTCATCCACATCCCGCCCCTGCGCGAGCGCGGCGAGGACGTGCTCTTGCTGGCGCGGCATTTCGCTGGACGTATGGCCGCGGAACTGAGCCTGGGTCAGTCCCCGCGCTTCTCGCGCCAAGCCGAGCGGGCGCTACTGGCTCATGGCTGGCCGGGCAACGTGCGCGAGCTCAAGAACGTGGTGGAGCGCTCCCTGTTCCGCGCCGACAGGCCGCTCATCCGTGATGTCGCCCTTTCGCCCTTCGAGGACTGCGGTATTTTCATGATGGGCCGGGATTCGCAGCCGGATGCCAGCGCCCGTGAATCCTCGACGCAAACCCTGCACGATCTCAGTCAGCCGTCATCCGCATTGCCGGATTCCGGCGTGTCCTTCCACCAGGTCGTGCGCGAGTTCGAGCTGTCGCTCGTGCGTCGCGCCCTGGCCGCCGCGCGCCATAATCAGCGCAAGGCAGCCGATCTGCTCGGCTTGAGCTACGACCAGTTTCGCGGTTTGTACCGCAAGTTCATCAAGGAATTGGCTGAGTAAGGCAGGAGGTTAAGAGCCGAGTAGGGTCTGGATTCCGCCCGGCTAGCCCCAGAGTTGCTCGAGACTGCGGCCCATGGCGGCCTCCATGCGCTTTTGCATGCGCAGGGCGCGGGCCATGCGGCCCCTGATGGCCGCAGCCGCCTCGGGGTCGTGGCCGTGCAGCCTTAGCTTGGCCTCGAAGCGCTCCTCCACGCTCACCAATTGCTGCCCCTTGGCCAGCTTGTCGGCCAGGTAGACTATTTCGCGCTCGGTGAGCGGTGCGTCGGCGGGCAGGTCGATGTCGCGGTGCGCCTCCACGATGCCCGCCACCCTGGGAAACCCCAACTGATCGAGGATGCGTCCGCCCTCCCGCTCGTGGCTGGGCAAGCCCTTGGCCACGTCGTGCAGCAGGGCGGCTGCGGTGACGAGCCGCGCATCGGGCGCGGGTTCGTATCCGGCCCGCAGGAGCGCGCCGGCCATGGCCGAGGCGAAGCGTTCCACGGCGCGGCAGTGCGCCAGGCCGCGTTCGTTGACGTTCGGCCTGAGAGCGAGCAGCGTTTCGCACTCCTCGCGGTCAGGATAATCGAGGTAATCAAGCCGTTCGGCCAAGGCCGTCGCGTCCTGGTCCGTGTCCATGTCCAGCAGGATATGGCTGTCGGACACCGGGATATCCAAGGCGCGCTGCTCATTACGCGCCAAAAGCCCCATCAGCCCACCTTCACCACCCCAGGCCAGGATGTCGGCCTGCAGATCCGCCGGAAGCAGCGGCGGATGGCCGCGTTCGCCCCGGTAGGTGAGATGGAGGATGCGCTCGGGATTATCGGCATGCCGATCGAGGAGCAGCCGCACGGTACCGGGCCGCACCAGGGGGATGTCCACGGGCAGCAGCAGGAATGGCGCTCCTGGCGAAAGGCTGCGTACACCGGCCTGGATCGAAGAGAACATGCCCTCGCGGTACTCGGGATTGTCGATCACCCGCGCGCCAGCCGCAACGGCCTCGGCTCGCGTCTCGGCCACGCGATGGCCGGTGACCACGCGCACGTCCTTCACCCCGGCAGCGTGGAACAGGTCTATTGTACGCACCAGCGAGCTGCGGCCGCCCAGATCGAGCAGCGGCTTGAAGCCCGTCATGCGCGAGGAGATCCCGGCGGCCAGCACGATTGCGACGACATCAGCCACGACGAGGTCCTCCGGCCCTGTGCAGGATCATCTCGGCCACGACGCTGACCCCGATTTCCTCGGGCGTCTGCGCGCCGATGTCCAGGCCGATGGGGCAATGCACGCGCGCGAAGTCATGCGGGCCGAAGCCCTTTTCCCCTAGTTTGCGGTAGGTCGCTTCGCGCTTGGCGCGGCTGCCGATCATGCCTATGTAGCCGGCGGCGGTGCGCAGCGTCTGCTCCAGGACATCGGCGTCGTGGCGGTGCCCCCTGGTCACGATGACCACATAGCTGGTGTCAGTCATGGGTTCGCGGGCAAGTTCGGGCAGTCCAAAGACATTGGCGAAGGAGGGCGGCGCAAGCAGCAGTTCGGCTTGAGGAAAGAGTTCCCTGCTGGCGAACTCGGGCCGATCGTCCAGCACCGCGATGCGGAAACCCGCGATGTGGGCCACATGCGCGATCTTCTGCGCCACGTGGCCGCCGCCGAACAGGTAGACCGTCTCCCTCGGCCGGTAATGCTCGACCAGCCAGTCCGCGCCCGGCTGTCGCACCAGGCTCCAGGGCTCCCAGCCGGCTTCCCGCAGCACGCCTTCCAGCTCCTGCTCCCCGGCGCACGAGCCCTGGCGCAACGCCGGCTGGCCCGCGTGCTCCGGGGCCCGCAGGCAACGGGCGATCTCCACGCCGTTTTCGTCCTCGCTCGCGCGCAGCATGGTCAGCAGCGTGAAGGGCCGCCGATCCTGGCGGCAGGTCTGCGCGGCCTGCAGCACCGGCAGCAGCTTCGCCGGGTCGATAATAGGCTCGATGAGCGCTTCAAGCCTGCCGCCGCAGATCATGTCCATGCCCTGGTCGCGCCCGCCGGTCAGATCGAAGGAGGCGCGCGCGGACCGGCCAGTGCGCAGGCTTGCACGCGCCATGTCCATGGCCATGGCCTCGACTTGACCGCCGCCGATGGTCCCGGCGATGGAGCCGTCCGCGAACACGAGCATGCGCGCTCCCGCCGTGCGCGGCGTGGAGCCGTCCTGATGCAGAATGGTCACATGGGCCAAGGACTCGCCTCGCCCGAGGCGGTCCAACATGATATCCAGCAGGTCCATGGGTCGTTTCCTCGCTTATGCCTTGAAGTGCATAATTCATAATTCCCTTCACCCTTCTTTTGCAACCATTCCCGCGTCTTCGGAAAGCACGGCCAGGGAAGGCCATCTCTGCCCGATTACGGCCCGCCATGCTGGCAAAAAGCCCTGATCCTGCTATCCTGCGGCATTCCGGGGGGATTGGCCTTGCACCCGGCCACACTGTTACAAGACGACAAAGAACGAGGGGGGCCGGGGTAAATCATTTCCCCCGGTCGGGGTCCAGGGGTGAAACCCCTGGCCGCCGGAGGCATATTGTACGTATCCCATGGCGCCGGGACAGGAAGCCTCCGGCGGCCAAAGGGGCCGCGCCCCTTTGGAATCCCTTTTTTGAAAACGAAGCGGGGGCGGTCATGCGCGTGCTTCATCTGGGCAAATACTATCCTCCCGCCTTGGGGGGCATGGAAACCTTCCTGCGCGACCTGGCCACGGCCCAGGTCGTGCAAGGCTTGGAAGTGCGCGTGCTGGCCCATGCCGAGCGGCCCTGGCGGCTGGGCAATCGGGAGGTCGCGGAGGGTGTGGATGTGCGGCGCGCGGCCATTCTGGGGCGATTGGCCTTCGCGCCCCTTGCGCCAGGGTATCCCATGGCCTTGGCCGGTCTGCTGGCCGACTTCCGGCCCCAGGTAATTCATGCGCATCTGCCCAACACGAGTGCCTTTGCCCTGTTGGGCCTGTCGGCCCTGCCCGAGGCCATACGGCCCGCCCTGGTACTGCACTGGCATTCGGACGTGGTCACGGACGGCAGCCGCAGCCTGGCCAGACTCTACCCCCTGTACCGCGTCTTCGAGCAGGCCCTGTTGCGTCGGGCCGACGCCGTTGTGGCCACATCCGAGCCCTATCTGCAGGCCAGCGACTCCCTGGCCGCGCACCGAGCCAAGTGCCGGGTGATCTCACTTGGGCTGGACCCGCTCAGGCTGCCTCAACCGTCGCCAAGCGAGATCGCCGCCGCCCGGGCGCGCACTCTAAAGCACTTTGCAAAAGAAATGAGGGTCCAGGGAAATCATTTCCCTGGCGGGAAAGAGTCTGAGAGAGGACCGAGCCGGTCTGGCAGGCAGTGCCCTCTCCCGGCTCAAATGCAAAGTGCTCTAGGCAATGACGGTTTCCTCGTCTTGGCGGCGGGCCGCTTCAGCCACTACAAGGGTTTCGAGGTGCTGGTGCGCGCGGCGGGGTTGCTGCCCGAACGAGCGCGCGTGGTTATCGCGGGTGACGGACCGCTTCGCCGGGACCTGCTGCGCCTGGCCAAAGAACTTGGCGTCGAGGATCGCGTGCGCATGCCCGGCAGCCTGCCCGAAGCGCATTTGCACGCGCTCATGGCCGGCTGCGACTGCTTCTGCCTGCCCTCGATAGCGCGAGCCGAGGCCTTCGGGCTGGTGTTGGCCGAGGCCATGCGCTTTGGCCGCCCGCTGATCTCCTCGCGGCTGACCGGCTCGGGCATGAGCGTGCTCAACGAAGAAGGGATTACCGGCCTGGCCTTCGAGCCCGGCAATGCGCTGGAGCTGGCTTCAGCGGTGCACAGACTCATGGCCGATGCGGACTTGCGCGAGCGTCTGGGACAAGCCGGCAGGAAACGTTTCGACACGCAGCTGCACATCGCTCCCGTGTCCGCGCGGATGACGGAGCTTTACCGCGAGCTTACTGCACGAGCCAGACGCCGCCCACGAAGGGGTGGTAAGCCAGCTGCTTGAATTCCTGGAAGCCCTTGGGATCTCCATATAAAAGCTGGCCGGCCACGCTGTCGTACATGGGCCGGACCAACAGCGTCAGATAGGGCGAGCCCGCCACGCGCAGGGCCACCATGCCCTCGGCGGAAGCCCCCTGGGAATGCTCCAGGCCATTTCGGCTCACCTCCACCACCATGGACAGGGGCAGGATGCCCTGGCCGATTTGCATGGTTCCTCGGCCTTTGTCGATGGTGGCCATGGCCATCGGCACAAGCGTGGTTTCCGGCGGTGTTTTCGCCTGCGACTCGCTGAACAGACTGCCGTAATAGTACCACCAGCCCTTGTAGATAATGTCCACCGTGAGATAGATGAACACGGGCTTACGCATGGCCGGAAACAGATAAGGCTTCCATTGGCCCGGATCGAGGCCAGCGGCGGTCAGCATCTTCTCGGTCTGTTCCGGGTCGGCGAAAACCGCGCGCAGGAGCTCGGCGGCCTGTCGCGGTCCGCCAAGCCGCTGCGCCAGGCGGCGGAAGCCCTCCACGTCGTGCGCGGCCACGAAGCGCATCCAGCGTGCGGCCAGGGCCGGATCATTGGAGGCCAAGGGCAGCGAGGCCAGGAAGATGCGCTCCGGATCCTGGGAGCCGCCGTCGATCAACGTAGGCACCTTTGCGAAGTACTGCAGAAAATAGCCCTGGTCCCACCAGTTCCAGAACAGGCCGGAGCTGGAGCCGGCCGAACCGACGCTCATGGCCAGGGCTGCCTGCGCGGTATTGAAGGCGGGATGCACAGGCCGGGTCAGGCTGGCCCAGACTCCGGGCGCGGCCAATGTCATGGCCAGCAGCCCGGCCAGGGCCAGGCGCATTGCCGGGCGGAGCCGGGCGATTCCGGGCCTGGCGGCGAGGGTGCCTGCCAGCAGGGACAGACCCAGAGCATAGGCCGGCACCAGGAAGATGACGAAACGCTGGGCAAAGCCAGCCAACGCACCCAGGAGAACAAATGGCAGGATAAGCATCAGCGCCGCCCAGTCGCGCCGAAGCGCGGCCAGGGCCAGACCCGCAAGGGATGCCGCGAGCGGAAGCCAGCCTCCCGCCAGATCCTGAGGCAAACGGCTGATCTCCAGGGGCGTCAGCTCGGAGATGGACTGCCCCACTTCGGCGAATGCGCCGCTGCTTTGTTTGGTGATGAGACCCAGGTGGGCCAGGGCCGAATCTCCCAGGGACGTAAAGCCGGCCAGAGCCTGGGGCAGGTGACGGTGCAGGCCCAAGCCCAGGAAGCCCAGGCCAGCGGCCAGCAGAAGCAGCAGCCCGAGCTTGGCCAGCCGTTCGGTCCTGGATGCCGGAGCCATGAAACTGAGGCCGTAGGCCAAGCAGAACAGCGGCAGGGCCAGCAGGCCGACGCTGGGCCACCACAGGGCCAAGCCGACTATCCCGGCGGCGCACAGCAGCAGTTGTGCCGCACGGACGCGCCACGATCCGGGCGGCTGTTCAGGCTCGTTCTGTACCTGCCGGCTCCGGGCGCTCCAATAGCCCCAAGGGCCAAAGGCGAACCCGGTCAACCCCAACGCGGCCAGGACGGGAAAGAACAAATTGAGCGGATCGGTGTCGAACCAGCCCAGGGAGCAACGCACGAACCAGAACGGGCTGGCTGCCCCGGCCAAGCCCGCCGCAAGACCTCCCCATGGCCCGGCCACGGCCCAGCCGGCCAGAGCCAGGGCCAAACTCGACAGCACGGCCAGGGCTGGCGGCAGGTAAAAGGCAAGCTCGCGCATGGGGATGGATAGGGTCTTGTGCAGCGCGGAGGCCAGGGCGCTCACGGGCGGAACATGTTCCGGCCGTTTAATCTGGCCGGGCCGCAGCTCATCCCTGTCGCGGTACTCGCCGCTCGCGTGCTCCTCGGCCAGGCGCAAATAGTAATAGCCATCGGCCGTGGTCAGCAGCGGCTGTCCGGCCACGAAGGTCGAGCCGCGCTGATTCGTCCAGTCCGGCAGGCGCGCCAGGTGCAGCCCCAGCGTCCAGGCCGCCGTGACGATCAGCACCAGGAGCAGGATCGAAAAGCGTCCTTCCGTGCCGTGCGCGTTGTTCGAAGCCATGGCCGATTACTGCTTGGGGTGCGTGGAACGCCGTTCGGAATCAGCGCGGAGCGTAGAATCTTGACTTATGCGCTCATTGTGCTCCAGGCGCTCCTCCATGATCGCCAGACGCTGGGTCAGGCGACGGAGCTTGACCTCCATCTTGGAGCGCTCGATGTCCATGGTCAAAATCTTCAGCACGTAGAGCACTCCGGCCAGAATGAAGATGAGGCTCGGCGGATAGGACACTCCCAGCCAGCCCGCCAGCACGTCGGAGATTCGCGGGAAAACGCCCAGGACGAAAATGGCCGCGGCCATGGACAGCCACCACACGCTGTAACGCGTGTAGAGGTGGTCGCGGCGCACCAGATAAATGATGATCAGGGCTATGCTCACGCCCAGAATGCCGGTGGTCCATTGCAGGCTGATCATTGGTCCTCCCCGGCATTATCCGATTGGCGGGAACCGCGCACGCTCTTCGACATTGCCAGGATGGAACTGTGCAGCATGTATTTGCCCACCGAAGGCCAGGTGTTGAAAATACGCGAATGGCCGCTCAGGCGGCAGGCCATGGCGATGGGCGTTTCCACGATGCGCAGGCCGCTCCCGCGCAGCAGGAAGAGCACGCCAAGGTCCTGGTAATCCAGAAGCGTGGCGCGTGGTCCGGCCAGCAGTTCCATGGCCCGACGATTATAAGCCCTGAAGCCGGAAGTCAGGTCGCCCACGCCCAGCCCGCCGATACCCCGGAAAAGACCCCAGGCGACTTGCCGCAAGGGGCTGCCCCGGCTCGTGCAAGAGCCGATGGCCGCATCGGCCCGGCCGCGCAGCACCGGTTCCAGCACCACGGGCAGGCTTTGCACGGGGTGCTGCCCGTCGGCATCCATGGTCACGCAGCGCTTGTAGCCTCTGCTCAGGGCGTAGCGAATGCCGGCCTGCATGGCGCCCCATGCGCCAAGCCCCAGCCGCAAGCTCAGGACGGTCGCCCCGGCCCTGCGCGCGGCGTCGGCGGTTTCGTCGTTGCTGGCGTCATCCACCACAACCACGGGCAAGCCCAGGTCCGAGACCACGGCTCCGGCCACGAGATGCACCGACTCCTGCTCGTTCTTGGCTGGGATGATGACCAGGGTTTCCGGCGTCATGGCTGTTCCGTTAAGCCGCGTTTGGGGTTTATGGATGCGGGAGGCCGGACAAACCCGGCCTCCCGTTTGGCACTATGCCATCATGCGTATTTCATGGATAGCTTTTAGGGAAGAATAGAACCTCCATTGATGGGCGCGCTGGCCAGGCCGGTGATATTTTTGTCAGTATCCAGGTCGATTCTGATATTAGCCGTGGTGCCGGTCACGTTGTCCGGGCTAAGGTAGCCGACATCGAAGGGCTCGCCAGTCACGAAAGCCATGCCCAGGAGCGACTTGCTCACGTTATCGGGGGTGCCGGCCCAGAACCAGCCGTTGTCCACGGTCAAGGTGGCCACGCCCGGAGCATCCGGCTGGCCGACGGGCTCTACCGTGCTGGTCAGGTTAATGGTCACTGTGCTGGTATTGTCATCGTTTACCACCAGGCTGGAGCTTTCGATGGCCGTGGGACGCCTGTTGTCCGTGGGCTGGACAAAGGTGATGAGCCTGTCGGCGCCGTCAATGGTCAGGCCATCGAGGCTGGTGCCCAGGATGTTGGCCGTGACCGTGGCCGTGTTGTCCACGCCAACGAAAGGCAGAGTCTCGACCTGGAAGCCGGCTCCGCCGGTAACTGGTTCGGGAGTCAGCGTGGCGGGCAGGAATTCATCGCCGTCATCTGAGACGACCGAGGCCGCGAACCTCTGCAGATAGTCGCCGGTCACATCGACGCCCTTGCCGTCGAGCACCACGAAGTTAAGGGTGCTGGTAGCGGTGTCGTTGCTGGTTTCACCGGCTGGGATCTCCACCACGGCCGGATTGAGGATCAGGATCATCTGCGCCGGCGGGTTGGTTACCAGCTCAGACATTGCCGTAAAAGCCGGAACGGTGAAAGCGGGCGAGGTGGTGACGCCCAAGAATTCGGCCTCGGCGGTCAGGGTTGGACCCAGGTTGTCGAGAGCGGTCTGGATGTCGCTGCCTGTGTATTCATTGAATCGAGTCTCGATCGCGGTCAGCACATCGCCGGGATCGGTGGCGGTATCGCCGCCAGGAATGAGCGCCACGGCCTCGGTGAACAGGCCTGTAAGAGCCGCGGCATTATCATCGCCGAAACCCTCCACTACGCCATCGACCAGGCCGTCGGACAGATCCAGGCCGAACATGGCCAGGTTGCCGGCAAATTCGCTGGAGCCGATCTGCACGGGCGTGCCCAGATTGGAGAGCACGTCCTTGGCGATGGCCGAGGCGGCTCTGTTTGCCACCAGCGCGCTGGCATCTTCGGCGATCAGGTCGCCCTTGGGCAATGCGGGGCTGGTAAAGGCACTGAACGGCGCAAGGAACTCTCCACCGGCTTCCAGACCGGCGACGAAGGCGTTGGTGGCCATGTTTTCCACCATGGGACCGTAGTTCTCCAGGAGCGCATCGTCGATTTGTCCGTTCTTGGCAGCCTCGGCGCGCAGCATCCACACCGCGATGGTGGTCAGCGGCGTGACGTTGACCTGAGGCGAGTCGCCAGTGAGCTCGTCGGCCGTCACGATGGAGTACCAGGGGCCGGCAAAGGGCTGCGGCAGGGACGTGCCGTCAGTGCCGACCTCGACCAGTTGGCTCGTTCCAGCCGACGTTCCCTGGACGCGGATGAGGAAGGGACCATCCTCATCATCCGGGATGTTAACGGTATAACCGCCGGTGTTATCCGTAGTCGCAGTGGCGACAATATCCCCCGTGACCGTCAGGACGGCCACTTCGGCATTCTGGATGAACGAACCTGCGACATCGCCGCTAAGCGCGGTTTCTCCGACTCCGCCGTTTCCACCATTACCTCCGTTACCGCCGTTGTCGTCATCGTCGTCGTCATTGCAGCCAATCGCCCCGAAGGCGAACAGGCAGCATGCGAGCACCAGGAACAATAATCTGCGGTTGAGCATGAAACCCTCCTCTCTCCAACAAGAACATGTTTCGCATGACCCTCTGCTGAACCAATCCCTCTATACAATGGAAATTCCACGTCAGAACTTCATTGCAGTGTGATTATTACATGCGAAATAAATCCACCTCCTTCCATTTACACCTTGGCATTTCATTACTAATGGCAGCACACACAATAGAATGCCAAGAGTAATGGCACTATATACCGCTAAACCCACTAACAAAGGATTTTTTGGACAGGTTTTTCTCAAATGACTTTTTATATTGCGAGATGCGATAAATAAGGCTGAGCTGTATACTCTTTATGGAGGGAGGCACCCTTCGCTGAAGCTTATATGGATCCGGGCATGCGCCAGGTTCCAACGCATGGGAACCTGAGCCCAGGCGCAACAAGCCTAGCTCGCAAATGATGAGGGGTGTTGCCTGGACAAGGGACCTGCCGCGCGAAGCAGGGCGGACCAAACGGGCATCAGATAAATACGACCGTGGCGGTCCGCGACAGAATCAGCCTGATAGGGGATGGGCGAGAAGAGACGGGGCAGGTATGCTTCCTTTCCATCTCCCGTGGAGCATGGGAAGGCCACATCAGACAGGTCGATGTTGAAGCGGAGGATGCCGGGCGGATAAGCGGTTTCGAATCGGACTCGGCCAATGGCCCGCACATCATAATAGACAGCCGAAAAGGAGACATGCAGGCAATGCGCGTCTGCGCCATCGTCTTGAACTACAATGGGCTGGACCTCCTGGGTCCCTGCCTGGACGCGCTGCTGGCCAGCGATTGCCCTGGCCTCTCGGCCATGCTCGTGGACAACGCCTCAAGCGACGGCTCGGCCGAGTTCGTGCGCCGGCGCTATCCGCAGGTTGAGCTGCTGGAGAATCCCGAGAACTACTATTTCAGCCGAGGCAACAACGAGGGCATGCGCCTGGCCCTGGAGCTCGGAGCGGACTACCTGCTCGTGCTCAACAACGACACGCTCATTGATCCGTCCTGCGTGCGCCTGCTGATCGAGTTCATGGACGCCCACCCGAGAGCCGGGGCCTGCCAGCCGCTGCTGCGTTTCATGCACAGGCCGGACTTGGCGGCTTCGGCCGGCATCCGCCTGGGCATGGCCGGCAAGGCTTGGGACATGGCCTGCGGTGAGCCTGCCGAGTCCCTGGGCAGGCTGCCCTTCCAGGTTCTGGGAGCCACGGGCGGGGCCATGCTCCTGCGCGCCGAGGCCCTGAGCCAATGCGGCCTGTTCTGCGAGGAGTTCCAGATGTACTTCGAGGACGTGGACCTGAGCCTGAGGCTGCGCGAAGCGAGCTGGGACATCTGGTGCGTGCCCGAAGCCAGCGTGCTCCACGAGTGCTCGGTCACCACCAACCGCTCCGGCGCCTGGCGGCGCGGCTACTTCTGCGAGCGCAACAGCTACAAGGTCGTGCTGCGCAATTATCCGCCGGCCAAGATCCTCAAGGCCTATCTGCTCGGATGGCCCATGGCCGGCCTGGTCAGCGGGTACAATCTGCTGCTGCACGACCGGCGCTACGGCCTGGCCATTGCCCAGGCCATGCTCGAAGGCTTGCGCGACCTGGTCAGATTCCTGCCCGGCCGCCTGTCGCGCCGGGACCGCCAAGCCCGGCACTATCCCTTCTGGCCCATGATCGAGGAATCCGTGATTTACCCGCCGAACTGCCGGCGTGCAGACGGCTGAAACCTTTCCCGCCAGAGCCTTCCATATGGGGAGCAGCCTGGCCCCCGTATCTAAAGCAGATTGCTTTTAAGACGCCCGCTCCGGCGTTGACGGCGCAAGTGAATTGCGCCTACGCCTACGCGGCGGCAAGCCATGCCGACGCATGGCTTGCAGAGCATTTTCAAAAGCAAAATGCTCTAATAATGATTACTTCGAGAACGGATTACGTCGGACCCGCTTTTCGCCGCCTGGGGAAGACGAGGCGCTTGATCCGGGCTGAATCCCGGCAGGACCAGCAGGCCAGGACGGCGTTGCATGTCCGCGCCGGCCACGTTATATATTAAGACTTGTCCGGGACGCTCCGTCCCACCCAAGCAGAATACGAGAGGGAGAACGGCCCATGAGCCATGATACATATGATGAGGAATTGCAGGATCTGGTGCGCAATGCACTAGCGCCCCTGGAGAAGTATTTCACGACTTTCATCGACCTCGGTTTCGAGGACCAGGAGCCGAGGAAGGTCTTCATCGACGATATCGGCAACACCGGCATGGCCCTGGTAAGCCACGCCCAGGAAGAGATCGCCCAGGCCCTGGAGCTTTTGCTGGACCGCGTCGGCCGGGTAGTGGTCAAGCGCGCGGGCATGGAAAACCGCCTGGGCGTGCGGCCGCGCAAGATCCTGGATGTTGACCTGGCCGGCGGCGAAATCAAGCAGCAAGGCTGGGCCAAACAGTAGCTTCCGGCCGAGCAGTCCGGACCGCATGACCTGATAATTTTCCCCGCCGCAAATAATCATTGCTTCTCTCCGCTCCTGAAGGCCTGATAGTTCAGGATGCGGAGGGCAGCCATGCAACAGCAGCGCAACACGACCGGCATGAGCCTGGAACAGGTTCGTAAGACAGTTCTCCTGAATGACATTGATCCGCGCACGGAGCGCGGAATCGAGTTCGGCCCCCTGAATCGCCCCCTTGTGACCAAGGACGACGGTCGCATCCTCTATATCGACTACACAACCACGGATGTCTTGCGCGCTCGGCATGCTCACCGAACCGACAGAGATCCAGCCGCCATCGTGGATGTGGACCGCGTATGGAATGATGCATTGCCCAAAGTGCTGCGCGACGACTTGCCCCTGGACTATGCCGTGGCCAGCCACGTCATCGAGCACGTGCCGGATCTGGTGGGTTGGTTGAGCGAGGTGGCCCAGGTGCTGCGGCCCGGCGGACGGCTCTGCCTGACCGTGCCCGACAAGCGCTACACCTTCGACTTTCAACGAACGCCCAGCCGTCTTACCGAGGCCATGAGCGCCCATCTGCAGAGCCTGCGCCGGCCCAGTCCACAGCAGGTCTTTGACCACTACCGTAAAGTCGTGCAGCTTCCGCTCCGGGAAGCTTGGCAAGGCCGTTTAGACATCTCAAACCTTTCGCGCATCCATGACTTCGACTACGCCCTTTCCCAGACCCGCAAGGCCCAGAATGGCGAGTACGTGGATTGCCACTGCTGGGTTTTCACGCCGCGCTCATTTCTGGATCTGCTGTCCGAGTTGGCCGAGCACGGCTTTCTGGCCTATCGCCTGACGTCCTTCCAGGATACCAGGCCCTATACCTTTGAATTCTACGTCTGCCTGGAATGCGACCAGGCCTTGCCCGGCGATCCCGATCGGCGCGCCGAGGCTGCGGCCTCCTTCCGCCGCAATCGGCCTGCCGGCCAGGACTCCGAGCCCGGCGACCCCTCGTCGCGGGAGTTGTTGACCAAGATGCAAGACCTGGGACGCAAGCTCGAAACCGCCGACAGACTGCTGAGGGAACTGCAAGCCAGCCTCGCGCGCGCTGAACAACAGATCCAGAGTCTGCAGCACGCCAACGATGCTTCCTGGTGCCGGCAAATCATGAAACGGCTGCGAATGCGCCCCACCAATTAGAGCATTTTGCTTTTGAAAATGCTCTGCAAGCCATGCGTCGGCATGGCTTGCCGCCGCGTAGGCGTAGGCGCAATTCACTTGCGCCGTCAACGCCGGAGCGGGCGTCTTAAAAGCAATCTGCTCTAGGCTTTTGCCGCCTTCAGCCTGCGCGGCCATTCTCAGTTCGGGGCGAATCTTCGGTGGACGCCGGCCTTGTGCGGTTTCAGCGGCCCCTGGGAGGCAGGAGCGCCATGGCAGCATGCCAAACACGGCACTATTCCACAGACGTTATAAGATCCTGGAGGGTGGAGAAAGGGCGAAGGCCTTCCCATCTCTTGTAAACCGCCTTAGCCCGACTTCGCGGCCTTCCTCCAGGCGAATTCCGCCAATATCCGATGTAGTTCTTCGAAGTCGAGGGGTTTGGATAGGTAATCGTCCATGCCTGCCGCCAAAAAACGCTCGCGGTCGCCCTTGAGGGCATAGGCCGTCAGGGCCACGATGGGAATGGCCGGATCGACTCCTTGGGGCGGACTCTGCCGAATGATGCGCGTGGCCTCGATGCCGTCCATTTCCGGCATCTGCGCGTCCATGAACACCAGATCGAAGCGCCCCTGCGAAAGTAGATCAATGGCCTTTCGGCCGTTTGGCACACAGATGACCATATGGCCCATCTCGTCCAGCCAATCTCGCATGACCAGTTGGTTGATCTCGTTATCCTCGGCCACCAAAATCCTGAGCGGCACAGTCATGGGGCCGGACTGCCCGGCGACCTGCTCGCGACAGGTGGACTCGGCCTCGGAGGCTCGCGCCAACCTGACGGTGAAGCCGAACACGCTGCCCTGCCCCGGCTGGCTCTCCGCCCAGATCGTGCCGCCCATGATCTCCACGAGCTTCTTGGTAATGGCCAGCCCCAGGCCCGTGCCGCCGTACTCCTTGTCGTGACCCAGGGTGGCGAAGCTCTCGAAGACATGCTGAAGCTTGTCGGGCGGAATGCCGATGCCCGTATCGCTCACCGTGGCTTGCAGCGAAATCTCTTCCTGGCTCGCGCCGGGCTCCGGCGTCTCCCGACTGTCCGCAGCCTCCGCCACTCCGATGGCGATGGTGATCGAACCCCAGGAGGTGAACTTGAGGGCATTGCCTACAAGGTTCGTGAAGACCTGCCGCAGCCGAAGGTCATCGCCCATGAGCAGCTCCGGCACCTCGGGCCCGACATACCATGAAAGCTCCACGCCCTTGCGCTGGGCCGAGAGGCGCAGCGGCTGCAACAGGCTTTCCAGCGACTTCCTCAAATCGAAGGCCTTCTTTTCCAGCTCCATGCGGCCGGACTCCACCTTGGACAAGTCGAGAATGTCGTTGATGAGCTCTAGGAGCGAATGCGCCGACTCCTTGATGAACCCCAGGTAGCTGGAGGCCTTTGAGTCGCAGCCGCCCATCAGGGCAAGATCGGTCATGCCGATTATACCGTTCATGGGCGTGCGTATTTCATGGCTCATGGCCGCCAGGAACTCGCTTTTGGCCTGGTTGGCGACCTCAGCCGCGTTTCTGGCCCGGCGCAATTCCTGCTCCAGCTCCTTATAGGCTGTGACGTCCCGGCTGATGGACAGGACCGAGACGACTTCTCCAGATGGCGCGAATTCGGGCGTAAGCCGACAATGGAAGTGCCGCGGCCCGTTGATCGTCGTCAGGCTGTACTCATGGCTTTCCTCGCGACCGCTGGCCAGGACCTGCTTGAGCAGTTCCTCGTATGCCCGGAGAAACTTCTCCCGATCAGGCCGCGCAGGCTCCCTCACGTGCATGCCCAGGTAATAGCTGGGAGGCATGCCCTGCAGCCTGCTAATGGCCGGGTTGACATAGCTGCGCTTCAGGTCCTTGCCGATACGCACGATGATGTCCGGGCTGTTCTCGGCCAGCGCCCGGAACTCCTGTTCCCGACGGCGCAACTCCTGCTCGGTGCTCCGCCTGGCCGTTATTTCTCGGGAGATGGTCAGCATCGACACCACTTGCCTATCTGATGAAAACTCGGGAACGATCCTGGTCTCGTAGTAGACTATCTCTCCGGACGGCCGTGCATAGGCTACCTCGATGCACTCATCCGTTCCGTTTTCCATAGCCTTGTGCAAGGCATCCTCGAAGGCTTTGCCATCACTGTCCGCGATGCGCGTCTCCGAAAGCGGTTTGCCTATGAAATGGGAAGCCGGCAACCCGTGCAGGGCTTCGACCGCCGAATTGACATACACGCGCTTCAGGTCGCGATTGAAACGGACTATGATGTCCGGGCTGTTCTCGACCAGGGCCCGGAACTCCTGTTCCCGACGGTACAGCTTCTCCTCGGTCCGCTTGCGCGCGGTGATGTCCTCCATGGCGCCTATGGTCCCCACCAAGCGCCCCAGGGCATTGCGCTCCAAGGATATGGTCACGTTGACCCACACGATCGTCCCGTCCTTGCGCACCACTTGCTTCTCCGCGGCAAACCCATCGATATCCCCCGCCATGAGCCTTCTGAACAAATTGATATCCTCGGATATGTCGTCCGCATGAACCACATGCGTGAACGAACGACCGATAAGCTCATGGCGATCGTAGCCCGTGATGTCGCAGAACTTTCCGTTGGCCTCTGTGAAGCGCCCGTCCAGATCAATCCGGTTCAGTCCCACGGCGGCCTGTTCAAATACGACCCTGTAGCGCTCCTCCTGCTCCCTGGCCTGCGTGATGTCCCTGAGTATGCCGAGCACGCTTATCACGCGCTCGTCAGCATCGCGCTCCGGAATAAGGCGGCATTGGCACAGCTTATGGCCTGAGGGCGTCCGAAATACGACCTCGGCCGATTGTTCAGCTTTCTTGTCGAATGCGCCCCGGACTGCGGCGGCCAAGGTCTTGCCGCTGCCCTCCTCCAGGCTGGGGGACTGAAGAAAATAACCGATGAATGTGTCGGCAGGGGCGCCGGTCAAGGCTTCCACGGCGGGATTGATATACGTGCAGAACAGCTCCCGGTCGAACCTGCAGATGATGTCCGGCGAATTCTCCGCGAGCAGCCGGTAACCGGTCCCGGACTGAAAAAAAGAGCGGATGGAGTCCTCCACGGTTTGCCCGAAACGATCCGCCTCGCGGTAGGCGGCAACCACCGCGGCCAGCAGATAGAGGCACCCGAGGTAGTTGGCCGCGCGCCCGACCCAGCCGAGCGGACTGCCCACCCCCAGATTGATGCTGAAAGCCAGGGTGCCGGCCATCATGGTGATGAGCCCAAGCATGAACCACCAGGCGAAGGATGACTTCCGGCGCTGGAACAGATGCAGGAGGTTGGCCGTGGCGAAGGCCAAGAGAACCAGGGAGATCATGAGAATGAGCTGCCGCAGCGGAGTTGCGCCTTGGCCTTGAATGAAAAAGACCGGCACTAGCCCTGCCTGTTCGGCGACCATAATTAGAATTCCGGCCGAAAAGGCGATCAGATAGGAACAGGCCAATCTGAACGGTTTGCCTACATGTTCCCCGAGATGCAGCGCCTCGCGCGTGCTAAAACGTGAACTCGCGGCGCAGCATGTGGAGAATAGGAATGTCCCAGCATTTTGGGCCGTCACGGTAAAATTGACGCCAAGACCTAGCGGCTTGCCAATGCCCGACAGGAAGCTGCACGACCCCAAGGCCACCAGGCCGCAGCCAAGAACCAAAGCGCTCTCAAGTCCGTGGGCCAAGTATGATCTCGCGCAAAAGAAGGCTACGGCATAGCCTATACCTGTCATGAAAATGGCATTGCCCGTGAGTGCAAGATAAGGAGACTCATTGATGGACGTTGAATTCTGAACAACCATGACCACGAGCAGAACAAAGATGGCCCAGATCGGCAGAAGCGCTAATCTACGGACGGACCTGCGTCCTTTCGTCGATGATTTTTTTTGACCAATAACATTCAATGACCTTATGTTCATGCTCATGACCTTCCACTTAAATTTATGGAAACCGGACAAGAGATCACTACAGAAGGCCATCTATGCTGCACAAGAGAATATAGATGCTAATTGCGGAAATTTCTTGAAAGCAGAGGCCCAGGCTTCAGGAGAAGCCTGTTTGGGCGGCGATGGGAGGCAATGTAAACGTGATCGCCCGGGGGCGTTCCTAAGAAAGCGAGTGGAAACCGACCGGTCCTGGCGACCTGATCAAAATCAATAAACCTTAGCTGCCCTGCCCGGACACCTTGTCGCCCTTGATGTCACGAATGGTCTTGGAATAGGCCCGGAACACGTCTTCTCTGTTGACCAGACCCAGCACTTCGGTGGGATCGTCGGGGTCGATCACGGGAATCTGGCCGTAGTCCGTGTCCACGAACTTGAGCAGGGCCGTATACAAGTCGTCCTGGGGCGAAAGTGTGACAGGTTTCCTGGCCAGCTCGCCCACCACGATGAGATCGAACAGCTCGCGCTCGAAGAGCAGCTTGCGCACGTCCTGCACGGACAGGATGCCAACCACGGAGCCATCCTTGCCGCGCACCGGAAAATAGGTCTCGTTGGTGTTGGCGATGATGTCCGTGAGGGCCTTGAGCGTCACGGCCTCTTCCAGCACCGTGACCCGGCTGGGCCGGTAGTGGTCCTGCACGCGCAGGCTCTCCAGCACGTTGATGGTCAGGTCTTCCAGGTGGGCCGGCGACTCGAACTTGTTGTCCACCTGGTTCTCGTACAGGCTGACCTTGCGGCACAGCACCAGACACAGGGCCGAGGCCAGCATGAGCGGGGCCAGCAGGCCGTAGCCGCGAGTCAGCTCCGTGACCATGATGAGCGGACCGATCGGCGCGTTGGCTATGCCGGCGAAAAAGGCGGCCATGCCCACCAGCACGTAGCCTCCGGGCTGGGTCACGATGTCCGGGAACCACTTATGCCCGAGCTGGCCCACGAGCCCGCCGCTCAGGCCGCCCACGAACATGGCCGGGGCGAACATGCCGCCGCTCATGCCCGAGCCGATGGTCAGCGAGGTGGCCAGGGTCTTGCCCAGGATGATGGCCAGCATGAGCATGGCCGGCACCTGGCCCAGCACGGCCATTTCCAGCCAGCCGTAGCCGTCGGACAGCACCTGCGGGAAGACGATGCCCAAAAGCCCCATGCACAGACCGCCCAGGGCCGTTGTCCACATGATCCCGACCTTGTCGCGGATGCGCGCGAAGATCGAATACTTCATGAAATAGAAGCTGCGCACATAGAACCAGCCCGCGGCAGAGCAGGCAACGGCCAACAAGGCGTAGAAGGGCAGCTCCCAGACGTTCTGGAAACGGAAGGTCGGCAGGCCCAGGATGGGCTCGGTGCCGTAAAAGAGCGTGAACAGGCTGTAGGCGACTACCGAGGAGAGCACAGCGGGCAGCAGGGCCTCGGCCTCGAAGTCCTCCTTGTAGATGACCTCCACGGCCGTGAGCGCGCCGCCCAAGGGCGCACGAAAGATGGCTCCCAGCCCGCCGGCAGCGCCGGCCAGCAGCAGGATGCGCCGCTCCTTGACCGTCAGCCCCAGCCGGTCGGCCATCCAACAGCCGATGCCCGCGCCGGCCTGGGAGATGGGACCCTCGCGGCCCGCGCTGCCGCCCGTGGAGATGGTCAGGATGGCGGTCAGGGTCTTGATGAGCGGGACCTTTGGGCGGATGTTGCCTTCCTGGCGATGGAAGGCCTTGATCATGGAGTCCGTGCCGTCGGTGCCGCTCTCGGTGGTGTCGGGGATGAAGCGCTGCACGAGCCAGCCCGTGAGCAGACCCACGGCCGTGGTCAGGGCCGGGATGACCCAGGGCCGGGCGTGGGCCATGACGCTCGCCGCATCGCTGGCCTGCCGGCCGCCGTGGCCCGCAGCGTGGAAGAGCGCCTCGCCCGAGGGCGCTGGCAGGCTCAAGCCTGCCAGCACGGTCAGGAACAGGTGCTTGCCGCCTTCTACGGCCAAATAGAACAGCACGGCCCCCAGACCCGAGAGCACGCCCACGCCGATGCCGATGAGCAGCCAGCGAACATGGCTGATCTGGCGATAGGAACGCAGGATATCCCTGCCAAAGCGGAAGTATCTGAGCAGCAGAGCCAGGGGGGAATTCGTGATGGCGGCGGTCTTACCAGACAGGCCGGGCATGTCGGGCATGCCGTCGGGCGTGCGGCCAGGCGCATTTCCGGATACGCTGTGTGCTGCGTCGTCAGGTTGCGTGTCCGTGCTCCTATCCATGCTCCGCCCTTATGGCCTGGCTGCAGCCAGATCCAGTATTTGTCGGCTCAGACGTACGTCCTCGTTGATACGCGCCACAAGCTCCTGCGGGCCGCTGAATTTGCGCTCGTCGCGGATGCGCTGCACGAAGTGGATGCGGATTTCGCGGCCATAAAGCTGAGCCTTGTAGTCCAGAATGTGCGCTTCCACGGACAGGGCGTTCTCGCCGAAGGTGGGATTATGGCCGATATTGGCCACGCCCCTGCGCAGCTCGCCCGGATATTCGGTTTCCACCCATACGGCGTAGACGCCGGGCTTGGGCAGCAACTCGTCATAGGGCTCAAGGTTGGCCGTGGGAAAACCGAGCAGATCGCCGCCGCGCTTGCGGCCGTGTATGACCATGCCCCTGACCTGATAGAAGCGGCCCAGGAGATCGTGCGCTTCCCAAACCCGCCCGGACTCCACCATGTCGCGCACGCGCGTGGAGCTGACAATGGCCTCGCCTACGATGACCGGGTCTATCTGCTCCACCGCGAAACCATGCTCCTGGCCCAGCAGCGTAAGCAGCCCGTAATTGCCCAGGCGGCCCTTGCCGAAGGCGTAGTCATAGCCGATGAACAGCTCCTTCACACGCAGGCCGTCCACGAGGTAACGCCGCACGAACGCCTCAGGCTCCAGGGCGGCCAACTCGTGGTTGAAGGGCAGCACCAGGGTCACCTGCGGGCCCAGGGCCGCGATAAGCTCCAGCTTCTGGGGCAGCAAGGTGATGCTGGGCGGGCTCTTACGGCCCGTGAAAAAACGCAGGGGATGGGGCTCGAAGGTGACCACCACGCTGGTCAGGCCGCGTTCCAGGGCCCGCTGCGCCGTCATGCTGATAAGCCGCTGATGGCCCTTGTGCACGCCGTCGAAGTTGCCGATGGTTGCGCAGGAGCCTTCCAGGGCCAAGGAAATCTCGTCGATGCTGTTGACTGTGATCATGCTCTGTCCAGGGGTCCGATCGGCGGATGGCCAAGCCGAGTTGGTTACCCCAATTCCACTGGAGCCGCAACCGTTCCGGACTGGTCTGCGCCCCTAGGGCCTGATAAACTAAGCCACTGGCGTATAATCGGTCCAAGGGGCTAACTAGACGAGCATATGGGGATGGAGGCCGTTACCGCCGACCGAAAACGGCCGCCGGAGGAACCGATACGTCGCGGCGCGCTCAATAGGGCGCGCCGCGACGTCCTCAAATCTATTTCCCACAATTAAAAGTCTCGCCCAAAGCCGCCCGCACACTCTGCCTGCTTTCGACACAAGAGCAATATGCGAACTTGCCTCCTCAGTCCGGGCTCCGTTCCATAGAGGCTGGTCCTGGTAGGTTCAAAGCCCTTTCAAATATTAGAGCATTTTGCTTTTGAAAATGCTCTGCAAGCCATGCGTCGGCATGGCTTGCAGCTAGCTTCGGCGTAGGCGCAATTCACTTGCGCCGTCAACGCCGGAGCGGGCGTCTTAAAAGCAATCTGCTCTAGTCGCGCTATACGCAGGGTGCCGTGACAGGGATTTTATGATGGCATGGGCAGTATTAGCGGGGGCCGGAGGAGCGCATCCGGCGCGGTTGTCATCCGCACAAAAAAATGCGCCCCGGTTTCCCAGGACGCTTATGGATTCGGCGGAGTACCGGTTGCCGACATTGGAAGGCTCGACCAGCGAGAGCCATGCAAGGTGCAGGAGGACGCGGGCCGTAGCGGTCGAGAATGCTTGTCCTACTTGAGCCTTTGGACGTGGCCTTCAGGGCCGAGGTCCGCGGACCCTGCGCTTGGAGCCCTGGAGGAGCAATCCCGGTTTCAGGAACCGGGGCCGCGACATCTCCGTACGGGCATTGCGAAGCGCCTTATCGTGCTGTTCATTCTCCTGGGCCGTTCTCTCGACCCGCGCCTCCGCAAGAAGAGTATAAACACCCTTTAGCCACATACAAGGCTTATCGGCCCATTTAGAGCATTTTGCTTTTTGAAAATGCTCTGCAAGCCATGCGTCGACATAGCTTGCCGCCGCGTAGGCGTAGGCGCAATTCACTTGCGCCGTCAACGCCGGAGCGGGCGTCTTAAAAGCATTCTGCTCTAGACAAGAAATTGACGTCGAGCCCGGCAAGCCTCTTTGCCAAGCAGAATGCATGGGTATATGCAAGATTTCCATGCGCCCGCTGCAACTGATCGCCATTCTGACCACGACCGTGGCGGTAGTCTGCTCGCTGTACGCTCCCCAGCCCATACAGCGAGTGCTCGCCGCCCATTTCGGCGTGGGGCTCCAAACCTCCGCGCTGTTCATCACCGTGGCCCTGCTGCCGCTGAGCATCGCCCCACTGGCGTATGGCCTGCTCCTGGAGCGCATCCAGGCCCGGCGCATGCTCATGGTCAGCGTGCTGGGTCTGGCGTTGACCACCACGGCCCTGGCCTTCTGCGACGGCCTGCGTCCGTTCCTGGCCTTGCGGTTCGCGCAGGGGCTGCTCATCCCGGCCGCGCTCACCGGGCTCATGACCTACGTTGCCACCCACAGCCGGCCCGAGGCCGTGCAGCGCTCCATGGCCTTCTATGTGGCCGCGACAATTTTCGGGGGATTTTTCGGGCGCTTCATGGCTGGCCTGCTCACCACGGCCTTCGACTGGCGCGCGCCTTTCGGGGCGATCGGATTGGCGCTGTCGGCCTGCCTCGTCCTGCTGCTGAGCCTTGACCCCGACGCGCGCGCCCGCTTCGAGCGCATCCGGCCGAGCGCCATGCCCGAAATCCTGCGCCGGCCAGCCTTCCTGCGCGTCTACCTGATCATCTTCTGCTGCTTCTTCGTGTACACGGGGCTGCTCAATTTTCTGCCCCACCGCCTGGCCAGCCTGGACAGCGGGATCTCGGAACTGCGCATCGGAGCGGCCTACCTCGGCTACCTCATGGGCATAGCCGCGGCGCTCACGTCGCGACGGATCTGCCGCATTCTGGGCGGAGAGCGCAACGCCATGATCGCTGGCCTTGCGTTGCACATGACCGCGACTGTCCTGTTCGCCCTGCCCTGGCTCACGACAGCGTTTCTGAGCATGTTCCCGTTCTGCGCCGGCATGTTCTTCGTGCACGCTCTGGCCCCCGGACTGCTCAACAGCCTGTCGGACCAAAACCGCGGCATGGTCAACGGCCTGTACATCGCCTTCTATTACACGGGCGGCACGCTTGGCTCGTTCCTGCCCGGGCTGGTTTACGCCCGCTTCGGCTGGACCGCCCTGGTGACCGTGCTCTGCGGCATGCTCGGCCTGGCTCTCCTGCTGGCTCGCGGTCTGTGTCTGGCGACTCAGGCGCAAGCCGCTCCGGCAAGCGAGGGATAAAGTAAGCTCTTAGCTCTGTCTCCAAAACGAATTGAGGAGGGCGCTGCCCTCCTCAAACTCCACCCGGCAGGGGACAAGCGTCCCCTGCACCCGCGATTCTTGATGCATTATTTCTGGCTGGTCGCACGACCAGCAGCAAGCGGCTTTGAAAATACGCCTCAGCGCCTGCCCTCGATCATCTCCAGCGCCTGGCGCAGATCCTCGCGCGTGCCTGCCGGAGCGTAAAAACGGCTGAGCTGCAGGCCCGCGTCCCTGACGCGCTCGAAGACCTGGGGCTGACGAAAAAGCCTGTTCAGCAGGCTAGGCAATGCCGCGGGATCGCGGGGATCGTGGAAAAGGGCGAACTGCGCCGGCTGCTCCGGCAGCGGGTCCGCATAGCGCTGGTGGGGCTCGATGGCCGAAAGCATGCACAAGGTGCGGCAGGCCATGGCCTCCAGCGCCATGGGGCCCACGCCCTCGGCCAGATAGGACGCCACCAGCACATCGGCCTCGCGGTAAAGCGCGGCCATCTGGGCGTCGCTCTCGATGACATGGAACTCGTCCACCAGGTCCAGCTTGGCTTCGGAAGCAGGAATGGGCCGTGGCGAGACGCGCACCAGGCGGAAGGGATGCTCGGCCTTAAGCTTGCGCAGGCTTTCGTAGACAAAGCCCACGTTGTGATGGGCGACCTGGCTGTCGCCGATGCACAATACCGTGCGCGGCCCCTCGGATCGCGCGCCGCCCGGCCAGTACGCGCCGGCATCCACATAATCGCGGACAAGGGCCGTCTCCTGGCCGTAGCCCTCCCTGAACATCTTGTGCAGATAGGGCGTGGATACCCAGCGCACGGGGCGCGCGCGATAATGGCGGCGCACCGACCTGCGGCGTAGCGCGTATTTCAGCCCCAGGAATAGCCGACCTATGGCTCCATCACGGCCCTCGGCCTTCCGCAGATCGTGGTCCTCCCGGAGCCGATCAAGGTCGCTGGCCTGATGGAACATGATGCTGCGGCACCCGCAGGCGCGTGTTTTGCGGAAATCACGCATATTGGTGCAAACCAGAGCCTGCACACCGTGAGCCGCTATTTCGGACATGCCGGAGACGATGATCGGCTTCAGGCCGAAATCGAAGCCGGTTTCGACATGCCCTGTAAAAAGGAGCACCTCGTGCCCCATGTCCCTAAGCATGGCGAATTGACGGCCTACGGCCTTGGTTTCACCGCACAGGGTTAGCCGATCCAAAAAATAGCCGATCTTCATACGTTCCCACCTGTATGACAAATGCCGACGCCTTCGCACGGTCAATGGACGTCGAGTCGAATCCTTGACTCCGCCGGGCCATGAAGCGCCCGTTCTTTGCCTAAACCGTGCCGAAGCCGCCCGCGAAAAGACCCAGCCCCAAAAATGCGGCAAGTGAACGCAAGATCTCAATTTCTCATCCCCATGATCCGGCGCATGCGATACACTTGATCGATTCGGTAGGGAAGAGTTGATTCGTTTTTGACATGTATCGCTTACCAGGGGAGCGTTAATGACGGTTCAAAAGCACATTCTCTCATGCATCCTGATCTTTCTGGCGCTGCTAGCGCCTTCCGCGGTCCAGGCCGTCTCGTTCGAAGACGGTCGGGTCTTCGAGGCCATCCAGGACAATGACTGGTTCGGCGGAGATGATCGCTGGAACACCAACGATGTCAGGATAGCCTACATATCCGCGCCCATCGAACAGGACGCAGCCGCACGCATCAGCGACGACATATCTTGGCTCAGCTTGCCCCTGTGGGAGTCCTCGGAGTTCTTCCGCAGATGGACCTTCGCGGGCAGTCAATCCATGTTCACTCCGGCAAGCACGAGCAATCCGGACCTGATCGAGGATGACAGGCCCTATGCCGGCTGGCTGAATATCGCCCTGGGCCTGAACAAGCAGAGCAGGCGTCAGCTGGACGCCCTGGAACTGACCATGGGCGTTGTAGGTCCCTGGGCTCTGGGCGAGGAGGCCCAGAACTTCATCCATACCGAAGACCAGGAATCGAAGGGCTGGGACAACCAACTGCGCAACGAACCCGGCTTCATGCTCGCCTGGCAGCGCTACCTGCGGGTTACGGACTGGTCCGGCCCCGGCTGGGGATTCGACGCCATCCCGCATTTCGGAGGCGTGGCCGGAAACGTATACACCTTCGCCAATGCCGGCCTGGAACTGCGCGCAGGCCAAAACCTGCCCTCGGACTTCGGCTCATCCCTGGCCTGGCAGGTGGGCCACAGCGGCACCACCGCGCCAACCACTCCGGACGATCCCCGGCTCAACGGCAAGTACGGCTGGCACTTCTTCGCTGTCGCCGATGGCCGCTATGTGGCCCACAACATCTTCCTGGACGGCAACACCTGGCGCGACAGCCACAGCGTGGACAAGGAGGAGTGGGTCGCGGACTTGAGCGCAGGCGCGGCGCTGCTCATCAGACGAGTCAAGGTCACGTACACTCACACCATGCGCACCAAGGAGTTCACGCAGCAGCCCGAAGTCCAGTGGTTCGGGTCGGTCAACATTTCCGTGGTGTTCTGAGAGCCGGGCAGAGAGGTTAGGAGGCCTTGATATCGGCGGCGCGGCCGCCCGTGATCCGCTCAAGCTCGCTCGGCGTCAGGCGGAACACGGCATTGGGCGTTCCCGCGGCGGCCCAGAGGACCTCCAAGCCCATCAGATCATCATCGAGGATGGTTTCGATCGCTGTTGCGTGGCCGCACGGCGGGATGCCGCCAATGGCGTAACCCGTGGCTTCGCGCACGAAGTCGGCGTCCGCCTTGGCGATGGGCGCGCCGAGTAGCGCGGAGACCTTGACCAGGTCCACGCGGTTGGCTCCGCTGGCGATGACGAGCAGCGGACCACCCGTGTCCTTGCGGCGAAAGACCAGGGATTTGGCGATCTGGGCCACTTCGCAGCCAACGGAATCCGCTGCGTCCTGAGCCGTGCGCGTGGATGAGGGGAACTCGACAACTTCCAGGGCGATTCCGAAGGAGTCGAGGTGCGCCTGGACACGCCGGGCGCTGGGGCTGAGATTCCCTGTCATTGTGATTCTCCCGGTGGGCGGATGAAAAAGGAGGGCCCGGCCTGAACCGGACCCTCCCAGTGGAAGCTAGTATCTGTAATGATCGGGCTTGAACGGACCTTCGTGGTCCACGCCGATGTACTCGGCCTGCTCATCGGTGAGCTTGGTGAGCTTCACGCCCAGGCGCTCCAGGTGCAGACGGGCGACTTCCTCGTCGAGCTTCTTGGGCAGGACCATGACGGAGGGCGGGTAGTCGTTCTTGGCCAGGTCGAGCTGGGCCAGGACCTGGTTGGTGAAGGAGTTGGACATGACGAAGCTGGGGTGCCCCGTGGCGCAGCCCAGGTTCACCAGCCGGCCCTCGGCCAGGATGACGATGGCGCGGCCGGTCTTCTTGTTGATCCACTTGTCGACCTGGGGCTTGATGTTCAGGCGCTCCCACTGGCCGCCATCTTCCAGGTAGGCCATGTCGATCTCGTTGTCGAAGTGGCCGATGTTGCACAGGATGGCCTCGTTCTTCATGCCTTCCAGGTGCTCGCCGCGAATGACCTTGTAGTTGCCGGTGGAGGTCACGAAGATGTCGGCCACGGGCAGGGCGTCCTCGACGGTGGTGACCTGATAGCCTTCCATGGTCGCCTGCAGGGCGCAAATGGGGTCGATCTCGGTCACCAGCACGCGCGCGCCCATGCCGCGCAGAGCCTGGCAGCAGCCCTTGCCCACGTCGCCGTAGCCGCAAACCAGGCAGACCTTGCCGGCGATCATGATGTCAGTGGCGCGCTTGATGCCGTCAATCAGCGACTCGCGGCAACCATAGAGGTTGTCGAACTTGGACTTGGTCACCGAGTCGTTGACGTTGATGGCCGGGAAGAGCAGCTCGCCCTTCTTATGCATCTGGTAGAGCCGGTGCACGCCCGTGGTGGTTTCCTCGGACACGCCCCTGATCTTCTTGGCTATCCGCGTCCACTTGGTCTTGTCGGCCTGATAGCTGGCCTTGAGCCGCTCGATGACGATGCGGAATTCCTTGTTGTCGGTCTTCTTGTCCAACAGGCTCGGGTCCTGCTCGATCTTGACGCCGTGGTGCACGAACAGGGTCGCGTCGCCGCCGTCGTCCACGATCAGGTCCGGTCCGCCGCCGTCGGGCCAGGTCAGGGCCTGCTCGGTGCACCACCAGTACTCCTCCAGGTTCTCGCCCTTCCAGGCGAAGACCGCTGCCGTGCCGGCGGCGGCGATTGCCGCGGCGGCGTCGTCCTGGGTCGAGAAGATGTTGCACGAGCACCAGCGGATGTCCGCGCCCAGGGCGTGCAGGGTCTCGATGAGCATGGCCGTCTGGATGGTCATGTGCAGGCTGCCCATGACGCGCTTGCCGGCCAGGGGCTTCTGCGGGCCGTACTTCTCGCGCAGGGCCATGAGGCCGGGCATCTCGTTCTCGGAAAGCTGCATGTACTTGCGGCCGAGGTCGGCCAGGGACATGTCCTTGACCTTGTAGGGAAGCTTCAGATCGATAGGCTGAACAGCCATGTGCGTATCCTCCAAATCGTTAGGTTGCGGTGAATCGGGGCTGACGGCCCCGAACCCCGTCCGGGGGAATGCGATTCCCCCGGACCCCCTGCTTTGCGGCATGGGATGATTTCCCGTCATACGCCGACACGCCTTAAGGTGGGTCGGCAAAGCAAGCGCGTCTTCGCCGCCGCTGTCGCTTCGGCAAACCCGCGTTTGCGGCCCGCGCTCCGGCCGGTCCCTCCGGCCGGAGCGAAACAAGGGTCCAGGGGAATTATTCCCCTGGCGGGTGGGTCTGGGAGGGCAGCGCCCTCCCAGTGCCTTTATCTCTTTCGCGCCATGGCCAGGAGCAGCGTCAACCCGCTCTCCAGGCGTTGGGCGTTCAAGCTCTCCAGATGCAGCCCGGCCTGGGCGATCCAGACGCGCAGGTCGTCTTCATCGAAGCCGAGCCAGCGGTCGCCGTAACGCTGGCGCAACTCCTCGCGGTCGTGACGGCCGAAGTCGGCGATGACCAGCACGCCGCCGTTGGCAAGCACGCGAGCCGCCTCGACAACGGCCTGCTCGGGCCGCGAGAGATGGTGCAGGCTCAGGTTCATGACCGCCGAAGCCAGCTCGCCGTCCCGCAAGGGCAAATGCTCCAGCTCGCCCATGCGCAGTTCGATAGCCGATTCCGCGGCAAAACGTGCGCGGGCGATGTCCAACATGCTTTGCGAGTTGTCCACGCCGATAGCCGTACCCGCGCGCAAGGCGATCTCCGGGAGCATGCCGCCGGTGCCGCAACCCAGGTCGCCGGACGGGCCGGCGTTTCTGGGCAGCAGGCCCAGGATGGCCGCCGAGAGATCGAAACCGCTCAGCAGCTCGCCGCGCATGGCCTCCCAGTTCGGGGCCACGCGGTTGAAGAAGCGCTTGGTTTCACTGCGCCTGGCGGCCATGACCGCCTCGGCCGAGTCCATGTCCTGCGCTGCGCCTGCGGCTTGGCCCAGCCAGGGGCCCATGCAGGACAGAAACTCGGCGGCCTGGCCATGGCTCGTGGCGCTATAGAAAGCCCACAATCCGTCGCGCCGGACCTGCACCAGCCCGGCGTCCGCCAGGATCTTGAGGTGGCGTGAGACACGCGGCTGGCTCATGCCGAGCACCTGCACGACCTCGCCCACGGACAACTCGTAGCGCGAGAGCAGATGTAGCAGGCGCAGCCTGGTGTCGTCGGAGAGAGCCTTGAGCCAGCGAAGCAGTGCCATATATTACAATATCCTTATATACGAATGCATGCATACCGCCAGCGATCGCGCCTGTCAACAAGCTCGTTGCCAAGCGGCCGCCGGGGCAGTAGAAGCGGGGCATGAAGCGCAAGGATTGGCCGGTAATTCGGCGCAAGGATCGCACCTGGCGGACCTTGAGGGCCGGTGATGCCGCGGCGAAATTCCTGCGCCGGCTCGGCTCGGGCGAAGAACTCAAGTTTCTGCGGCTTTGGCGGCACTGGGGAGAGGTTCTGGGCGAACTGGCGGCAGAGGCCCGGCCCATGGAACGGCGCGGCCCGACGCTTGTGCTTGGCGTGCAAAACTCCATAGCCAGCCAGGAGTTAAGCTACTTCCAGCCGCAAATCCTCCAACGCGTCAACGCCTTCCTGGGCGAGGAATGCTTTGACAAAGTCATCTTCGAACTGCTAAGGGGCAGGGTTCCATTGGATGTGGAACGTCCCAGACCGGAGCCTCCACTACGCCCGGAGCCCCCGAGGCCGGAGCAACTGGGCGGATTGGAAGGGCTCGCCGAGGCGGATACGCCAGCGGGCCGGGCGTACAAGGCATATATCCGGCGTATGGCCGGCAAGCTGTAGATATCCCGCGGGTAACAGCCCGATGCAAGGAGGAGAGCATGAGCGACGAGATCACCCTACAGAGCCTGGGGCTCAAGAAGACCCTGGACAAGATGACCGCCAAGGAACTGCGCCAGCTTGTCATGGACAAGATCCCGCAGATCACCGGCGCCACCGGCATGGACAAGGACCAGCTCCTTGTGGCCATCAAGGACGTGCTTGGCATCAAGGAAGAGGAAGGCGTCAAGAACAATCCCTACAAGGCGCAGATCCACGACATCAAGAGCGACATCCGCAGCATGCGCGAGCAGAAGGCCAAGGCCACCGCACGCAAGGATAAGGACATCCTGCGCAAGCGCATCAACAAGCTCAAGAAGCGCACTCGCCGTCTGTCGCGCGCTGTGTAGATATTTTTAAGTGTTGAGGCCTAAGGCTCTTGACACAGAGGGCATGTCTCATTAAACATGCCCTTCCGCGTTGGGGGATCGTCTAGCGGCAGGACGACGGGTTCTGGCCCCGTTAACCGAGGTTCAAATCCTCGTCCCCCAGCCAAAAAAATGGAACTGGAGCCCGATCCCGGGCTCTTTAAGTCCACAGAGCGTCCCCATCGTCTAGCCTGGTCCAGGACACCTGCCTTTCACGCAGGCGACAGGGGTTCAAATCCCCTTGGGGACGCCAAACGAAATCAAAGGGTTACGGCTTCGGCTGTGACCCTTTCTTCGTTTACGTGTCCCTGCCGCGTGTCTGATTCAAAACTACCCCCACACACAAATCCGCAAATACATCCAGCCACGGTCCCTGCTTCGCTGACCAAGTGTAGCGCGGCGCGGGGTTTTCGCACCTGCGACAGTAGACTTTGACACCCCACTGAACCGCTTCAGTCCACTCTCTGCCCAGCCGACTTGACGAACTTTTTGAACTCTGGGCATGGTCCGCCCTGGAGGTGCAGCATGCCCAGGTGGAACTATTCGCCATCCCAGGTGTTTGAGGTCATTGAGCACGGCTCGGCTAAAGAATATGTCGTTGCCTGTGTTCGTTTCCCGAAGGAGGACCATCCTTACGACAAAGACTGCGGCCAGCTCATATTCCGTTGCCCAGTTTGCGGGGATGTTCATTACCATGGAGGCGGAGGGCCATTCCTTGGCGATGGAGATGGGAATAGAGTTCCTCACTGCATAAAGAACGCTGACTACCCCTATTCATTTACTCTCCGCGAAGTTGATGATCTGGAACTCGCGGGAGGGTTCCCCAAGCGCATTAGGCAGCGCATCATGCCTGCCCCTTATCGCCCCAAGTAATCTTATTTCAAAGAGCCTACTGGCCCCGGCACAATGCCGGGGCCTCTTGACCTATTCTTCAGTCAGGGATTCCGTCGCCTGGGTTTCTTGCATGGCATCGGGAATGATGCCGGGGAATATCACGATCCTTCCACAGTCTTGACAGATCAAGTACTTGGGATAGGTCGGATGTTGAACAAGGTCCGTACTTCCGCAGGCTTTACAATAGAGTGTAGGCACGTCTAGGCACCTCCCAGCAGCTGTATGATTTCCAAGTCTTTCTGATCCACCAGGGTTTGCCAATCCGCCTGAATCTCAGCTGTCTTCGCCGCCTGGTTAGTCCCATCGGCTGCGAGGACGATGATCAAGCGGTCTTTAAGTGCTGCAAACTTAGACTCATACCTCGCATCAATAGCGGCAATCTGCGCATCAAGGTCCAAGCCTATCCAGGCCTCCTCAATCTCGGCCCAGGTAGGCTTTGGTCGCTCATCCTCCCAACGCAGTTCGTTATATGATTCTTGCGTGTTGGAGGTCAGAGACCCTCCATATTTAGCTGCCGGAACCAAAGCATCCAGAGCGAGTGCGACGTTCACTAGCTAATCCTCCATACCTTCATCTCCGAAAATACTTCCACTTCACCCATATTTACGGGCACGCCGCCGCTGGCCGTACCAGCAGTACTGTTATATTGTTGTAACTCGAATTGCTTCTGTCCGCTGACGGACATGCGCCCGCCCAAGAAAGACCGGCACTGATCAACGCCCCCGGCAAACTCGGACGACCCAATCAACTCGGTCACGTTGTCGGTTATGTTGCGGATGCGAATCCGAAACGAGTTACCCTCGTACGACGGTGCGCTTGCCTCGATATAATACTCGCCGGCAGGAAGCGTTACCTTATTGGAAACAAGAGACGCCCCCGCGATTCCTGCGTGCTTGATCGCGTTCAGGTCCCTGGTCCGCCAAGCCCCGGCCGTGACAGTTCCACCTCCCGTTCCACTTGGCTTTTCATCACGCACATGCAGCAGAGGGGGCACGGCCAAGCTGGAAACCGTCAGCCACGCAGACGAGCCATCGGTCACGATGGTCCGCCGTGCGTACTGCCCCAAAAGCGTGATGCTCGTTACTCCATCGATCGTATCCGCCCCGGCGCGCTGGATCGTGACCATGTTGGCTGTATTATCCACGCGCACAATTCGGAACGTCGCCCCTTTGAGTGCGTTCGCCGCCGGCAATGTCAGGACAATGTCACCAGCAGTCGCATCCACGCGCACGAGCCCGGCCTGGTCGAGGCTGAGCGTGCCTGTGGCCGTGACGGTCGCGGCCACGTTGCCGCCCATAAGCCGGCGCATGGACTGCAGGACCTGATCAAACTTGGCTTCATCAGGAGCAATGCCAGCAGCCGTAAGAATGCTGCACAACTCTTCCAGGAGATGGTTGCCCATGTTCGCGATGAAAACCGATGCCGGGACGCCGCCGGCGGGATCGCCGTCAGTGAAGCGACCCTCCAGGGTGCCGTATTCCGGCGCGCCTTGCTGTGGCCTGCGCATGATTAGCCTCCGTATGCGAAGATGATGATGGTGTTGGCCGGCTTGGCCTTGTTGAGCGCGCATTCCAGGCGCTCATTGCCCCATACGCGCAGCGGCTCGCCGAAGGCGCTGCGGCCGAACCGGAAGGGCGTGACGCTCACCTCCGGCGCGCTTACGCGGAACGTGAAGGCCCATTGGTCATTGGTCATGGCCTGGCCAAAACTGGCCCGGCCGAAGCGGAACGGCGTGAACTCCGTGATTTCGATTACATAGCCAAGCTCAGCCGCGACTTCTTCCAAGTAGGCAATCGACTGCCCGCCGCGCCCTGTGAGCTTGGCAAGCAGCGCTGCCCGGCGCTCCTGGAGCACCTCATAGCTGCGCGAGCATTCATCAGGCAGGCCGCAGGCGCGCTCCCAGTCAGGGAGCATGCGCACGGTGAACTGCGGATCTGCCTCATCCAGGAGGCCCCAGGCCGCGTCTTCGACTCTGGACAGCTCAAGCCCCAGGGCGTTGCACAGCTCAAGGAGCTGCGTTTCGTCTTCCCTGGGCCAGGCCATGCCCACGGGCAGGAGCGCCAGGAGCAGGCGGCCGTAATCGGTTGTGGCGCGCATCTACATGGCTCCGAAGGTGATGACCCCGAGGACCGGGATCTGCCCGGCGGCCGCGACGATGTTTCCCACAGGGCTGACCAGGGCGTGGTCGGATTCGCCGGCGGCAATCGAAATTGCCTCGCGGAAGTGCGAGTGCAGGATCGTCCCGCCGACTTCGGCTTCACGATTGAACAGGGCCTCCAGCTCCGACGTGACAGCGGCCTGCACGCTCGCGGTGTTCGGGGAAAGGTTGATCTCCAGGTCGACGACCAGCAGCTCGGGCGCGAACACATGGATTTCGGCCGTCACTGGCCTGCGCTCTTCGATGTAGGCGGCCACGGCGTCGAGCGTGGCCTGGGCCGGGGTGATGGGCGTCGATTCGTCATCAACGACGTACACGGAGACGGTTCCCGCACCCAGCAGGCCACCAAAAACCCAGGCCCTGGAGACGCCTGGCACGGCCAGCGCCCAGGCCTCATAGTCGTGAGCAGCTCCGCCCGCCGGCGTCTCCTTGAGCCTGGCCAGGAGCCTGGCGCGCAGGCTGTCATCAGCCTCAATGTCGGCTCCGCCGCCCAGGCCGCCCGTGGCCACGGTGGCCTGGCTCTGCACTCCAGAGACCGGAGAGACCAGGGACAGGGCCTGGCCCGCGACGGAGTTTCCTGCCGCGCCGGCCACCTGCGCTTGAACCTGCGCCGAGGCGGTGCCGCCGGCTATTACCGCGTCGGCCGTGGTCGCGTATTCGGCGCCGTCCGAGCGTTGCAGAAGCGTGCCGGCCGGGATGGTCGCGCCGTCCGTGCCGCTGAAGGTGACCGGACCCAGGGCCGGGCTTGCCGGCTTGCGCGCGATGCCCCACAGGGAGGCATGCCGCTCCAGGAACTCCGCCTCGGCAGTGTCTGGAATGACCTGCTTGGCCAGCCAGTCGAGATAGCCGAACAGGCCGTGTACTCCGCCTGCGTGCATGTGCGCGATGGCCGAGAGGATCGAGCGGCGCAGGCGCGCATCGGTTCCGGGCAGACGGCCCTCCAGGTCGGACTGGGCGCGCGAGATGAGCGTCTTCAAATCCGGGCGTGCAAAGGGCATTTAAACGGCCTCCAGCGGGTAGTTGAAGCTCTCCTCGAAGCGGCTGCCGTCCGGCTGTCTGATCTCCACGCGCAGCCCCAGGAGACCCTTGCTCACGATCTCGGCCGTGACGCTCACGGACGTGGCCACGCCGTCCTCGACCATCCAGGCCAGGGCCTCCTCGGCATACTCGCGGGCTAGGCGCACGGTCTCGGGCAGCTGCTTGGAGCGGCGCAGGAGCCAAAGCCGGGAGCCCCAGCGGTCCCCCTCGCGCTCGGCGTAGGCATCCGCCCACCAGCCGCGCCGGTCGCCCGTGCCGTCCGGGATCTCGTCATCATCCTCAGCGCGGCGATCCGTGAGCAGGGACAGAAGCACGGCCGTGCGCAGGCCGGAATCCGAGGCCAGATCCGGCCCATTCAGGGCCAGGTCGAACATGAGCACGTCGCCGCCCTGGATCTTCTGCTGCAGAAGCGCGATATCCACAGGCTACTCCATGGGCGTGGTCGGGGTGCCAGTCGTTGGGGTGCCCGACGGGTGCTTATGGGCGTTGAAGATGCTGCGCATTTCAGCCATATCCCCGGCCGCGTCGGAGACGCTCTGACCGCTGACAGCCCCCGAGGCCACCAGCTGCGCGCACTCGACGATTCCGGAGAACACGGCCTTGGGCGCGGTAACAGAGACTTGCGTGCCGGCGGTTACCTCGATCTTGCGGCCGCGACGCAGGACGATGCTGTCTCCCTCATCCGAGTAGATGGCCACCTCGCCGGCCTTGAGGCCCGTAAGGCGGTAACGCCGATCGCCCACGCACACGACGATGCAGTGCGAGCGGTTGCCGCCGGCGGCCAGGGCCACGCCCTCGGCGCCGGGATGCGGGCAGCTGGTGAAGCCATAGGCCTCGAAGTGCTCGGCATCGTCCAGCAGCTCGTCGGCCAATAGCTTCACCTGCAGCAGCTGCATGGCCTGGTTGCTGTCCACCAGGCTGACCACGCACCGGGTGACCAGGAGCGAGATCCGCCGCTTGATGGGTCCGAGGACTTTGCCGAGTGCGCGCATGTCCATCACCAGGCCCCCATGCCCGCGCCAGGCTCGGGCAGCTCCACGCGCGCGAAGGCCTCGCGCGGCATGAGCGTAAGCTCGCTGCGCAGGCCGTCGCCATCCAGGATCAGGGCCACGCTGGTCAGCAGCCGATCCGCCTTGAGGCCCAAGTACTCGTCGCGCGCGGAAACAATGACATTGGGCGTCCACAAGCCGTCCCTGTGGGCCCAGCCGTCCACGGTGTAGACCAGACGCTGGGAGCGGCCGAAGCGCACGTTGCGCTCCCACTCGGCGCGCACCTTGGCGGCCGCGTTGTCGATCTGCTCCTCGGCCACGACAGTCAGCGGCCGATGACGCGCGATCCGGCTGTCCTTGGCCACAGCCTTGGGCTGCGCTGCGGCCTCGCCGTTCCAGGCCTCGGAGCCCGAGGACTGGCCCTTGATGGCGATCTCGGAATACCTGTCCCGGTGTGAAAATTGGCTGTCGCAGGAGAGCACATTGACGCCGGACGAAATGGCCGAGCCGATGCGCCTTGAACTTGCGCGGGTGATGACCAGGTTGCCCTGTCCGTCGCTCACGAGAAGCACGCCTCGCACGCGCGCGGCCGCCTCCAGGACCTCGAAGACGCTGTCGCCTTCGTTGCTCTTGAGCGAGGTGAACGGCGCGCCTGCGTCGACCTCGGAGCGCACGCCGATCTTGAAAGGAGCACACAGGGACCTGGCCACGTCGGCAAGCGTGCGGCCGCGCCACTGAGTGGATGGCGCCGAGCAGTCCACCAGGTCGCCCGTGGCGTCCCGGCCGCTGACCTCGACGGAGTGATCCTTGGCGTCATAGCGGATGGCCACATCGTCCACATAGCCCGTGATCACGGGCTGGTTGTCGATCAGGACCTTGCAGGCCGCGCCTGGATGGATGGGCCGGGGCGTGTCCTGGCCGGACCAACGTTCGGTGACGGACAGCTCAAAGCTGCCGGCGACCTGCTCCAGGCCGCGCCGGATGGAAATCTTCTGCCAGCCGCCGTAGAGCGTGCCGTCCACGAGCAGGCGCACATCAGGCATCTCAGCCATTGGCGAGCACCTCCAGGGCCTGGCCGCCGGGCACGGCCAGCGGGTTGCGCAGCTTGTTGCGGGCCACGATCTCGCCTGCGCGCGTGGCGTCGCCATAGATCCGGTGAGCGATGACCAGCGCCGGCAGAGTCGCCGGCGGCGTCCAGGTCGACAGCTTGGGCAGCTGCATGGCCCTGTCGGTCAGGTCGCGCACGAGCGCCGCGCGCAGATCCACGAGAGCGGCATAGACCGAATCAGGGGCCAGCTGCGCTTCCTGGTCAAGCCTGTCGGCCAGTTCGTCGCGCACGGCCTGGGCATCGGCCGAGCTGGCGTAGTCCCAGCCGGAAGAGGCCCTAGAGGCTTCGATGATGGCCGTCTGGCGAACCAGGCTGTCGGATGCGTCGCGGTTTTCCTCCAGCTTGGCGCGGGTCGGCGTCGGAATGGACTCGGGCGGCCGGCCGGAGGTGCTCTTGCCCAGGCCGTGGCCGAAGAACGGGCGGTACGTGGCCATGACCGCGTCGGGCAGGCCGCCGATCCGTCCCGCGCTGCCCACAACCGACTGGATCTGGCCGGCCAGGTTGCCGGGGCTGGTCAGCAGCGTGGCCAGCGAGGAGTTGAGCGCCCACAGGTCCGACTGCGTCTGGGTCAGCTCGGAAGGCATGCCCGGCACGGAGGACGTGGCGCCCTGGATGGCCTCGACAGCCTGGCCGAGCCAGGTCTTGGCGTCATCGCGCACCCATTCGGGTTGATCCGCGACGCTGAAGCGATCCTCGAAGCTCGCCTTGCTCGCGGCAAGCGCCTCATCGGCCCGCGAGGACACGGCCGAGGAGGTGTCCGTGGCCGCGTCGGGCCGGGGAGCCTCGCCGGCCTCGACGAAGGTGACAGAGAAGGTCGCCTTGCCGCCTTCGCGGCTGGTCTCGCGCAGGCGCGCTTCTTCCACGTGCACGCGCACCGTACCGAGATACGGGTGCACGAGCGTGCCGGCGCCGGGCTGCCCCAGGGCTTCGGCCAATCGGTCGCGCGCGCTGAAGTACTCCGGCCCGAGCACGAACAGCTCTAGGCTGTAGCGCTTGGCCTTGCGGCCCAGGTCCTGGACATACGGCTCGTCACGCAGGGGAAATTCGCGCACGGCCAGGCGCCGGCCGAAAGGATGGTCATGGGCCTCGATCAGGAAGGGCACGCCCCGGAAGGAGCCCGGCCTCAGCTCGTCACGCCAGGCCATGCTAGTAGGCCCCCATGTTCAGGCCGGTGTCTACGTCGAAATC
The DNA here is from genome assembly GCF_000422545.1 of Desulfocurvibacter africanus subsp. africanus DSM 2603. Lineage (NCBI taxonomy): Bacteria > Pseudomonadati > Thermodesulfobacteriota > Desulfovibrionia > Desulfovibrionales > Desulfovibrionaceae > Desulfocurvibacter > Desulfocurvibacter africanus. The sequence goes on from NZ_AULZ01000005.1 coordinate 91,969, forward strand.
CCGACCTCGGCCCGTAGCCGATCGAAGCGTCGCCGGCGCGCCTTGAATTTCCAGCACGAGCCTGCCGCCTGCATCCTGGGCAACATTGCGGGCCACGGCTCGGCCGATTTTATCAGCAAGTGCATCCTCGTCGCCACCCTTGAACAGGCCGGCAAGCTTCTCTCCGCCCCATTCGCCGGCAAGATAACCGCCAAGGCCACCAATGCCAGCGCCGATAGCAGTGCCGATGCCCGGCAGAATCGCCGTACCGATGAGCCCTCCGATCTTGGCCCCAGCCCAGCCGCCTGCCGCTCCACCGACGAAACCCGCTCCTTGCTCAACCTTCTGGCCAGTTGTCAGAGAGTCATCCATAAGCGTGGTGGCCAAGCCGACGCCCCCTGCCACCAGCCCCAGGGCGCCTCCGGCGCGGCCAAACCAGCGGCCTAGACGTGATCCACGGCGAGCCAGAGCAGCTCCAGCGCCAGCAGCCTTTCCACTGGCACCGGGGATTGGCAGGCCAGAACCGCCAAACGAACCGGGCATGTTCACCACGTACACGGGCGTTACGCCGGAGACTTCCTCCAAGACCTTGCCAGCTGCCAGACCACCGCCCAGTCCGCCCACTTTCGACAGCAGCTTGCCGCCACCTTTGATGACTCCAAAGCCGAGCGCAGCAGCGGCGATGCCTCCGCCCAGCAGCTCCTTTCCGCCGAGCTTGCGCTCATCAAGAAGGAACTGGATGGCCTCCTGGATGGTGTCGTTGATGGGCCTTGAAAATTCGTCAGCCGCATCCCGCAAGGCGGCCTTGAGCCGTGCGACCTGGTCAACGGAGTTGGAAATTGCCTCAGGCAGGTCCTTGGAAATTACCCCGGTAGCGCGTTCGATCTGCCCTGTCATTGTACGAACGCCAGCCAGAGAATCACCGCCAAGCAGCATCGCAAGGCCTTTCTTGGTGTCCAGGTCGGCATCTCCGAAAGCAGCGTCAATGAAGCTGTCTCGCTGTTGGCCAGTGGCTAGCGTCTTGTACTTGGCAGCGATATCATCAAGGACCTCAAAGGCGGCCCGGCGCTCTCCATCCTTGTCGTAGAAGCTTACTCCCGTAACCGCTGCGGCTTTCTTGAGATAGTTTTGGTTGGTGAACAGCCTCAGAGTGGAGTCGGCCAGAGTGGCCAACCGCTCCGGGTTACGCTCTATGAGCGAAAGCTGCTCGATGAAGCCCAGCGTTTGGGGGAAAGAAAGGTTAGCGGCCTTCGCATTGACGCCAATTCGGGCAAAAATTCCGGCAAGATCTTCCAACTCGGCATTGCCGAGACGGCCAGCTACGGTCATCTGGTCGAGCAGGTCCTTCGAGGTTTCCAGCTTGGCCAGGTCAAAATCGAATGCCTCGCCAGCCACTGTCAGGCCAGCCGATAAGACATCCGCGCTCGCGCCGGTCACAGCCATGGCAGAGTTGATGGCCTGGATCGTCGCAAAGGCTGCGTCCCACTCCAGGCCGGCCTGGATCAGGTTGTTGAAGCCGTCGAGCAGGCCATCAAGCGACTGACCCGTGCTCTGAGACATCAAATGCAGTTCCTTGCGCAGTGCGATGGCGGCCTGTTTGGTTGCTCCTGCCGTCTGGGTGATACGGACAAGCTTCTTGTCCAGCGCGGCCGAATCCATTACGGCCTGGGTCGATTTGTACGCCGCACCGGCGCCGGCGATGGCGGCGGTATACCTGTTCCCAAGCCCGTCCAGCATCTTGCCAACAGACGAAACCGAGCTGCGCAGCATGCCCATGCTGCGCTGACCTCGGTTGGCCAGGGAGTCCAGGGAGCCCGCAAAACGGGCCGCCCTGGACTCCAGGTTGCCGGCCAAGTTAAGGACGATACTGGTTTTCAGGTTGCTCATGGCGTCTTAGGTTGCAGGTGCTTCAGGCTTCGCAGGAGCCGCCTCGGGCTCAACTCGTAAATCTCGCCCCGGCTCCAGCCGGTACTACTTCCCAGCCTCAGGGTGAGCTTCTCCAGGAGCGCCGCCCACCCGATCATCTCGCCCCCTGGCCGCAGCCTCCTGGCCGGCCGTCCTCGGAGCGATCTCGGCCAACATGGCCCGCTCCAGTTCGTCGGCCTTGCGGTTGAGCAGTCCCATATCTTCAGGATGCAGCCGCTTGAGCATAACCAGATCAATGGGGCCCTGGACGTTGCCGATGCGCACTATCTGCCGACGCAAGACGTGCACGCCCACAAGGGATGGGCTCGGCACCAACCGTGGTTCAGGGCCGTCTTTGCCCTGGAGCACAATGAGCTTTTCCGCTTCTTCCTGAGCCTCGATAATGTCGCCTGCGGTAGGCTCCCTGAGGACTACATCCAGGAGGGTGTCCGAACCGACCTTCAAGCCATGTTTAAGGGTCACTTCAACGCTGGCCATGGGCTACACCTTGTCGCAGCTGACGGCGCTCATCTTGAGCGCTACAGAGCCGTCCTGAGAGTTGATTACGGGCGTCTCCATGGTGAAGGCCTCGCGCAGAAGATGCTTCTCGCCGATATCTTCCTCGAACATGACCGTGGCATTCACCAGGGAGCCCAGCCACTTCACGTCGAGATCTTTGGTCCGCGCGATCTGGCAGTCCAGTTCGGGCGCCTTGTCCTCTTCCTGATAGCCGTGGACCTTTCCGCCGCCCGTAATGGGCTTGCGTGTTACCCCTCCGGTATCCAGAGTTGCGCCGGGCAGCGTGCGCAGCTCCTGGCCATCCACGCGGATCACGGCTTTTCCTGTTACCTGTGCCATCTTCCTTGCCTCGCGTTAGAGGATGAACTGGATCTGCTTGGCGAAGATCACGAACCCGTTGACCAGGTCCGGATTGCCCAGCACGTTGACGCGGTTGCGGTCGGTCGCGTCGCGCTCGACCACGAGATCCTCGGCGTACTGATCGAAGTTCTCGACCAGGCCCAGCTCTTCCAGCTCACGGAACAGGGCCAGCAGCTCGGCGCGGATCACGCTCGGCGTGACGATGGCCTGGCCGGGCCCGAACTTCGTCCCGTCATCCGCCAGCTTGTGCCTGGGGAATTTCTGCGTGATGCGGGCCTTGGTCGCATAGCGGAGATAGCCGAGTGTGTAAGGCGTGGTGACATCCAGGTAGCTCGGATCATCCACGCCGTACGCGTTCTTCTGGTACGTGGTGACCTGGCGCTCGATGCAGACCTGGCCGCCGGCGTCCACGAAGTACGTGCTCGCTCCGTCGTAGAGCAGCAGATTGCGCTCTTCGAGGGTCCAGCGATCCCCAGGAGCCGGAGGCAGCACGCCGGGCAGCACGAGCGTCTGCAGCGGCCTGGCCGGGTCCCTGGCGATGGAGCCGATGCCGATAACGGCATTCACGGCGGCCATGATCCAGGGCGAAGTCGGGCTCTTGCCCACGGGCATGATCGTGGCCAGGTGATCGTTGCGGCCGGAGCCGAAGGTTCCCGTCTCGCCGTGCGTGCCCCGGAAGCTGAACCAGACCAGACCCTCGCGCTGGACAGTGGGGCCCCAACGGTTGAGCATCTCGGCTTTGAGCGCGTCGAGGTTGGCCGTGTCGTTCCAGGGCATGACGATCGCGTTCCACCACTCGTCACCGAAGCCGGCGATGGCGCCGGCCACGTCCGGGTTGGCCGCGCCGGCGCTCATGGCCGTGATCGTGGCCGTGACGCCCGAGGGCAGCTTCTCGCCGGCGTAGTAGTTGAGTCTCAGGTCCAGGTCGTTGCCGGTCGCGCCCTTCCAGCGGCAGGTCAGGTTGACCTTCTCGGCCGTGACGCCGTCCACGGCCGCCGTGACGGGCAGGTCCGTGTTGGCGTTGATGGCTGCGGCCAGGGTTGTGGCCACGTCGGCCCCGGCATCGCCCGAGCCGACGCCGGCGCGCACGCGCGTGCCTCCGATGTAGAGGTTGACCACGCCGGACTCGGTGGCCAGCCCGGCGAACGTGATGGAACCGGCAGCGGCCACGCCGGCGGCATCATCGGCCAGGGCGATGGCCCAGGTCTCCAGGAAGCGGTCGGCCGCCTTGATGGCCACGAACATGGCGTGCAGCTGGCTTCCCCGGCCGAATAGCTCGCCAGCCTGGTCGGCGCTCGTCACGCGCACGGGAACGCCCGCGGCTTGCGTGCCGGCGACCAGCTTCTGGCCGAGCACGAGCAGCTTGTAATTGAGCCCGGCCGGGCCCGTGTTGGCCCGCGAGTTGTCAAACTCGATATAGACCAGGGGCACGCGCAGGCTGCTTGGAATGCTGTTGAACGAAATGGCCATGATTTACTCCTTGCGGCCCTTGCGGGGCTTGGCCTCGGGCTCGGGCGCGGACTCGGCCTGGACGCGCTGCTCGGGGTTGCCCTCGACCAGGTCGCCGTCCTGGATGCGCCGCAGCACGTACGCCGTGCGCGCCATATCCTTGCCCTCGGCAGGGATGGCCCGGCCGCGCTCGTCGCGGACTTGCAGGCCGGCCCTGGGCGTTACGAAAACGGTCTTCATCAGCTTGCTCCTTCGAGCTGGACGTTCGTCTCAAGGACCGGCGCGCCGGGCTTGGCTTCCTCCGGCGTGGTCGCGACGTGGGCGGCCAGGAAGTCGTCGAGGACCACGGCGCCGGCGTCGATGAGCATGCGCTGGCGCCAGCCGATGGCCCACATGGCCACGCCGTGCTTATCCAGCTGGGCCGAGTAGAGGTTGTCCGCGCGGATCTGCTCGGGGATGCCCTCGGACTCCTCAAGCCCCCAGCGGTTGCCGGGGATGTGCGTGCCCAGGGCATGCACCAGGGCAAGCGAGGAGACATGGCGCGGGTTGCCGGGCTTATCGCCGGTGACCACGAACGCGGCCCAGGCAACCTCGGCGCTGATCTCGTGGCCTTTCTCCTCGACGTCGGAAAAGCCCAGGCAGGCCACGAACACGGCCGGAGTCCTGGTAGCCGCACGCTTCAATTCATCCAGGTCGAAACGCCCGGCATGGGGTTCGACCTGCACATGGAGCAGATCCGCGAGCAGGGCCACGATGGCCGCCCTGATGTCGATCAGTGTCACAGTGCCTCCATCTGCCCGTCCGCCCAATCGTCCACCAGGCGGGCCAGGTCGCTGACATTGCCCTCGGACAGGCCAAGGTACGGCCTGGCCGGGATGGTTGCCGAGCCCCTGCGGCCGGCCTGGCCGCCGAACTGGTGGATCGCGGCATAGACCAGATTCGTTCCCACCTCGACGGTATCGCCGACGATTCCTTGGGTGTGAGTAATAGAGTCGTACAGGTGCCCCTGGTCGGAGAGCAGGCTTTTGTCTCCAACCCTGGTCAGGCGGTAGCGTTCCGACCAGGCCTGCCAAGGCTCTCCCTCGGGGCTCTCCTTCTCGCTTGCGATGCGCTCCCTGGCCTGGGCCTCGACCGTCGCGCCGATGTCATCCAGGAGCCCGCGCGTATCGAGATGGCGCAGCCGCTCCAGGCGCTTGGCCAGGCGGTCTATGCCGGACAGGTCCACCTGCAGGGCGACACTCACAGCAGGCCTCCACTGCGTCCGAAGCGGCGCGGGCCGCTCGTCATGTGCACGCCACCGCCGGTCGAGGCCGGAGCCTCGGCCAAGCCCAGGGACGCCTGGCCCGTGGAGATGCGTTTCAGGAGGTCAACGGCGTCCTCGTAGCGCTGCCGGCGCTCCTCGGTGCCCGTGCCAGCATCCGCAGCCAGGCGGTAGACCACGATGTCCACGGCCAGGCGCTTGAGCACGGCCGGGACCGTGGCCAGCGGCAGCTGGTAGCGGGCGGCCAGATAGGCGTCGATCTCGGCGTCCGCGTCGGCCAGGGTCTGGGCGATCACGTCCGGATCGGCCACGCCGTCATTGTCGCGGTCGGCGAGGAGGACCAAAGCCTCCTCGCCGTAGCGATCAACGATGTCCTGCTGCGAAGCGTAGGACATGGCTTACTTCTTCTCCTTGGCCTTGCCGGACTCCTTGGCCTCTGGCTTCTTGGCGGCCTCATCCTCGGCCTTGGGCTTGTCTTCCGCCCTGGGCTCGGCCGGGATCTCCGTGAACTGGACAACCAGGTTCGGCTCGGCGCACAAGGCGTCGATCTGCTTCTCAGTCAGCTCCGAACGCTTGACTACCGTGCCCGAGGCGGACCAGGCGCGGCCGGCCCGGCGGAACCCGTCCCGCTTGGCCACCACGCGCACGGCCTCGACAAACTCAGGCGCGGCTTGGGTCTGATTCTGGGTGCTCATGTATTACTCGCTCCTGTCAGGTGGATTGAACCGGGACTAGCCCTGGCCGGTGCTGCCGTAGGCCAGCTGCCAGAAGGCATAGCCGCCGGATGCGCGCGCCTCGGCCCCGAACTTGTAGACGGCCCGGTTGAACACGTCGTCGGCGTTCGAGTCGGTCTGCTGCACGAAGACGGGCTTCTTGCGCTCCTGGTAGACAAGCGGCTTGACCGGCTTGGTCGTATCTAGGAGGAACCAGGCGGTATCGGAGGTCAGGCGCGGGGCCACAACGACCTCGGCAGTACCCTTGTAGGGGTTCGGCTTGCCGTCTTCGAGCCGGTCCACGGTGACCAGGGCGCGGGCCGTGTCCTCCAGGGCGGGCGGCACGAGCAGCACGCTGGGCGTGACGCCAAGCGGCCGGCCTTCATCGTCCTTGAACTTGCCCATAGCCGTGCGGGCCGCGCCGTAGCTGGCCTGAGCCAGGGCGAGCGTCGCGGCGCTCAGGGCGGCGGTGCCCTTGTTGCTCACGCTTGCGTCACCCACGGGATGGTCGGTGTCGAAGAAGTATTGGCCGTCGTAGCACAGGGATGTGAAGCCGGCGTTGACGAGGTCAAAGACGATCTCGTCGGGCAGCTGCGCGGCGGACCAGCCGGCCATCTGCGCCTGGGGCGCGTAGATGCCCAGGTTATCGTCCTCGATGTCGTTGCGCCGCACCTCGACGGTAGCTTCAAAGTCGTCGTTGACGATGGTGTACTTGAAGGCCGCAAGCGCCTTGACGACCTTGTCGCCGACCCATTTGCGCATGCGCGGGAAGTTGGACAGCCAGGTGTAGTCGTTCTGGCTGCCGGTGGAGGGCACGAGCATGGCCACCTTGCTCCACAAGGGCTTCACGTCCTGAAAGGCCTTGTGGAAGGTGGTCTTCAGGTTGATGAAGACGTTTTCGATGGCAGCCTTGTTGACCAGCAGGCCACCGAAGCCGGCCAGGGCCAGCCCCAGACCGTCCGGGCGGGTCAGCTCGGCAGCTGCCTCGACCGGGAACGCGAGCACGGCCGCGACGAGCAGCAGGGCCCAGATGCACAGGGTGTTGAATGCGCGTTTCATGGTGCGTGAACCTTCCTTGAAGGGGTTGTCGGGGCTACTGGACCCAGACGCCATCGGAGTCGATGCCGACCACGATGCCGGCCGCCGAGCGGGTATTGGTGCCGTTGGTCGCGGCTACGGTCTCGTCGTCCACGATGTAGCAAGTCTTGCCCAGGCTGGCCTGGGTCACTGCGTCAGTCCCGGAGTTTTTCCACTTGAAGGCCTTCTTGCGGCGGATCTGGATCACCTTGCCGCCGTTCTGGCCGCTGGAGTTGTCCACGGTTTCCTCGAAGCGGCCGAGATACGTCAGACCCGTTGCCGTTGAGCCGGGCGCGGCGTAGCCGTTTGCATTGGCCACGGCGATGCCACCGGCGTAGCACTTGGTGCTTGCGGCCACGGGCGCCGAGACCAGCTCGCCGTCCTCGAACGGGGTGTTGCGGTCAGCGCTGAGCGCCATTGTCTCGTCTCCTTGCTCTCGTTGATCGTCCAGCCCGGCCTAGGCCTGGCCGTACTTGACCAGGTCTTCTGGCGTGTTGCCGAACATCTCGGCGATCTTGCGTTCCTCGGCGTTGAGCGCCTTGGCCTGGCCCTCGGGCTTCTTGCCTTCCAGGCCGGATTCGCCGGCGATGGTCGGAGCCGCCTTGACGAACTCCTTGAACCTGGCCAGGCCGCCCTCGGTCTGGCACTGGGCCTTGTGATACTCGCGCGTGGCCGGAGTGATCTTGCCGGCCTTGAGCGCGGCTTCGATCTCGGCATCGACCTCGGCGTCGGCCTGGGCCTTCCTGAAGGCAGCCAGCTCGTCCGTGGCATTCTTGGCCTTGGTCACGGCTTTGTCGTAGTCCTCGCGGGGCACGAACTTGTCGAGGCTCGGGGCGGCCTGGGCCTGGTTCCTGGCCGTAACCAGGTCGGCCTTGGCGGTAGTCAGCTCGGCCCTCATGGTGTTGATGGCAGTCACGGCCTGCTCCAACGTGGAGCCGGACTGCAGGCCCAGTGCCGCAATAAGTGCGGTCAGATCCATGTGCACCTCCTGGCGCTGGTTGAGCGCCGTGGACAAAAAGTTTGGGACATTGGTCAAGCCGGCGGAAACCAGCCTGAGAATGCGGCGATCCTCCTGCGTGTGCAGGAAGACCGGTGACAGGAAACGGTACTCGCGGCGGGCGATCTGGGCGGCGGCCCGCTCGGTCCACTCCACGCGGCCCCAAAGAGCGCCGTCTCGCAGCTCCAGGGCGGTTACCCATCCGGCGGCCGGGGCCTCATGCCCCTTAGGCGCGAGATGCTCCGAGGCGTGCTCCCAGTCGATGAGCATGGGCGCTCCCTTGCGGGCGGAGAACCAAGCCTGCACGCTCCTGGCCTCGACCTCGCCGAACTTCCAGGAGCGGCCGTCCTGGCCGGTGACCGTGGGCCCGGCCGGAATAAGCTGGACCCATTCAGGCACATTGCCGCCTGGCAGCTCGACATTGAGCGCCATGCGCAGGCCCTGGGCGGTAGACTCGGAGTTTAGGGCGATGGATAGATGCAGCATGGTCCCGGTGTAACCGTCATGGACCATGCTCCACAGACTGAAGTGATTCAGTGGGCGGGCTTTTCCGACGATGCCTTTCTAGCGCCCTTTTGGCCGACTGGCAACGGCTGGTAGAAATGCGTTCAATTAGCGTTTAAATGGCCCGAGAATCGATCTTCCGGGTGACTCGCGCACATCCGGCCGCCGGAGCCTCCTGGATCGAAAATCGCGCCTCTCCGGTCGGGGCCATGTCGCGTTGACAATCCAGGGCCAGCGTCTTACGAGATTTCTAGGCGGATGCGACACGGTGCTATTCCCCCGGCCGTAGCACGTCGCTTTGCGACGGAGCGCCATGTGGGGTTGCCGCGCAAGCGGATTGGGGGGCCCCACCGTCCGCCGCCTTACTTCTCCTCACCCTTCTTCTCCTTGCGCAGCAGTCTTCGGATAGTCTCGTCGCGCTTGACCGCGTCGCGGCTCAGCCGCCGGAAACTCGTCAGGTAAAGAGCCTTGCCGCTGAGCGTGGCCTTGACCACGGCCACATAGCCTGCCGCGTCCTCCAGGAGGTAGACCAGGCTCTTGCCGCCGTCCTGGATGGCGCTTCCGCGTTCCACGGCCTCCTGCACGGCCGCGTACTCCTCGGGCATGATCTCCGGGTGCTCCCGGTTCTGCTTTTCCCAGCTCTCGCGGGAGAAGCGCACCACATGGGCTTGAGCCTGGATGCGCGCGGCATCGGCGTCCGAGACCACGGCAAGCGGGAACTCGCCGCGCGGGTTGCGCATCCACTCCCCGAACACGGGCGAGCGCACCAGGTCGCGCACGCTACTTGCCGCGTCGGCCCTGTGCGCCGCCTCCAGCTTGCCAGCCATATGCTCCAGGGCCTGGCCGAGCCGGCCGGCGACTCCAGGATTGTAGTCCCAGCCTGGGTCGATGCCGACAGGCACGCGCTGCACCTCGCCGGTGCGCTTGTTGATCCACTCGCGCCTGGTGATCCTGGGAGAGTCGGTGCGCACGGGCATGCGCCGCTTGACCAGACGGCCCGTGGGCAGGCCTGTTTCCGGGTCCAGCTCCTGGGCGCCGGGGATCTGCACGCCGTCCTGCTTGAGCCGCTCGGCTTCGGCCTTGGTGACCTGGCGCACGCGGCACTTGCAGCCCCAGCCATTGGGCGGCATGTGCGAGCCCCAGAAGGGATCATCCACGGGCAGCAGCAGACCGTGCCAGGCCATGTGCTCGGGGCGGTGCTCGCGGCTTGGGCCGAGCTGATAGAGCAGGTACGGCAGGCTCGCCTTGGTGCGTTCTATACGCTCCCACTGGCCGGCGGCGCGCGCCGTGCGCAGGTTGGTCTGGTATATCGTGCGCAGCCGGCGCGGACTGCCAAGCTGCACCTCGCGGGTTTCGCCGGTCAGCGGGTCCGTCATCTCCTTGCGGCCCCACCAGCCCAGCTCCATCAGGCGCGGCTTGAGGTCCTTTTGGAACTGGGCGAACGTGCGGCCTTCGGCCATAACACGCCGAACTTCCTCGCGGATGGAAGTGCGCACGTCCAGCTCCATGGCCTTTGCCACCACAAAATTTGTGGCGTGCTCCTCGCGCCAGACGTCCAGATAGCTGAAGCTCGGCTTTGACTTCTTACGGTCGAAGTACTCCAGGGCTTCCTTGGGCGGCACGCCAGGAAAGCTGAAGCCTGGCCGGGGCGGGTAGTCGCTGGGCTTGGCCATCAGGCTTCACCCCCTGCATCACCCAGGCCTCTGGCCTTGAAGGCCGCCTCGGCCAGGTCCCTAGCCAGGACGGTGGAATCCATCGTGCCGGCCAGCTCGGGCAGCTTGGCCAGAAACTCCTCGAAGCTCCCGGCCTCCTCGGCCAGCTTGAGTACGGGGTTGATCACTGGCGCTGCGAGCTGCTCCCATTCGCCCAGGGCCTCGGCCTCCAGCTCGTCGATCTCGTCGGGTTCACTCCTTGGCGCGGGGATGCCCTGATTAAGGGCCTTGCGCTGCCGGTTCTCGGCGGTGGCCAGCCCGGCGGGCTGGGCCTGGGCAAGCACCTCGGCGCCTTCCTCCGGGTCAGGCAGTCCGAGCTTGTCACGGACCACGCTGGCCTCGACGCGCAGGCCAAGCGGCACGAGCTTGGCCAGCACGTCGGCCAGGGTCGTCAGGTCCTCGGGCTCGGGCACCGGCAGGCGCAGGCGCGGATAACGCTCCCGTGGGCCGTGGTTCAGCTGGATGTAAGGGATGACCAGGTCGCGGTTGAGCGTATCGGCGAGCTGCCTTGCGTCGGCGGCCAGGATGTCCAGGCGCACGTCGTTGTGCACCTTGGCCTGGGCCAGGCTTGCGCCGTCATCGGAGGTCATGGTCTGGCCGAGGATTGCCTTGCTGACCTGCTTATCCAGCCACTCGGCAAGACGCTGGAACAGCTCGTGGCCGCCGGCGGCCTTGCCGGCCTCGATAAACTCGATCTTCATGGACTCGGGAACGACGGCGGCCGCGTCCGTGCCGATGTTGGCCACGGCCGTGACGAGCTTGCGGATATCGTCCTCGCTTGCGCTCGCGCCGTAGCGTCCAAGGCGAAGCGGCATGCCGAAGACCTCGGCAAAGGCCATCCAGTCCGAAAGCGCGTAGCTCTTGCACATGAAAGACACGGCCGCGAGCCTGGCCAGGCCGCCGCGCACGGGCAGGCCGCTCTTGAGCTTGGGCACGTGGGTGATGAACTTGTACGGCGCAAGCGGGATGCCGCGCATCATGTCGGCCTCATCCAGCAGGCGCAGGGTGCGGCCGTCCTCCAGGTCGAAGATGAAGTGCCTGGGATCGCGCCATTCATAGCGCGCGGGCGTCCATTTCGAGGATGAGCGGTTCCACATGACCTCGACCACGGCAAAGCCCTTGCCCAGCCCGTCCAGGAGGTCGGACAGGAGGTCACCGAAGGCTGGCCGGCGCACCAACTCGCGCACCTCGTCGGCCAGATCCACGTCGGCCTGCTCGTCGCTTGCCGCTTCAACCGCGCCTTCAAGACCGGCCAAGGCCCGCTTGCGCGTGGCCAGGACGCTTGCATAGTGCGCGTCCCGTTCCTCCATCTCCTCGGCCAGGGTCAGATAGGCGCGGTGGTCTCCCTGGGCCGCATCGCGCAGGATGGACGCAAGGCGCTCGGGCGTAAGCCCAGAGGTGACCACTGCCGCGTCCCAGACCTGGCGCACGCCCATGAGCGACGGCGCAGCATGCTCGCGGGTCAGCTCCTGGCGGCGGATGGGCCGGCCCAGGTGATCAAAGAGCGTGGGGTCAGCCATCACAGCACTCCTCGGCGAAAGCCGCCCGTGACGCGCACGGGACGGGACAGATGGTCATGGTCGCGCCCTTGGCGCGAGTCGCGCGGGTTGCGGGGCACGGGGCGATAGTCGAAGACTTCCACGTCCATCTGGCTGGCGGCGTAAGCAAGCACCAGGGCCACGGCCGAGTCGGCGTGGCGCTGCTTGCCGTCACTGCCCTTGGCGCGCAGGTCATCAGGCACCTTGGCCACGCCCTTTATGACCTTAATGGCGCGCAGGTCGGAACGGATGTCGGCATGCCTGGGAATGAGGATCAAACCGTCTTCAAAGGCCTGTTTGAAGGCCGGCATGTTGTCCCGGTACCACTCCTGCGAAAGCATGACCTGTTCAATGCGCATGTGGCCGAAGTTGTCCGCCGCATGCTCGGCCAGCTGCTGGCCGATGCCGCGCGCATCGTGCTTGCCGGCGTGGAACCTGGGCAGCATGGGCACCAGATAGTCGAGGATCTGCTCCTGCTGGTCGAAAGGCACATTGCGCAGCTCCAGGAGGAACGGCGCCCGGCGCCGGAGGTTCTGCTCCATGACCAGGGGCGCGAAGACGCTCAAGTCCCCGGAACGGCCGCAGTCGAAGCCGTAGACGTGCTGCAGGTCTTCCTGGAGCTGCTCCATGCGCGGAACCAGGTTGTCCTCGATCCAGCCTGCGCATTCATAGCGGCGCACATCCACGGGCTTGAGGCTGAACTCGTTGGGATAGGCCAGGCGCAGGACCGGCGCATCATACATGCAGCGCTCAATGAGCACGCCCGACAGGAACGCGCCGGAGCCGCTCTTGGGCACGGCGTCCAGCTCTTCCTCGGCATCGTCTCCGTAAAAGGCATAGACGTCTTCGACCCAGGCCGCCTCGGCCTCGGCGTCCCAGTCGATGCCGCGACGCAGGCAAACGCGCTCGTAGAGCCCGTCCTTGACCGCCTCGCGGAAAGTGAAGCGCTGCACCGTGCCCTTGCGCTTCTTGGCCCGGATCTCGGTGATCAGCTCGTTGAAGGCGTTGTCCTCGCCGTTATGCGTGCTGATGATGCGCACCTTGCCGCCCCAGATGAGCAGGGCCATGGCCGACTTGATCAGTTCGCCCAGGTCATCGTGGAAGGCCGCTTCATCAAGCACAACGACACCCTGCTTGCCGCGCAGGTTGGCCGGCCTGGAGCTGAGGGCCACGATGCGGTGGCCGGACTCGGGGAAACGAATGGTGTAGGTCTTGATGTGCTTGTCCGGGTCGGCGTCCTGCCAGATGCCTTCCTCTATCTCGCCGGCCGCGTAGTGGAAGACCTTGGCCCACATGGCGCAGGCCTCGACGAACTCCAGACCCATGTCCTGGTTGTAGCCGATATAGAAGACGTTCTGGCCGCCGGCGGCCTTGGCCGAGGCGGCAATGAGCACGTCGTCTGCGGCCTCGGCCCAGGTGATGCCCGTGCGTCGGCCTTTTTCGCAGACCTTGAGCGGCGAGGTGTCCGCGATCCAGCGCTGCTGATACGGCAGAAGAACCGCCGGAAGCTCGGCGGTCGCGGTGCTCGGCAAAGCCTTGCGCAGGTCCAGGCTGCTCACGACGGCACCCCGAGGATTTCGCGGCGCAGCTCCTGCACGGCCTCCTTGGACAGGCCGCGCTTCTTGGCGATCTTCTCGGCCTTGCTCGCGGCCTCCTCGGCCGCCTGCCGCCGGATGTCCTCCTCGCGCTTGAGGTTCTCGCTGGCCGCGCGCTCCAGCTTCTCCATGCCCACGGCCATGTCGCGGATGATCTTGGCCACGGCCGGGGCTTCCTCGGCGCTCATCTCGCCTTCCTGCATCTTGAGCGACAGCTCGAAGGCCAGCGTGCGCAGCAGCTCGTTGACGAGCTGGCCGACCTGGCCCTGGGGCACGGCCCCGAGCTTGCCGATCCACATCTCGGCCACCTCGCGCGCCTGGCGCAGCTTGGCCCCGACCTCTTCCATGCGCTGGGCATAGCGGTTGACCGCGCTCTTGCTCACCCGGCCGGGAAAGCCTTCGGCGGCCAAAAGCTCATTGATCCGCTTCGTCACCTCAAGCTGGGTGACGCGCGGATCTCGGAGCAGCTCCTGGAGGCGCTCCAGGACATCCGGCGGCAGGGTTTCGATGCTGGACGGCCGTGGCATGGCCTACCTCGGAGAGGGCCGGCGCACGCCGGGCACGGTGGCCCGACCGGCGGCCACGTCCTCGCCGCGCCCGGTCAGGCGCACAAGGGTTACCGGTCCGGACGGCTCAACCCTGACAAGGCCTTGCTCCTGAAGCCAACCGGCATCGGTGGCCACCTGGTCGCGGGTGCAGTTGTGTCCCAAAGAGACAAGCGCCGCATGGAGCAGGCTTGTATTCATGCTGTAGCCGGGGTCTTCGGCCAGGCAGCGCAGGATCACCAGGCGGCGATCCTCGGTTACGAGCTGGGCAAACGTGCTCACGTCATGCTCCCTTGTTGAGCAGGTGCTGGTTGATCAAATCCAGGGAACGCCTGATGGCGCGCAACTCGCCGCCCTGGTCGGCCACAGTGCCGGCCACGGCGTTGAGCCGCTCATAAATCTTGCTCAAATCCCCGTGCCTGGGCGCGTGGCTGCTGTCGGACTCAACGCGGGAAAGCCGTTTTTCAAAATCCTCCCGGCAGCGCCCGCAATGCTCAGTGCTGACGAACCGCCGGGACAGGCTCCACATCACCCAAAAACCCACAAGGTTGAGCCCGGCCCAGATGAGCGGCCACCATTTGAGAAGCAGGTCCATCTCAGCTCCTTTCAAGAAGTCGTTGGCATTCCACACACAGCCCGACACCAGGCACTGCGGCCAGGCGCGCGGAAGGGATGGGCTGCTCGCACTCACGACAGCAGGGCACACCCGCAATGATCACAGGGCCAAGAGACTCAGACCCTGCCCGGCGGGCCAGGGCCTCGGCCAGAAACAGCTCCTCGGCCCGCTGGGACAGGTCGGCTTCGTCCATCAGTCCTTGCCCTTGCTCTTGAAGGCCTCGGCCAGCTTGGGCAGGACCTTCTCGGCCGAACGGCCGATGACGTAGCCGCCCAGGCCAAGCTCGATGATGTCCCACACGCGAGTCGGCAGCGGCGTGGACAGATAGCCCAGGCAATCGGCGATGATCAGGCAGAGGAAGGTCAGCATGGTCAGTGGTCGCCAATTGCGCTGCAGCCAGCCGTGCCCAGCGGCCTCGGCGGCGATCGCCTTGGACCTGGCGTCCATGAGCTGAGTCTCGTACTGGAGCATGCGCTCGGATAGCTGCACCTCCAGCCTGACCAAGGCCGCTTGGGCCTCCAGGCGCTCCTTATCGCTCGTGAACTTGTCGATGACCTTGTTCACCGGCGTGAGCAGGTCGGTAAGGAAGCCGATGACGCTCATGCCAGCAGCTCCTTGATGTCGTGGATGCCGGGCGTGTAGCGGGTGCGGCCGTTCTTGGGGTCAGTCCAGGCGGTGAGCAGCTCGCGCCTGGGCTCAGCGCCCTCCAGGGCCGCGCCCACGTGTGTCCAGCATCCGAACTCGTGAATGACCTGGTCAAACGGCAGGCCGCTCTGCTCGTACCAGCGGCAGACCTCAAGCGGCGAGGCCCCGGCCACGTCCAGGTCTGCCGCCAAGGCGTCCATGTGCCTGGACATGAATGATCCACGGACAAGCCTGTTCAGGTCCGGCGGGCGGTAACCGGACAGGATCGTGGTCAGGCCCAGGGCGTCGCGCATGGGCTGCAGGAGCGTCACGGCGAGTCGCTGCACATTGAAGAACAGCTTTGAGCTGAGCGGGATCTCGACCACTATCCCGTTGCGGGCTGCGGTTTCAGACCTGGTAAATTCGTCGAGGTAGAAGTCGGGGGAGAGTTGTACGCGTTTCATGCCCGCCGTGGTACGGCGAAAGCAAAAACCATCTCAGGCTGAAGTGGTTCAGCGGAAGGCTTGATTCGGGGGATTTAAAGGCGGTTTATACGCATATCGAAGCCTGATACACAAGCGGCATGCGCAACCTCATCCTGATTATCCTGATCCTGGCGCTGCAGGCCTGTACCCCGACCGTTCAGCCGGATCTGCCTGCGGGAGCGTGGGTCGGCATTGTCGACCAGGTGTACGACGGCGACACGCTGACCGTGATCGATCCGGAGCGCGGCCGCGTCCGGGTCAGGCTGTACGGCGTCGACTGCCCGGAGCTGAGGCAGGCAGGCGGCATTCAGGCGCGCGACACTGCCCGCAGGCTGCTGTTGCAGAAGTCGGTCATCGTCCAGACCATTGACGTTGACCGCTACGGACGAAACGTGGCCAGGGTCCGCGTGCAGGATTCGGACGTGTCCGAGGCCCTGGTCAAGGCCGGGCATGCCTGGGTCTATGGGCGCTACTGCCGCATCGAGGCGTGCCGCTCCTGGGCGGACCTCCAGGAGCAGGCTCAAGGCCAAGGCCTTGGCCTGTGGACCGATCCGGCGCCCATTGCGCCCTGGGCGTGGCGTAAAAGCAAGCATTGATCAACCGATCCCAGGCAGCATGATCTGCCTGCTGCGCTCGGCTTCGCCGGCGCGGTTCAGGATTTCCCACACCCACCTCTCTGTCAGCCCTACCTGGGGCGCTATGTCCCTCGGGGCCAGGCCATCGGCGCGCAGGCGCAGGACCTGGCGATCGCGGGCGTTGCGCAGGGCACCCGCGCAACGCGGGATGTTGCGCAGGCAGTCGCCGCCGTAGATCTTCGACAGCTTGAGCGCGGCCGGGAATCCCAGCTCGCGCGCCAGATCATGGCCAGGCGTCATGTCCTTGGGCACGTACACGGCCGTGATCCCGCCCCAACGCTCCACGAGCTTGAGCGAGGCCGGCAGGCCAATGAGGTCCACCAGCTCGCGCAGGCTCTCGGGAAGAGCGGAAAGGGGCGCGTCTTGAAGTGCGTTCGTCATGGCTACTGCTCACGGGCCGGAGTGCACCGCACCAGGCGCTCGGCCTCCGACTTGCTCATGGTGATATCGTCAGTGCCCCACACCAGCTCAACGAGACGTTCAGGACGCTTAGGCGTGCCGGGCTCTGTCCGGCTGGCGGCGCTCCCGCCTCGGCTGCCGAGCCAGTAGCCGGCCAAAAGTGCCCCGTAAGCCAAGGCCAGGGCGAGATTCCATGTGATCATTCCGTCTCCCTGCCTTTGCGCTGCGCGTCCCGGTACAGGGCTGCGATGACGCCCGAGAGCTGCTCGGGCGAAGCGAACTCCAGGCGCTCCACGCCGCACTGGCGCTTGAGGATCGAGGCCGCGTAGCTCCAGGGGATGAACCCATTCTCGTCGGTTCCCTTCTCGGCCAGCATGGCCTCGATCTTCTTCATCATGGCCGTGCGGGAGTTATAGCCCTTGCGGTTCAGGTTCCCTGGCCGGCCGTGGGCATCGGCCTTGCTCCTGGCCTTGGGCGCATCCTGCCAGCCAAGACCCCGGAAGTGGGCGATGAGCTTGCGCAGCTGGCCGTCGGAGAGCTGCCCGGCCGAGTCCTGGCCGAACTGCTCCAGGAGCACGGCCCGGTAATCGTCATCGGACAGACCAAGCTGCTTCTTGGCCACGTGGACCTTGGCGAGCAGGGACTTGCCCAGGGCGGAGCGCTCCTTGACGTGCTTGGTGGTCTTCAGGGCGGCATTCATAACTGTCCTCCGGCGGCTTGCATCTTGGTCGGCGAGAGGAAGCGGCCGGCCAGCTCCTGGATCTTTGCGTCGGATACAGTCGGCTCGCCGCGCTTCAGCCTGTCGAAATGGTTGCGCAGCCAGGACACGTCCCGCTGATTCACCCCTTCGGCATCGCAGAATTTGCGGGCGCTTCCGGCCTGGCTGATTCGCTCTGTCATCTCTCTCTGCAGACGGCGGATGGTCACTTCGTCCGGCTTGAACGCGGGTTGAATCGACGTTTCATCCGAGTGATTCGCTTCATGCTTCAGCGCTTCCGGCTCGGCTGCTTCAACCGCTTCAATCGTGGCGACTGATTCAACGAGTGCTTCAACAGCCTCTTCAGCAGTCGCTTCAACGGACTCAGCCGAGACGACCGCTTGGGCCTCGGCGCGGATCTCGCTCGTGGCCGGGCTGACCGTGGCCACCTCGCGCACGGCACGCAGGCGACGGCCGGCCAGGGCTGCCATGGACGCGGCTCCAATCTGCAGCAGGATGAGGGCCACGGCCTGGAGCCCGGCGGCAGCCAGGCGCTGGCCGCTCACGGACTCGGGCGCGCTGTCCACCAGAGCGGCGCGGCGGGCCTCCAGGTCGGCCAGGGCCGTGCGGGCGTCATCGATCCGGCCGTGCCAGCCGTAGCGGCCGGAGGCGGTAATGGCCAGGTACTTGTCCAGTTCGGCGCGCCTGGCGTCGATGGCTGCATCCAGGTTGGCCAGCCGGCCAGGCAGGGCCTTGGCCGCCTCATGGGCCTGCACAATGGGCGAGCTGACCTGGTAGAGCGGCCCGGCCAGGAGCACCAGGCTGGCCACCATGGCCAGCAGGCCGTAACCAAGCCGCGCAGCCCAGCTCCGCGACCAGGCCGAGACGGCCCACCAGCTTGCCGCGAGCACGGCCAGGGTCACGGACAGGCCAGGGCCTGCAACCTGGTCGAAGTAGGCTGACCAGAAGGTCCAGCCGTGCCACTGCAGGAGCACTTCGCAGCAGGCCAGGACGGGAATGGGCAGGGCCAGGGCGGTGATGATCTGGGCTAGACGGCGCATGATTCCTCCTTCAGGTAGCCCAGCTCACGGGCCATACGGTTCAGCTTTTTGGCCAATGCGCTCTGGCGACGCAGAATGGCCTTGCGTGCCTTTTGAGTCCGAATCGTGGGCCATTCAGCCTGGAGCCGATCGTACAAACCGCATATGCGCCGGAACTCTCGCTCCTTGCTGGCTTTGACGATCACGCCCACAAATTCTTCACCAGCGCCTTTGCTGGTCTGAATCTGAGGCAGGATTTCCGACAGAACTTCTGCGAGCACATCCTTGCTGGCCTGCATGAACTGCTTTTTCATTTCGATGTTCATGCGCTCTCCCTCTCCGCCCATGCGCGGAGCTTCTTGCTCACACTCAAGGCCTTTTGAAGCTCGTCCTTGAACTGCACCGGGGCCTTGAAGATGGTCATGCCCAGGCTGGCCAGCATGGCCTCGACCTGGATGACGTCTGAGCGGCAGAGCCCGGCCAAGTACTCCAGTCCCAGGGCGCAGGCCTCAGCCTCGGGCAGCGCCTCGCGCACAGCCCTGGCCAGCGTGGCCACGTCGAGTTCGGGAACGGCTTCGGCTAGAGGTTTTGGCTGGACGGACTCAACTGGCTGGATGTCCGACTCGCTCTTCTCTTGCTCGTCTCCGAGACAAAGCAGCCATGCCGGCCGGACGCCACCAAAGGAGCAGACGGCTTGGAGGTGTTCGTCCTTCAGCTTCAGGACTCCACGTTCCCAGCCGCTGACTGTCACCTGAGCCACGCCCATTGCGTCCGCCAATTCGTATTGGCTTAGGCCAAGCGACTCACGCAGGGCCCGCAAGCGCCTGCCGATGGCCACGGCCACTGGCTCTTGGGTCTGCTGCGGCTCCTCGAAAAACTCCGGCATCGGAGCCGGGGTGTCCTCACTGCCGCATGAGCCGCACAGGACCCGACGCGAATCCAGATCCAGACCAAGCTTCACCTCTGCGCACTCGCCGGGGAAGGCCTCGCGTCCCAGGATGGCACAGATCACCGCGAGCCTCCGCAGCAGCGCCGCGCCAGGTCCCTGGCTGCTTCTGCCTCGCGCCTGGCGGCCTTGAGGTAGGCGCAGCGGCAGTCCCGGCTTGAAAACTTGGCCAACCTGTTAACCTGGCTGGCCAGTTCGGCGTGCTGTTCCTGGGGATCGCGGTAGCGGATGCGCTTGGGTCTCATGGCGGGCTCCGTTGTGGCTGCTCATCAGGGCCGGGCCGCCACGCCCGGCCGACCGTCGCCCGAGGACGGGCGGACGGTTTCGCTTCATTCGATGGCCGTCACGCGCTCCAGCGCGTAGCAGCCGCTGATTCCCTCCAGCCAGATCACGGCCGTGTGACCGCTCAGGAGCTGGGCCTCGGACCTGGTGCGAGTCTGGACCGTGCCGCCATTGTCCCGGAGTGCCGTGACAGCAGTTCCCACGGGATGACGCTCGTTCCAGGCATCGCACTCGGCCTGGAGGCGCAGCGCGCGGATGGTCCTGCGGTAGCTTGCGGCGGCCATGGCTAGCGCCCACCCCTGTCCGACGTCGGGTACCGGAACACGACGAACTCGTTCCCCGCCCCGATGAAGTGCGGCACGGCGCAAGTGCGCTCGCACCTGGGGCAGACGAGCTGCTCGCCCTTCCGGACGGTCCGCGCGCGGATCTCGGAGCCGGGCCTGGTCAGCTTGCAGGGCTTGTAGCCCGGCAGGACTACCAGGATTGGCACGCCGCCCTTGGTGTCGGTTTCGTGCTTGAAGACGCTCATGCCGCTTCCTCCTTGAGCTTCTCCTGGCTCAGCTCGATGAAGAACTCGTCGCTCGTGTCCAGCTTCACGCCGACCGTCTCCTGGCGCTCCTCGGGCCAGGTCTGCAGGGCTTCCTTGTTGACCTCTTCCTTGATCCGGATGCCGTCCTCCAGTTTCAGCTCCTTGAGGCGCTGGAGCACCAGTGCCCAGGTGAACTTGGAAAGAAGCTTGAGCTTGGTGGACTTGCGGAAGCCGAACACGCCGAAGGCGCGCTCAACGGACCTGCGCTTCTTGAACAGATCGGCCTTGTTGTAGGCCCCGAACGTGGCCAGAGCCGTCTCCAGCTCCTTCTTGCGCGCGGCCAGGGGTGCGGCCGCCTTCTTGGCCTCGGCCTTGGCCACGTCCAGGGCTTCGTTCATGGCTGCCTCGATCTCGCCCAGCTTGCGGCCGATGCGACACAGCTCTTCCAGCACGGCATCGGCCTGGGCCAGATCCTCGATTGTCATCACTTGCGGTTTGCTCCGTGCCACGGTCATCCTTCCTTGGTCTGTCGATTACGCGCGAAAGCAGTCATTCAGCTGGCCGCAGACAAGGCACTCGCTCAGCGGCACGGATTGGCCCGGCTTTACCCCGTTCTCGGGGCAGGCCACGTGGAGCCTTTCGCCGTCCTCCATCGTGGACATGATGCCCAGGGCCTCCAGGTTGGACAGGGGCTCCTGGATGCCGCGCAGCTGCGCATGAATCGGGCTCAGGCGTTCCCAGATGTCCGAGGGCACCGTGCCGGCCAGCGATCCGAGGTCATTTAAAGCCGCGTTAAACTTCTCCGTAATCATGCTCCGCCTTCCTTGTTTTGCAGGTTTCGCGGGCAAGCCTGGCAGGCCTGCCAAAGCTTCACGGCCCAGCCGCTGTCAGGAGCAAGCGGCTTGCGCTGCTGCTCCAGACACTCCTGGCCGGTGATCTCGCCCAGGGCCGGGCAGGTGACTCGCTCGCTCATGAGCGCGGCGCGCACACGGGCCTCGACCTGGGCTAGGTTGCCCCTGTAGTCGTTCTTGAGCACACCGCTGATGACCGCCGGGCAGTAGCCAAGACGCTTGGCCAAGGAGGCCTGCTTCTGCCCGGCGTCCACTTCGCGGGCCAGGGCGAGCACCCAGTCCGGGGCATCGTCCCGCCAGGCGACCCGCACGGCGGTTTCCTTGGGTCCTACGATGCTCACGAGACACCTCCAGCGCTCCAGACCACGCGCCCCTCATTCGGGTCCCAGATCTGCTTCGTGCGCTGAATCTGAGGCGGGAGAATGCCAGTGTCGCGGTCGTCGCACAGGCGATAGCGCGCCAGGCGATGCGGCCCGAACTTCTCCACCTCGGCGAGGTAGCCGGCCTTGAACAGGTGCTTCACGTAGTCCTTGGCTTCGCCCTCGGCCACGCGCACGCCGTCGGCGCTGGCCGCGTCGGCCAGCTCGCGGTAATTGAAAGGCTTTTTCATGCGCATGATCAGCCACATCTTCTCCCGGCCCGAGCCCATGCGCACGGTCTGGCCGTCCTTGTCCAGGCGCGGCGTCTGGAGGCTGCCGCGCTCCAGCTCGTAGACCTGCGCCGGGCCGAGCATGTAGGCCGGCCGCAGATAGCCGCCCTTGACCAAGCGGCGCACGTAGTCGACCACGGCTGCGCGCGAGCCGTTGCTCAGGGCATGGACGCTGCTGACGGTGATGGGCTTCTTGTCCCTGTCCAGGTCGGAGATGATCCGCCAGTAATGGTCCTGGCCGCGCATCCGCGACTGCTGATGGATGGGCTTGCGGGCCATGGCTAGCGCCTCCTGGCGGGCGGACGGCCGGAGAAGAAGGGCTCGTCGCCCCACTGGGCCAGGCCCATGATCTCCAGGCCCTCGATGGCCGCGCGCTCGCGCGCCCGCTCCAGATTCACGCAGATCCGGCGCACGCGGCCCCCTCCGGCCTCGTGGATCTTCGCCAGCAGGTCCTGGCCGATCTCAACGCCTGGGGCGTAAAGCCGGGCCAGATGGCGCGTGTCCTCAAGGCTCGCGGGCTGGGCCGGAACCCAATCCAGGACCCGGTTGTCCACGCGCTCCCACCTGGAGAGCAGCTCCGGAAGCATTTCCTCGCCGATGAGCACGATGGACGCTCCGCTCTTGTCGTGGATCTCGCGCACCACCTCGATCATGCCCTTGCGGGCCAAATGGTCCGCTTCGTCCACGAGCACCGGCAGCTTGGTACGGCACAGGCAATCGATGATCTGCTCGATCATGTCCGCCACCGTGCGCTTGGCCGGTACGCCGACCTGGCGCAGGAGCGCTGTGCAGAGCTTCTTGCGCGTCCAGCTCTCGCCGACCTCCACGTACACGGCCCGGTTGACCACCACGGCCCTGGTCGCGGCCACGGTCTTGCCGTAGCCGCTGTGGCCGTAGAAGCAGCCCATGCCTGGCAGATGCGGCGGGCGGTTCATGACCCGCTTGACCAGTTCGTCCAGCAGCGTCACGTTCCGCAGTGGGGCCACGTCCCCGTTGACAGAGGGTTGTGCCTGGGTCATCCTTCAACCTCCTTGATTGACAAGGCCTCGCGGCTACGCTTCAAACGCCGCGAGGCCGAATTCCCGATACATGTCCCGCTGGCTCAGGTACTCGGCAGTCTTGCTGTAGCCATCCAGCCAGCGGGCATCCGCTTCCGAAATCTGCTCCCCACGCTCCAGCCGCTGCTCCAGGCTCAAGGCCCTCAGGTAGCGCGCCTTCTTGATGTCCATGGGCTTCGGCTCCGGCCTGACCTGCTCGGCCGGCTCGGCCTTGGCCTGCAGGGCCTGCTCGAACTCGCGCACAAGCTCGGCGTGCTTGGCCTGCTGGGCCGGGGTAAGCTCGACGGCCACGGGCGCGGCCTCCAGCATGGGCGCGGCTCCGGCCAGGATCTTGTCCTCCTTGCGCCGGATGCGCTTGAGTTGCTGCCGGGCGCGCTCCTCGCGGGCCTGCTCGATGACGGGCTTGGGGAAGTAGGGCGTGGCGTTGGCGTCCAGGCCGGCCGTGCAGATGAGCCGGCCTTCCAGGTCGCGCACCCACACCATCTGGACATTGTGGATGTCGTAGCCGACCTGCACCTCTCTCTCGTGGTAGAGGTCCAGCTCACGGGCGAAATAGGAGTTGTTGGCGACCTGGACGACGCAGCGGCGCACGGTGCGCACAACGTAGGGCCGGAACAGGTCGGCGGTCTCCTCGGGAGTTGGCCGCAGGACCTCAGCTCCCTGGGACAGGCGCAGGTTCCAAAGCTCGTTGGGGCTCATGTGCCGAGCCCGGCCCGTCTCCTGGTCGGTGATCTTGGGCAGGCTGGAGTGCGGGCGGTTGTTGTAGGCGTCGATGCACCCCTGAGCCCAGTCCACGAACTGCTGCCAGCTCATGAGCAGCTTGGACGATCCCTGCTCCTTGAGGTCCTTCTTGATGCGGTCGTCGCGCTCCTTGCGGGACTGCTGGTCCATGTCCATGCCGCAGTAGGCCGGCAGCATGCGTGCGGAGCGGACCCAGCAGGAGCCCTGGAAGCGTTCGATGACGCCGCGCGCCTGGCTGCCGTAGGGCAGCGAGTGCTGCACCGAGGTGCCCAGGCGGGAGAGCATGCCCAGGGCCGGGCCTGTGAGCACCTCGTTCTTGAAGCCGCAGCCGTTGTCCACGTAGAAGATGGCCGGGATTCCGCCGATCTCCACGGCGTTGCGCACGGCGTCGGCCACGAGCCAGGACGATTCGTGCAGCTCGGCGCTCCAGCCCACGCAGCGCCTGGTCACAAGATCCAGCACGGAGATGATCTCCGGCCGCACGGGCTGGCCGTGGATGGGATGCTGTACATTCAGGTCGGCCTTGTGGCCGTCCGCCGTGTAGACGTCCCCCAGCTCCAGGTCGTCGAGGCCGCGACGCTTGTAGGCCATGAACTTCTTGAGTTCGCGCGAGCCCAGGCGACCCTTGTTCTTGACCCGCACGCCCATGCGCGCCAGCTCGCGCTCGACAGTGCGCAGCGCGGGCAAGGTCACATCGTCCGGCAGGAGCCCAGGTGTCTGAAGCTCTTCATAGCACTGCCTGATGCTTGGCTGGCCGCGCCGCTGGTACAGCTTCATGAAATAGAGCAGCCAGGCCGGATCGTTCCGCCTGGCCTCGGGAGCCTTGGGCGCAAGGCCGTCCGGGCCCTGCAGCTTGAGGATGCGCCGCCAGTTGCGCAGGGTCGCGGCGGACAATGCGCGGGATGAGCCCGAGCGGGCATTGGCTTTGAGCACAAGGGCCTGCAGGTGCTCGACCAGGCCGCCGCACGCGGCCGCTTCGGCGATCTTGCGCTCGGCCTCCAGCATGCCCACGGCGGCACCCAGGCGGGATACGGCGTCGAGGATGGCCAGTCGCGCGTCGCGGATCTCGCGCTGCCAGGTCTTGAGGCTGACGGCCGGGGCCGGAATGGCCTCCGGGGCAAGGATCACGGCCGGAGCCGAGCGAGCCAGGAGCGCCTCGGCAAGCTTGTCACGGGTTTCGATGGGCAGGGCGGAGGTGATCCACTCGCTTCCGCCGCCACGGCCGGAGCGCGGGCGGGACTGCCAGCCTTCAGCCTTAGCTTGACGCTGGATCGTCCGCTCGCTTGTGCCGAGCAGGTCCGCAAGCTCCTTCGTGCTGTATACGTCTTTCAGCGTAGTCATCCGGCTGTCCCGCTATCCTCTTTGGTCCTACAAGGCTGGGCCGCACAAAGCCGCAGAGCGGCCGTTGTTGGATTCAGCGCCCCCTGCTATGGGTCGTTAAACGCCCTTCACAAACCCCTGAAAAAAGAGCGTTGCTCGTGCTCGGACCAATCGCGCATGCCAAGCAAGCCAGCGCAATGCTGGATGCGCTGACAAAGCACTTTTTCGCGCCAGGGTTGTCTTACCTGCAAGCCACGGCCGTTGCTGGAGAAATATATCTCGACGTTCTCGCGCCAGAGATACTCGATTGGCCGTTTTGGTCGCCTGATCCATTCGCGGAGTAGCCATCTACGCCGCCTCCTGTCCGTTGTTCTCCAGGTCCTCAGGCAGGGCCAGGAACTGCTTGGGACAGCCCTTGTCCCTCAAGGCACGCAGGACTCGGCGGCTGTTCTTGCGGCCGAATATCGTGTGGCTAACCAGAGAGTGGTGCACTCCCAGTTCGGCGGCCACGTCGTTGACCTCCAGGCCGATGTCAGCCATCCATTCTTTGATCCTGTACGGCTTGCGCCGCTTGCCTGAGCCCTGCTTCATATTTCTTCCTCAAGCTTCTTTTTGCGACGTTGCAGCCGCTTGATCTCGGCTTCGATCTCGGCCCGCTCCAGGAGCGCCGCCTGTCGTTCATCTATGATCGTGAGCCCAAGCGGCGCGGCCAGAGCCTGGATGGCCCCGTGATCGCCCACGACGCGGCAGAACACCACCAGAGCGCGCAGCCCAGGCACATGCTCTCGGTCAGCTGGATTGAGCCACTTCTCAAGGGTCGCCGGAGCCATTCGTAAGGCATTCCCGGCCTGCAACCTGATGCCGTGCTCGGCGGCCACCTCGGACATGCGGTCGCAGATCTGCTCACGGGACAAAGCACTTTCCTTGGCGGCCCTGTTCATGGCCGCCTTGAGCGCCTGGAGTACGTCCAGTCCAGGCCCGAAGAGGGAAAGTTGCCTACCGTCCGCTGACTTGCGCATTCGCTATCCGGTCAATTTGTGACCTCGGACATTGACCCCCCGAAGGAGTGCCGAGTAAGGTCTAACCGTGACGGTCGTTTTGTGACCATCTTTCTGGGCACTTTATGACCCATAATTTTGGGAGTCAACATGAAAAAGTATGTCGCAGTTCATTTTTATGAGCTAGCGACCCACTTTTATGGATTTGTGTGGAATTATATGGAGATAGCAACAGATGGCGACCAACGAAGGGCTGTCGGAGTTTGTGTCGGAGTTTGACCCTAGAAGTGCGACACAAAATTTTGGGGAAAGACTCAAAAAAGAACGCGAGAAGCTGGGCTTGTCCCAGCGTGACATGGCCCAAAAAGTTGGTGTTGGTCTATCCTCAATCCAGAATTATGAAAGCGGGCTTCTGCCTAAGGGAGACCACCTGGTAAAACTGGCAGTTGCCCTTTCTTGCTCTGTAGACTGGCTCCTCTTCGGAACCAAGCAGGGCGCCGGTGAGCACTCCGAAGCTTCAAGGATGGGTGTTGGTTTTCCTAGCCAAGTAATCCAACCCTGCGACCCGGAGTTGGTCATGGTACCAAAGGTCGAGGCCAGGCTCTCTGCCGGGACAGGCAGCCTGGAGACCAGCGCGGAAATCACAGGGCGATTCGCCTTCCGCTCCAAGTGGATTCGAGCCCGAGGCAATCCTCAAGAGATGGTTTTGATGGACATCTACGGGGATTCAATGGAGCCGGAGATCAAGGCAGGTGACACGGCCCTGATTGACCAGAGCCAGACCGACGTGCATGTGGGTAGAATCTATGCGATAGGCATTGATAGTGAGGTTTTCATCAAGTACGTGGACCGAATCCCCGGCAAGTATATTCTTCGATCTGCAAACAAAAACTACGAACCTATCCCCGTTGATCTTAACGAAGAGAGCTGCAACGTCCGCATTATCGGCCGGGTTGTGTGGTGGTGCAGGGAGGCCCGCTGATGAAGGTTGCTAAATCGTTATGTATCGCACTAGCATTCTCTTTTATATTTTCTGCAAATGGATTTGCGGAGAAAGTTGCATTTTCAATCACTGGTAAAGAAGATTTTAGTTTTCCAGGCAGGAGTAGAAAGTCATTTACGCTTGTTCCTGATAGAGATGATCTGACGTTTGACATGTTGCTGGAGGCGGTCAAATCTGCTGCCGTTAATCTCCAGCAAAATGAAAGATGCGACGTGGTTGAGGTCTGGATAACATGCGCCAAGTCTGGAGACACGTTTTCTGGATTCAATGTTTTGGCCCTGGCCAGATATTGTCCTGATGGACGCGGACACTCTGGGAGCGATAAGTGGACTTGGGAAGTATTTGTAACCAAAAATGCTACGCCTGATAAAATCAAGTTTATCAATGCACTTGAAACGCGTTATCCAAAATTCAGGGATATGTATTCAAAAGAGTATAACGCCGCCCGCACACAGATCGCCGCTGACCTTGGGTTGCCGCCTGATTTCAGGCCGGACATTGAACTAGAGGAAGTTGTCAGCCGCCGTAGCGGGGGTGTCTAAAACAACCGCCGCGCGGATTATTTTTCTGGCGGCGGTGTTCAAATCAGCCTTTTCCCCTCGGATGCCCACGAGTCCCGATATATCCCGGCATTTCCCCGAATATCCCGGATAGTGCCGGTGTTAGAATCTAGCGCCGCAGCACACCAAGCGCACGCATCCGCATCCCGGCGGGCGCGAATTTCGTGTACCAGATAGTCCAGATGGACGTACGCTGCACTGTTACCCTGTCCAAGGACTGTTTCCAGGCTAAGTTGGCCTTCTTCGCGGACTTGGCCATTCACCGTCCCTTTGAACAGGTTAAGGCGGTCTTTCAAGACAAGGAGCGGCTCAAGCCGTCCTACTCCAGCGTGTTCGCCCAGAAGCGCAAGCTGGCGAAGGCCATGGTCGCCGCCGCCAAGTGCGCTGGACGAAGCGACTTCAACCGGGAACGGTTTCCCATCGATTCAAGGCGACGAATTATGCATGAGACGGACGACTGAACGAAGGCCCCGCGAATGCGGGGCCTTCGTACGTTCAAAAGGGGGGCTTCCAAAGCCCTTGCCGTCGGCTGATCGCCGACGGCAATTCACCTCCTGCTTTATCGTGTTATTGGTCGGCTTGCAGCCGGCCAATAACACCATGACAAAGCTAACAAACGACGATTATAGGCGCTTGCGGTTGAACCAAGCGAGGGCGCTGCCCTCTCTCAGACTCACTCCCGGCAGGGAGCTGGGCTCCCTGCCCCCATTTTATGTGCAATGTGCCGTAGTTTAGCTTGCAGAATAAATGCTATCAACACATCAATCCATGCCTCTTGATGCATATGCGTAAAACCGGTATAAAGACAGGCTCTATCGACAGTTTGGTGCCCATAAACTGCAGATTGCAGCATTTTTGTCCGCCGGAATTGCCGAAAATATAACGTTTACAACTCCGGCTGAAAGGAGCCTATAGTGGAAGCCTACATCGACTACATCATCCATAGCACGGTCATACTATTGACTATCCTGTTCATCTACATCCTAAAATGTATCAGTGATAAAGCCGCCGCTTCTAAATCCACCTCTTTAGATATTCAAAAGAGGTGCGAAAGTGATGACACTTCGCTAGATCCATTCTACTCCAGCTTTGCTGACAACATACATCATCGTATCGGCGAGTAATAACAATCCCTTACGATAAATAACCCACAAATCTCTGTAGTCATCCTTTCATCAAGTATATGACACAAAGACCGCAACGAAGTCGGCTAAACTGTATACAGCCTAGCCGACTTCGTTGCGGCCGTTATCTTTACCAATCCCATCTTTTTGACCCCTTATTCCCGCCTGCCTATAGTTCATTGCCAGGGGATGGCCGACTCGGCGCCCTCGGTTGGCATCTCCTTGGGAACCACGATACCGCTTGCGTGCCGACTTCACTTGGTTCGGCGGCCTCCGCAACCACGGTGCTGCCCCACCAGTCGTTCTGTCGACAAGCTGAGACTGCTTACCTGTGCCGTGTTTGACGACAGCCCCCACGTCCAGGCCATCGCCAACCACATCTCCCCACATGTTCATCTGGACTATTGCAGTTCAGCTAAAACTACGTGTCCGACACGTGTCCCAATCCGTTTTTTCCGTGTTTTTGGTGGCACTTGGCTCATCGACAGGTCTAATGATTTAAGGCAGTTTAGCGGCCTAATAGTTTAGAAGCACACGACTTTCACGCAGGCGACAGGGGTTCAAATCCCCTTGGGGACGCCAACGCAAATCAACAGGTTACATACCTGAGCATTTTCCAGGGGTAGCATTGGACTAGCACTGCCCCGCAATTGCAGCCCTCGAAGCATCCGCTTCGGGGGCTTTTTGCATCTTGAACAGAAACACCCTCCCACGCGGCCCAAGTCTCTCCAGTGGGTTCTTCACGCACCCGAGCTAATGCAAATATCTTCAGGGTTCTTCTTTCGACCTTTCGACTGGCCGCGACGCTTGGCTTGCGGCCCTGGAGAGGATAGCGTTGCGTGGTCTTGAACTATCCGGCCAAGGCCTGCCAGCGCGCCGGTACGCGCGCGGCCCTTGATTTGCAGCCTGTGAGCCTTATTTCTTGGCCCGGCCACTCGGCGCAACCTCCATGCCTCACCCGGCGCGCCCCAACGGTCCAAGACCCCAACGAGCACGCATGAACCCGACCATCCATGATTTCCTGGCCAGCCTGGCCAAGGACGACCCCTACGGCGACCAGGTCGTCCATCACGAGATCCTGCCCGAGCGGGCCGAGAGCCTGGCCCAGACGCGCCGGCCATGGCCCAGGCTCGTGCAGGGCCTTTTGGCCTCGCGGTCGATTTCCAAGCTTTACAGCCATCAGGCCTTGGCCTGCGACCTGGTGCGCGCCGGCCGCCATGTGGTCGTGGCCACGCCCACGGCCAGCGGCAAGTCGCTGACCTACACGCTGCCCGTCATCGAGCAGTCCCTGGCCATGCCCGACAGCAAGGCCCTGTGGCTGTTCCCGCTCAAGGCCCTGGCCCAGGACCAGCTGCGCTCCTTCAACGAGCTTACGGCCCTGCTGCCGCCCGACCCGCGCCCCGGCGCGGCCATCTACGACGGCGACACGCCCGACCACCGACGCCGCAAGCTGCGCGAGGACCCGCCCGGCGTGCTGCTGACCAACCCCGAGATGCTGCATCTTTCATTGCTTCCTCACCACTCCACCTGGGCCGCCTTCTGGGCAGGGCTCACGCACGTCGTGGTGGACGAGGTGCACACGTATCGCGGGGTCATGGGCTCGCACATGGCCATGCTCTTCCGGCGCATGCTGCGCATGTGCCGCTACTACGGCGCGCAGCCGACCTTCGTGTTCTGCTCCGCGACCATCGGCAACCCCGGCGAGCTGGCCAACCTGCTCACGAATCTGCGGGCCGAGGTCATCCTCGATAGCGGCGCGCCCCAGGGCCGGCGACATTTCCTGTTCATGGACCCGGCCGCCAGCGCCGCCACTGCCGCCATACGCCTGCTACGCCAAGCCCTGGAACGCGGCCTGCGCACCATCGTCTACTGCCAGTCGCGCAAGATGACCGAACTCATCGCCATCTGGGCCGCCGAGAAGTCCGGCGAGTTCAAAGAGCGCATTAGCGCCTACCGCGCCGGCTTCCTGCCCGAGGAGCGTCGGGAAGTGGAAACGCGCATGGCCTCCGGCGACCTGCTGGCCGTCGTGACCACCAGCGCCCTGGAGCTGGGCATCGATATCGGCTCCCTGGACCTGTGCATCCTCGTGGGCTACCCCGGCACGATCATGGCCACCCTGCAGCGCGGCGGCCGCGTGGGCCGCAAGCAGCAGGAATCCGCCGTGGTGCTCATCGCCCAGGAAGACGCCCTGGACCAGTATTTCCTGCGCCATCCCGAGGACTTCTTCAACCGGCCGCCCGAATCCGCCGTGCTCAACCCGGCCAACCCGGTCATCGTCACCCGTCACCTGGACTGCGCCGCCGCCGAGCTGCCCCTGCGCATGGACGAGCCCATGCTCCAGGAGGAAGGCATCGCCCAGGTCGCCCAGGACATGCTGCAACAAGGCACGCTCCTGCAATCCGCCGACGGCCGCCAGTTGCATTCCCGGCGCAAGCGCCCCCACCGCGAAGTGGACTTGCGCGGAGCCGGCGGCACCATGGTCATCGAGGTCGACGGTCAGGTCATCGGTCAGATCGACGAGTACCGCGCTTTCCGCGAGGCGCACGACGGCGCGGTCTACCTGCACCGGGGCGAGACCTTTGTAGTAGATCGCCTGGACCTGCCCGGCCGGCGCGCCCTGGCTCACAAAGCCCGCGTGGGCTACTACACGCGCGTGCGCGGCGAAAAGGACACCGAAATCCTGCGTGTGTACGGCTCGCGTCAGGTCCTCGACACCCGCGTGCACCACGGCCGGCTGCGCGTCACCGAAACCATCACCGGCTACGAGAAACGCCGCACCAGCGACGGCAAGATGTTGACCATCGTGCCCCTGGAATTGCCGCCCCAGTCCTATGAAACCGAGGGCCTGTGGATCGAAATCCCTTCCGAAATCCAGGCCGCCGCCGAGGAAGAACGCCACCACTTCATGGGCGGCATCCACGCAGTGGAGCACGCGGCCATCGGCATCCTGCCGCTTCTTGTCATGTGCGACCGCAACGACCTCGGCGGCATCTCCATACCTTTCCATCCGCAAGTCAACTCGGCCGCGGTCTTCGTCTACGACGGAGCGCCCGGCGGCGTGGGCCTGTCTCGCCTGGCCTTCACCAAGGCCGAGGAACTGCTGGTCAAAACCCTGGCCGTCGTGCGCGAATGCCCCTGCGAACTGGGCTGCCCGTCCTGCGTGCACTCGCCCAAATGCGGCTCCGGCAACCGGCCCATATCAAAAGACGCCGCGGCATTCGTGCTCGAACTGCTTTGTGGAGAATCGGGGAGGGCGTTGCCCTCCCCGAACCCCACCCACCAGGGGGGACGCCCCGCTGGACCCGCGATGTTCCGGAGCGATGAGGCCCTCGCAGACTCGGCCCCCATCGCTCCGGAAAGAGTATATCTCGCAGATACTATCCCCCCGGTCGGCCGCAGGCCGACCGGCGAACGCGGCGGCGGATTCGCCGGCGCTTTGGCCGGAGAAGACGCCGCCGATTTCCCGACCGACCCCGAGGCGTCTCCCGGTCCATCCGAACAGCGCCCTTCTGCCGCACAGCGGAGGGGCCGGGGGGACGAGTTCCCCCGGCAGGGGTCTGGGGGCGGCGCCCCCAGTTCGCCTTCGCCTTCCCGCTTCGTGGTCCTCGACGTGGAGACGCGCCGCTCGGCCGCCGAGGTCGGCGGCTGGCACAGGGCGCGGGACATGGGCGTGAGCGTGGCCGTGGCTTATGACTCGACCACGGATGTGTTTCATACGTTCGGGCAGGACGAGCTGGACGGCCTGTGCGAGCTGCTGTCCGGCGTGGAGCTGGTGGTGGGCTTCAATGTGCGCCGCTTCGACTACGCAGTGCTCTCGGGCTGCGTGGAGTATGACTTCCTGCGGCTAAAGACTCTGGACATGCTGGAGCACGTCAAGCGGCGGTTGGGCTATCGGCTGGCCCTGGACCATTTGGCCTCGGCCACGCTGGGAGCCGGCAAGAGCGCAGACGGGTTGCAGGCTCTGGCTTGGTGGAAGGAAGGCCGGGTGGATCTCATTGCCGAGTACTGCCGGGCCGATGTGCGCATCACTCGCGACCTGTACCTGTTCGGCCGGGACAAAGGCCACCTGCTGTTCAAAAACAAAGCCGGCAGCCTGGTGCGCCTGCCGGTGGACTGGACTGGTTAGGTATAGGACCGTCGGGCCTGGATATTTGCGGTGAAATCCACCACAATCCGCACGTCCTGAACGCCGATGCGCGGCACAAGGTATGCATGGGCGGCAGCGTGGAAGAATATCTGCTCATAGCCGACCTGGCCAAGGCTGCGGGAATGGCCAGGAATATCGTGCGCCGCTACGTGAAGTCCTTTCCGAGACTCTTTCCGGGCAAGCGCTTCGGCCGTGTCACACGTTATCCGGAAGCGTCGGTCGAAACGTTGCAGCGCATCGCGGAGCTCTACCGCGAGGGCCTTAACGCCGCCGAGATCAAAAAGCGCCTGACCGGAGCAGAGCCTGGTGAGCGCGAGAAGTCAGCTCAATCAGGGATTGCTCCGGTAGTTGAGTCAAAGACAGCCCTGGAGCCTGCTGAAGGCGCTGTTCGAGATGCGGCCCGAAACGAGGCCGATGATGAGCGAATCGTGGAGTTGTCCACCGAACTACGCAGATTGACCGGGGAGCTGGACGCCGTACGCCAGGAGGCCGTGCGGCTGGCCGGGCAGGTGAACCAGTTGACTCGGGACCGCCTGGAAAACCTGGAGCGGCAAGAGCGTCTGGAAGCGCGCCTGAACGAGCTCGAGGCCTTGCAGGGTCCGCCTGCGGAGTTCCTGCGCCTGCCCCTGGTGTTCCGTTCGGAGCAGGGCGAATACCTGGGTGTGACCGATAAGCAGAGCAGCCAGCATTTCAGCCTGCGCGACTTCGTCTGCATCATCCACAAAAACGCCGGCGGCCGCACTGACGTGGACACGAGCTGGCAACGCTCCGGCAACGCAGGCTGGCGGCTGATCATCCGCGAAATAGCCTCGGTCACGGGTCGCAGCAAGAGCCATTACGTGGACGTGGAGCGCTTCGCCACGCCCAAGGGCAACCTCGTGGCCAAGCTCATGGACCTGTGCTTCGACGGCCAGACCATGCCGCCGTTCTTCGTCTACGAGCTGTTCCGGCAGATCGGCCGGGACTTCACTTAAGCCCTTCCCGCCTCCGCAATACGCATATCGATAAAACAATGGGCTGACCGGGCCCGTCCCCGATGATATCCTGGTTCATTGCCGCCCAAGCCGACAGGACCGGCTGCCTGATCGCGGCAAGAGCAAACCAGGAGGCCGCATGCCCTTCGCCATGCCCCCAAGAACACATACGCATGAAGGTCGGGAACGCCGCGTCGGCGTGGAACTCGAGTTCGCGGGCTTGGGTTTTCCGGAGATCATCGCGGCGGTGCGGGAGGTTTACGGCGGCACGGCCAAATCCGAGAACCGCTTCCTGCACAAAATCGAGGGGACGAGCCACGGAACCTTCGGCGTTGAGTTGGATTCGTCCATCTTCAAGCAGGAGCGCTATTTGAAGTTGCTGGACCGGATCGGCATCCATCTGCACGAGCTGGACACGGGCGACCTGGTGGAAGGTGTCCTGGAACGCGTGGCCGCCACGGTCATCCCCTACGAGGTCGTCACGCCGCCCATCCCCTTGTCCGAGTTGGACAGCGTTGAGCGCCTCCGGGACGCTTTGCGGGCGCGCGGGGCCGAAGGCACGGGCGAATCGCTCCTGTATGCCTTTGGGCTGCATTTCAACATCGAGCTGCCCGATCTGGAACGCGAAACCATTCTCAGCCTGCTCAAGGCCTACCTGCTCCTGGAGGAGTGGATCGCCGAGGAGTCGGACATCGACTTGAGTCGGCGCGTGACGCCATTCATAGAGGAATTTCCGCACGATTACCGGGCCAGGGTCGTGGACCAGAACTATCAACCCGACCTGTCCGCACTCATGGCGGACTACCTGGAGGCGAACCCCACGCGCAACCGTTCCCTGGACCTGCTCCCGCTATTATGTCAGCTCAACTGTGAGCTGGTGCGACGCTATCCGGTGGAAAGTCATCTCATCAAACCCAGGCCTGCCCTGCACTACCGCCTGCCCAACTGTCGGCTCGACGATCCTGAATGGAACGTGGCCGACGAGTGGTCCCATTGGGTGAGCGTGGAGAAGCTGGCCGAGGACAGGGACAAGCTGGAGGCCATGGGCCGTGAATATGTCAGTCGCCCGGGCTTTCCCCGGAACCTGCTGACTCCGGATTGGCCTGAGACGGTACGTAGGTTGCTGCGCTGATGCGAAGGCCGCTGGTGGGCGTCACGGGACCGGACAAGGGCGGCCTGGCGGCTTGGCTGTGCACATGGTTGGCCATTCGGCGCGCGGGCGGCAAGGCCTGCCGCATAACCCCGTCCCGGCAACACCCCGTGGATATCGATGCGCTCGTCCTTGGTGGCGGCTCGGACGTGGATCCGCGCCATTACGGCCAGGAACGGCTCGAGTTGGAGGAATCGATACGCGAGCAGAAGGGCGAGCGGGTCTGGTGGCGGCGCTGGCTCAACATCGGGCTTTTTCCGCTCCTGTGGCTCCTGCGCTTGGTGCTCAGCACCCGGCAGGCCCCGGCCGTGGACCACGCCCGCGACGAACTGGAGCTGAAGATGCTCGGCGCGGCCCTGCTGCGCCAAATTCCTGTCCTGGGCATCTGCCGCGGCGCGCAATTGCTCAACATAGGACTTGGCGGCAGCCTGCATCAGGAGCTGTCGGCCTTTTACACCGAGATCCCGCAGGTGCGCACTGTCTTTCCGCGCAAGGAGGTGCTGCTGGAGCCCGATTCGCGCCTGGCGGGCATCCTGGGCGCGACTTCGGCCAGGGTCAACGCCCTGCACGACCAGGCCGTCAAGACGCTGGGCAGCGATCTGCGCGTCGTGGCCCGCGAGCCTTCGGGAGTCGTGCAGGCCATCGAGCACACGCGCCAGCCCCTGGCTCTGGGCGTGCAGTGGCACCCGGAGTTCATGCCCCAGATAGCCAGCCAGCAGAACATCTTTCGGGCTTTGGTGCGGCAGGCCGCCCGGCAGCCGGGCGAATGAAGGTCTTGCCCCTGCGCTCGCACGTTCCGGCGCGCCTTCCCGCTCAGTTCTTGGCCAACAGGAGCCGGATGAGAGCCTTGGCCTCCTCCCGCGCCACCGGCCGGGAAAACATGAACCCCTGAGCCTCATCGCAGTCCAGGTCACGCAAGGTCTGGAGCTGTGAGGCCAACTCCACGCCCTCGGCCACCACACCGAGACCCAGGTTGCGGGCCAGGGAGAGAATGGTGCGGATGATCTCCAGATTGTCGCCGGTTCCCTGCAGGCCGCTGATAAAGGAACGGTCGATCTTGAGCATGTCTATGGGGAAGCGTTGCAGGTAGGACAGCGAGGAGTAGCCCGTGCCGAAGTCGTCGATAACCAGGGCAACTCCCAGCGCCTTGAGCTCGTTGAGTTTATCCACCGTGGCCTTGACGTCCTGCATGACCACGCTCTCGGTGATCTCGAGCTTGAGCCGTTGCGGGGCGATGCCCGTCTCGCGCAGCACGCCCTGGATGAACTCCACCAGATCCTCCTGCATGAGCTGCTTGCCCGAAATGTTCACGCTCATGTTCAGACCGCAGGCTTCGGGACATTCCACATCCCAGCAGGCCAGTTGCCGGCAGGCCTCGGTCAGGATCCATTTGCCCAGAGAAACGATGAGCCCGGTCTCCTCGGCCAGGGGAATGAACTCCGCCGGCTGAACCAGGCCCCGCTCGGGGTGCTCCCAGCGCGCCAGGGCCTCGAAGCCCTCCAGTCGCCCGCTGAGCACTGAAACGATGGGCTGGTAGTGCACGCGCAGCTCCTCGTTCTGCACGGCATGGCGCAGCTCGGTTTCCAGGCGCAGCACGCGCACCGCGTTTTCGTGCATGAGGCGGTTGAATACCTTGAAACGGGCCTTGCCCATTTCCTTGGCGCGGTACATGGCGATGTCCGCGTCGCGCAGCAGATCTTCGGCGGTCATGTACTCGCGCGTGCGCAGCACCATGCCGATGCTCGCACTGGTGAAGACCGTGGTGCCCTCCACGATGAAGGGTTCCTCGATGACGCTCAGGATACGCTTGGTGATCTGGACGATTTCGCGATGGTTGCGGAACTCCTCCAGAAGCACGCCGAATTCGTCGCCGCCCAGCCGCGCAACGGTATCCATGCTGCGCAGGCAGCACTCCATGCGCCTGGAGATGCCCACCAGCAACTCGTCGCCCGCCATATGGCCCAGGGAATCGTTGACCCACTTGAAGCGGTCCAGATCCACCAGCAACACGGCGAAGCGGTAATCCGGGCGGCGCTTGGCGCGCTCCAGGGCGCGTTCCAACCGTTCGTGGAACAGCAGGCGGTTGGGGAGGCCGGTCAGGGCGTCATGGAAGGCTTGGTGCGTGAGCTGCTCCTCGAAGGCCTTGCGCTCCGAGATGTCGGAAAAGATGCTGTAGACTCCCTTGATCTTGCCTTCCATGAGCACTGGGTAGCCCACGACGGATACGGGAATGAGTTCGCCGTTCTTGTGCTTGCGCCACGTCTCGGATTGGAAGGGCCGGCCCGCCACCACCAAGCGGAAAAAGTTCTCGGCCTCCATTGCCCGTTCCTCGGGCACCAGGGCCGATCGGCTGAAGTGGCCGCGCAGCTCCTCGCGGCCGTAGCCGAAAAGCCTCTCCAGGCCGCGGTTGACGTTGAGGATCTGCCCCTCGGTGTCCAGGAGCATGATGCCCAGCGGCGAGCTTTCGAACAGTTCCTGAAAAAAGGCCCGCTGTTCCACCAAAGCCTGCTCGGCCTGCTTCACGTCCGAAAGGTCCATAAGCGAAAAGAGCGCCCGGCTGGTGCCGGGGAAGATGGCTATCGTGACGTACACGGGCTTGCCCGCGCCCAGGCGGTCGGTGAACACGGCCTCGAAGGATTGGGGCGAACGGCGCACGCCCTCCCGGAAAAGGTCGTGGCAACGCTCCACTGTTTCCAGAGCCTCGCCCATGAAGAAGTAACGGTAGGTCATGAGCGCCTCGATCTCGTCCCGGCTGTAACCGGAGAACGACTCGAACTCGCTGTTAACCAGACATATGCTCCCGTCGGTCTCGGCCACGAATAGGGCCGTGCCCGAGTTCTCGAAGAGCGTCTTGTACATGGTCTTGGAGGAGCGCAGGATCTCCTCCGCGCGCCTGCGCTCGGTGATGTCCCGGAAAGTGCCGATGCAGAAGCGTACGCTCCCCGTGGTCGCCTCGGTCACCAGCGCCTCAGCCGGGAAGCGGCTGCCGTCGGCCCGATGGCAGAGCACTTCCAGGCTGCGGCCGGCCAGGAGCTCGCGCATGAGCCCGCTGCCGTTGCCGCCCAGGATGGTGGACAGCGGCTTGCCGGCCAGATTCGCCTGATTGTAGCCGAAGGCCGCCTCGGCCGCCGGATTGCAGCCCATGACCAGCAACGAATCGCCGCCGAAGGTCACGATGGCGTCGGCCGCCGTGCGCACGATGGCCTCGGTCTTGGTCACGGCGGATTCCAGGGCGTCCATGACCTGATTGTAGCGCCTGGCGATGAGCCCAGCTTCGCTGAAAGGCTCCTCGGGCACGCGCAGGGACAGGTCGCCCGTGGCCGCTTGCTGATCCATGGCCATGAAGAGGTCGGCCAGATCGTTGCGCGCGCCATGCTCGGAGATGTTCAAGCCCACGGCCTCGTCGTCAGGCGAGACGCGCAACGGGTGCACGCGGTTCACGAGCCGCAGGAGCAGGTAGGTCAGCACAAATGACACGCCGCAGGCCGCGCCTATGCCCAGGATCTGCACCTGAATTTGGCCGGCCCTGGTCAGACCCGTGCCGATAAGCTCCGGGTTTCCCAGCAGGGCCACGGCCAAGGTGCCCCATATGCCGCAGGCCAGGTGCACGGGCACGGCTCCTATGGCGTCGTCGATGCGCAACCGATCCAGCAGCCTTTCCGAGGCTAGGCAGACCGGGCCGGCCACCAGGCCGATGATGGCTGCGCCCGTGGCGTCCACCACATGGCAGCCGGCTGTGATGGCCACCAGGCCGCCAAGGACGCCGTTGATGAGCCAGGCCACCCTGGGTACGGAGGTCAGCAGCCAGCCCATACCCAGGCAGGACAGGCCGCCCATGGCGCCGGCCAGGGTCGTGCGGGCGATGATGAGCGGAACGTCGGCGGTCAGGGCCAAGGAGCTGCCGCCGTTGAAGCCGAACCAGCCGAACCACAGCAGCATGGCTCCGAGCACGGACAAAGGCAGATTCGAGGCCGTCATTTCCCTGGGTCGGCCCTGGGCGTCGAAACGCCCCTGCCTGGGACCGATGACGAGCAACGCGGCCAACGAGACCCAGCCGCCCACGCTGTGCACCACGGTGGAGCCGGCGAAGTCCACGAAGCCCATTGCCCCCAGCCATCCCGTGAGTTCTCCGTGCCCAAGCCCGCTCCAGGCCCAATGGCCGAACAGTGGATAGATAAGGGCGGAGACGATGAAGGACACAATGACGTAGGCGGAGAAACGCATGCGCTCGGCCACGGCGCCCGAAAAGATGGTCGTGGCCGTGCCGCAGAACATGGCCTGGAAAAAAAAGAACGCGGCGAGCCACGGCTCGCCGTCCAACGGCAACGCAAAATGGCTCCAACCCACGATGCCGGCCGTGCTCGCGCCGAACATGAGCCCGTATCCAACGGCCCAGAAGGTGAAGACGGATATGACGAAGTCGGCCAGGTTCTTGATGGCCACATTTATGCTGTTCTTCGTGCGTGTCAGACCAGTCTCAAGACACATGAAACCGGCTTGCATGAGGAACACCAGCGAGGCCGCCATGAGAACCCAGAGCAGATCCACTGGCTCGTAGCTCATTCCTCACCCCTGGGGCTGGAAGGCAACGACAGTATTGTCGCCCTTATTCCCTATACGGAACGGGAGAATAGAATTTACATAAATGGAAGTAAAGACGAACTCAGATGGAAAAGAGCCTGCAATGTCTATTGGATCGCTTCCGATATGCTAAAAGCAGCCCGTGGAGAAGGAATCGCCTCTCCACGGGCGTCCAATACATTTAGAATCGCTCGAATTCCTGGTCCTCGTCGTGGCCACGAGCATGGCTCATGTCCAGGGAAATGCGCTTGATGCCTGCCGGAGCCTTGGCCAGGTTCTTACCCTTGCCATTGCCATTGACGCCGGGCAGGGGCGTGGAGCGAGCCGGATCAGCAGCCCTGCGCGCCGCGGACGGCCTGTTCGCCGTCGCGGAGTCGGTCTGGCCTACCTGAAAGAAGCCGATGGTGGACTGAAGCTGCTCGGCCTGGCTGGACAACTCCTCGCTGGTGGAGGACGTCTCCTCTGCGACGGCGGCATTCTGCTGGATGACCTTATCGAGCTGCTGGATCGCCTTGTTGATCTGCTCGGCACCGGAATTCTGCTCATTGCTGGCCGCGGCGATCTCCTGCACCAATTCTGCCGTGCGCTGGATGTCGGGCACGATCCTCATGAGCATCTCTCCGGCCCTCACGGCGACTTGCACGCTGGCCGCCGACAGTTCGCGGATCTCGCCCGCGGCGGTTCCGCTGCGCTCGGCCAGCTTGCGCACTTCGGCGGCCACCACGGCGAAGCCCTTGCCGTGCTCGCCGGCGCGGGCAGCCTCGATGGCTGCGTTTAGGGCCAAGAGGTTCGTCTGGCGGGCGATCTCCTCGATAATGGAGATCTTCTCGGCGATCTCCTTCATGGCCTCCACGGTATGTTCCACGGCCTGGCCGCTCTCCCTGGCGTCTTTCGCGGTCTTGAGGGCCATCTGCTCGGTCTGCTGGGCGTTATCGGCATTCTGGCGGATGTTGGCGGCCATCTGCTCCATGGAGGAGGAGACTTCCTCCACGCTTGCGGCCTGTTCCGTGGCGCCCTGCGACATGGACTCGGAGGAAGCCGACAACTCCTCGCTGCCCGAGGCTACGTTGTCCGAAGCACTCTTGACCTCCATGACGACATCGCGCAGGCAGGTGACCATGTCGTTCAAGGCCTTGGCTAACACGCCGACTTCGTCCTTCTGGTCGATATCAAG
Source organism: Desulfocurvibacter africanus subsp. africanus DSM 2603 (assembly GCF_000422545.1). NCBI lineage: Bacteria > Pseudomonadati > Thermodesulfobacteriota > Desulfovibrionia > Desulfovibrionales > Desulfovibrionaceae > Desulfocurvibacter > Desulfocurvibacter africanus. The sequence goes on from NZ_AULZ01000005.1 coordinate 132,706, forward strand.
CCGACGGGTGAAATCTCCCTCGGCCATGGCCTTGGCTAGTTCAACACCCTTGGTAAGCGGATGGACGATGCCCCGGGTCAATAAAAAGGCCAGGAACAAGGATGCAGTCATGCCGATACAGATCATCGAAAAAATGATGACCTTAATCTTGGAATACATGGCTGCCGCACTCTTTTCGGCTTGGGCGGCCGTCTGCTCGTTTATTTCGGTAAGCTCATCCAGATGGGCGCGCATGGCGTCGAACTTATCCCTGCCCACACCCAGAGCAAGTATACGCGCCATGTCTCTGCCTTCAGCGGAATTGCTCTTCAATGCATCGAGGATTCGTTTTGATACCTCGATCCATTCTTCGCGCATGGCCTCGTACTTGGGCATCACGGCAGCTTCTTCCGCTGAAGTGGAAAGGGCCTTGAATTTTTTCCAGCGTTCATCGGCCTGTTTGAGGTTTGTCTCATGCTCGCTGAGAAGATCTTTATATATCTGTTCGCCAGGATTTGCCGAAATGAGAGAACGCTCGGCCACAATAAGCTGATGCAGGTCACGGTCCACTTGCAAGAGGTAATTGATGCTGGGCATCCTCTGTTGGAATATCTCCAGCAGAGAAGATTGTATGGAGCTCGCGCCATACCAGCCAACCAGGCCCGACGCCACAAGGAGCAAACCAAGTGTCACGAAACCACCAAGAAGCTTGCTGCCGATACGGACATTACCCATTGCCGCCATGATGAATCACCTCTTCCAACGTTTGTGGGCCAACCTGTTCCTAGGACGCTTTGACCCTGCTTCCCAGACGTTCCGCTACGCGGCGGAAATGCGTTCCAGACCCTCGCACCAGTCCTGTCCATCCTCTCTCAAGACATAGCCCCTGCATGACGTGCATTGGCTGAAAAAACCTCTACTCAACCCATCGGTCATCTTTCTCGCTGGACGTTCATCTCGCCCAGCACCTTGGTTTATGTGCCCATGCTGGTTACTTCATACATGCCAATGCGGCGATGGCGCATGCGATGAGGTTGAGCAGGATGAGGCCTAGATCGATCCTGACTGCAAGCCTCAACTTTTTCTTGGCTTTCCCAACATAGGCAATCGCACTAAATTCAATAGCACACGCGCTTGAAAGTCTCTGTGCTCGCGGATGCTAAGAAACGTAGCCCAATTTTTTGATTTCGCACTATACATATCAGTAAGAAAAACGATTGACAGATAAATTTTGTTGGCAAGCTTTGTCCTTATATTCCAACAAAATGAAATACTCCCTCATTATCCTTGGGCGGCATATGTAAACTTGGTCATCGACTTGATCTATGGTGAGTCAGCACGAAAGGACCGCACATTCGAGAGCCAGACGGGATCGGATGAAATCCGTGACAGGGGCTGCGCCAAACATCTTTCCCATGGCCCAAAAGACCTGCCCTGACCCCGGGATTCCGCCAGCGCTCCCTCGCCACTCTGTAACGCCTCTGTTATATAATCCATCTAGCCAACTAATGGGCAGACGCAAAAGGATACACCCTATCACGTCACTGTAGTAGGCCAGCCCGAACAAGTATCCCTTCAAGCCTCCAACTCCAGTATGAGACGCGTCCCGTCGCTCGTCTCGCCATGCTCCGCAAGGCCCATCTCTGCGCCCATGGCTGCACGCGATCGGCTTCGAGAGAAGGCTGCTCGTTATACAATACGTCGCCAAGCTGCCGCAGGCGGACTTTCCGGAGATGGCACGCCAAGTGAAATCTCTCTACATTGCCTTGGGAAGATTGGTTTTATTGCGACCTGCAAGACCGAATGCCAGACTTTCTATTCATTTGGCAAAAAAACATTGTCGATCGTCTGAAAAATGTTACTGTACTGGAGTTGAAGGAAGCGTCCCTACAGGAGGAGGAGACAATATGGAGTCCTATCTCGAAGATGCACTGGGGATCGTCAAGGCCCAGGCCGGGGTCCGCCACATGACCGAGGAGGAGATCGTCTCCATGGTGAGGACCCTTGCCGAAGGCATCAAAAACGCCACCGAAGGCATCGTGATCGAAGGCGAGGGCGACAAAGGCGAAATCCCTTCGGACCCCTCCAAGGCCATCCGCGAACGAAGCGTACAATGCCTTGAGTGCGGCAAGAAGTTCAAGGTGCTCACCAAGCGGCATCTTGCTCTACATGGCCTGACTCCCAAGGAGTACAAGGCCAAGCACGGCTACAAGAAGGGTACCTCGCTCATTGCCAAGGGCTTGGCCCGTGATCGGCGCAACAAGATGCGCGAACTCAAGCTCTGGGAGAAGCGCGGCGGGGGCGCGGAAGAAAAAGAGATGTAGGAGCATGTCGCAAAGGCTGCGACACCTCGAAGAAAAGAATGTTAAAGCCGTTGCACGACGGCTTTTTCATTTCAATCGTCCGACGAACGATAACTCTGGCGCTGGCGAGCGTGGCGCTCGGCCAAGTTGCGCAGGAGACTCTCGCCCACGGCCTGACCGCGCCAGCCCGTGATGTGCTTCCAGGGCGCATCGGCCTGGCCCATGAACAGGTCGCACATCATGTCCGCCACAAGCTTGCGAGGCGCCAGCAGCTCGGGAGGCAGGCCCAGCTCCCCTGCCCTGCGGTCCAGGGCGGCCTTGGCCTCGTCGGCGGCCGCCTTGAGGGCATGGGTGTGCAGCGGCCTGCCATGAGCAGGAGGCAACTCCTCCTCGGGAAGCTGCCTGGCCTGACGCAGCATGGCCAGGATAACCTTGCCGCTCCTGCGCACGACTTGGGGCCGCATGCCTTCCACTGCCGCCAGATCCGCGAGCTTGCCCGGCCAATCCCGCACCACGGCCCGTAACGACTTGTCATCCAGTACGAAACTGCGCGGCAGGTCGCGCGACATGGCCTCGTGCTCGCGCCAGGCGCTCAGGTCGCGCAGGGCCGCCAACTCTCGGCGGTCGAACTGCCACAGGGAGCGCATGCGCAGGTAATAGCACGCCGCATCGGTCTCGAAGCGGGCCTCGCCCTCAAGGGCCGCGCACTCCTCCCTTGCCCAGCTCAGTCGCCCCTGCTCGGTCAGGGCTTGGCCGAGAATGCTGTACATGGCCGGGAGATAACGCACATCCTGGGCCGCGTAGATCAACTGGGACTCGCTCAAGGGTCGCTTGATCCAGTTGGAGCGGGTCTCGTCCTTATCCAGCTCCACTCCGAACAGGGCTTTGACCAATGACCCGTAGCCCGGCTGGAAGCCATATCCCAGAAAGCTCGCCGCCACCTGCGTGTCGAAAACCGGTCCGGGCGCAAAGCCGCAGAGATAGTAGAGGGCTTCCAGGTCCTCCTGACAGGAGTGGAAAATTTTGATCAGACGCGGGTCTGCCAGGATTTCCACCAGAGGCGAAAGATCGTCCACCCCCAGCGGATCGACCAGGAAGACCCCGCCATCCGCGACAAGCTGTATCAGACCCAGGGTAGGGAAATAGGTCCGCGAGCGCACGAACTCCGTATCCATGCCCACGGCGTCGCAGCCGCGCAGCCTGGAACACAGCTCGCCCAGGGCCTCGGCCGACTGCACCAGGATTGCCTCGCTGTCGACCACGCCCGGCAGCTCCAGGGCTGGGCCCTCGCATCCCCCCGCGCTCATATCGCCACGATCCATGAACACCTCGCGCGGCCGACATGCGTTGACTTTCGGCCGATCGTATCGGATAGCATAAAATGATGACCGTAACCAGCCTTGGGCCTGGAGCCACCTTCCCCAATGCAATAACCCAAGGAGCATCCCTTATGAGACGCATCTGCTTAAAAGCCCTGCCGCCTCTGCTGGCCGTCGGGCTGTTCATCGGGCTGGCCGCGCCGGCCGACGCCGAGAACATGGCCTACGACTTCGAGGCCGAGATTCCCGAGGCCTGGTCCGAGGACGCAACCCACCAAGTAACAGGGCAAAGCCAAGTCCTTGGTCCGTTCAACCAACGCAACGACGACTACCCCAATAAGGCTTCGCTGCGCATCAGCAAGGAGTCGCAAGGCAGGCCGCTCAAGGTCGAGTTCGATCTGGTGCTGCTCGGCAACTGGGACTCGCAAGGTTCCAAGGCCGACAGCTTCACGGTCGAGGACGGCGACGGGAATGAACTGCTCAAGGTCGAGCAGTTTCCCTGCGACCTGACCGACAAAGACGAGAACCTGCCGGAAGGAACTCCTGGCGCGACCAAGGTTGGCAAACGCTACATGAGGCACTGCGTGCTGCACAAGTCCTTTGTGCTGCCCGCGGGGGTCGAGGAAATCGTGTTCAAGGGCAAGACCACGGGCCGCCGCAGCGAATTCTGGGCCTTGGACAACGTACGCCTGACCGCCGGGTAAGTCCCTGCCGGCCTTGCCAAAGGACAGGCCCGGAGGCTATATGTGTCCGGCCGGGTTGTCGCCCGGCGCACGCATGGCCGCCCGCTTGTCCGGGCGACCGCGAGCCACTGCAGACCCGGGGAGGACGCCATGACCAGCTTTTTCTTCTTTTTTCTGGGCATAGCCGTTGTCGGCACCGCTCTTTTTTACCTCAAGCACACCGCCGATAACGAGTAGGGCTGGTTCGGCATCCGCCGGGACAGTCACCAAGGGGCCATCGGCCCCTTTTCTCATTTTTGTACATTACAAAGCTCACCCGACACGCCGCTGAAGAGATAATTTCAAGAGCAGGCCCATCACACAGATCGATTCTCTGGTTTAACAAAAACGTATTATACAGTCGCCAATCGGCCTCCGCTTCTTCAATTATGTCCACGCAAGCCCTCTCGCAACTGGGGTCACGCGGGCATAAATAATATTTTATTAATTCAATTCAGCAGCTTAAAAACACAGGCCGCATTTTAAGCGATTATGGCACAAGCCGTGCTAATCTCAGTCTGAGTCCGGCAGACTTAACTACCTTCATCTTCCATCCCGCCTGTTTTATTTCTCCGCAGAGGGGCCGTTCTGGCCCCTCTTTGCATTGCCCTTTCCCATACTGATTTGCCAGACAGCATTTTCCCGTATATAAAAAGAGGCAAGAACCGACCACCGAGGATATCAATGTGTCTCCCTTGCTTCTATTCATCATCAGCTTTTTAATCTTTCTGATCATCTCCGCCATGGGCTATGGCCAAATTCGCAAGGACTTCAGCCGCCGCTACGAAGAGCTGCTGGGACGCTACAACTTCGTGGAGGATGGTTACTCCCGAGTCGCCGGAGAGTTGGACCGCGAACGCGTCCGCGTCAAGGATCTCGCCAAGCAGGTCGAAGAGCTCAAGTTGGATATTCAAGACCGCGACATGATACTGCGCGAGGTGCTGCCCTCGGCCAACCCCACGGCCCTGGACATTCTCGTGACCAAGGGCCTCCTGAGCAAGCGCGAGGCCGAAGCCAAGCCGACGCAAGGCAAGGACCCGCTGGTGGTGCTCGTGGAGAAGGGTCGGCTTACGGAGGACCAAGCCTACGAGGCCCAGAAGCTCTCCGAACGCATCGCAGCGCTACACAAAGTTTAGCCTGGCACGCAATGCAGTTCCGCGCGTGGGCGAGTTCTCCGACTCCCCAGGCAAAGTTAGTTCCTAGTCAGAGCCTCTCCCACCCTGCGCAACGCATGATAGAAGGCATAGAATTGCGAAAGCTTGGCCAACTCGAAACGTCGGGTAGTGCCCAGGCTGCGCAATTCCTGCAAGCGCGCCTCGGCGCGGTCCAGCGCGCCGCGCACGGCCTCGATCCGCTGCGAGGTGTGCTCGGACCAAGCCGTATCCGCCAGACTCAGCAATGCCGCCTCGATGCTTGCGGCCAACTCACGCATCTCGGGTTCCATGATGAAGCTCGCCGGCTCGCCGCTCTCCGCGGCCAGGGCGTTGGCCATGGCATGCAGACCGCCGTGGATTCGCTCGGCCGTGGTCATCAGGCCTAAGACGTGCTGGTAGGCGCGCGGGTAGATGCGCGATTCCTGGACAATGGCCTTGGTCGCCACATCCCGACTCTTGGCCAGCAAGGCGTCAAGGCCGCCGGCATCCGAAACCGATTCGGCACGTTGGGTTTCGAGGAAGTGGCTGGTCATGGCCGCCACTCGTAGCGCGGCATCGCGGAAGTACCGGCCAAGCGTCTCGCGCAGGAGCGCCGAAGCCCGCTGGGGCCAGACCGTCAGGGAAACCAGCACGGCGCAGGCAATGCCCAGAGCAATCTCCACCACCCGGTCGATTGCCACGATCCTCCAGTCCTCACTGTGCACGCCCATGAGAAAAACGATGGATACCGTGATCGCGGCCATGCGGAACTGCGGGGCATAGCTGGTCAGAAAGCCGCAGAAGGCCAGAGCCACGAACAGGAAGAGACCCGTGTACACGTCGCCGCCGGGGTTCACGGCAAGCACCAGCACGCTGATGAGCGCGCCCACCAGGGTTCCGGACATGCGGTAGGCGGCCATCTGCAGGGAGTCGGCCACATAGGCCTGCAGCACGATGACCGCAGTGACCACGCCGATATAAGACGAGGGCAGCCCTAGGGCCAGGGCCGAGGCATAGGTCAGCAGCGAGGCCAGGCCGACCTTGAAGCCCTGCTTGAGGCTGGGAACAATGCTCTCGCGCGTCAATTTGGCCATATATCTCTCTATATAACTCACGTTAGCGTTATTTTCCGGCAGGCGAGCCTGTGGATTTCGAAGATTCGTACACCCGCCTTCGGAGTTGCGCTACGCTGGCTCTGCCGCTACTTCTGACTGCTCCGGCGGGTCGCCGCTCCATCCTCGCGCGGTTCATGCGCCGGGGCTCGTTACACCCTCTCCCTAAACTGGGCAACCAATAAGGCTGTACCCATGACCAACATGACCAATACCATCATTCTCGCCCCCAACGCCTTCAAGGGCAGCCTGCGCGCGGTGCAGGCCGCCGAGGCCATGGCTCGAGGCCTTGCCGATTCCGGCCTGCGCCGCGAACTGGACCTCATGCCCGTGGCCGACGGCGGCGACGGAACCCTGGACGTGTTGCTGGCCGGCGGCGGACGTCGCGTGACCTGCACGGCCGATGATCCTTTGGGCAGGCCCAGGGACTCGGAATTCGGGCTGCTGGATGACGGCCGAACGGCCGTGGTCGAGATGGCCCGCGCTTCCGGTCTGGCCCTGCTGACCCGGGACGAGCGCGACCCCATGCGCGCCAGCACCTCTGGCACAGGCCAGCTCATGATCAAGGCGGCGGAACTGGGCGCGCGCACCATCATCGTGGGCGTTGGCGGCAGCGCCACCGTGGATGGTGGGGCGGGCTGCCTGCAGGCCATGGGCGTGCGCCTGCTGGACGCCGAAGGCCGCGACCTGCCGCCGGGCGCGGCTGGCCTGGCGCGACTTGCGTCCATCGACCTGCAGGGGTTGCATCCGGCCTTGCGGGATGTGCGCATCCGCGTGGCCTGCGATGTGGACAATCCGGTCCTGGGCGAACGCGGCTCGGCCAGGGTCTTCGCTCCGCAAAAGGGCGCGACCCCGGAGCAGGTCCCCCAGCTCGAAGCCAACCTGGGTCATTTCTTCACCCTGGCCGCCGGGATGGGCCGCGATGTGCGTGATCTGGCCGGAGCCGGCGCGGCCGGAGCCTTGGCCGGCGGTTTGACCGCCCTGGCCGGAGCCAACCTGGAGAGCGGCAGCGACCTGGTGCTGAACCAGATCGGAGCCGACGAGCGCATCGCCAGAGCCTGCCTGGTGGTCACGGCCGAGGGCCGGCTGGACTCGCAGAGCCTGGGCGGCAAGGGACCCGTGGGCGTGCTGCGCCGGGCAGCCGCGCACAACGTACCCGTGGTGGCTCTGGCCGGCGAGGTGCTGGGTTCGGATGCGCTCTTCACCCAGGCCGGCTTCCGCGCAGTGGCCTCCATCTGCGACGGCCCCACCAGCCTGGAGGACGCCATGCGCCGGACCGCCGAAGCCGTGGAGTGCGGGGCGCGCAGGCTCGGCCTGCTCATGCGCCTGGGCGCGGACGTGCTGGCCGGATCCCGGAACTGATCCGTCGGGCCTGACTATTGGGCTGCGTCGAACGTATCCCACCGGCTGCTTCCGCTTCATCCACAGCAGGCCATCCTGATCGCAAGCTGAAGACAGGCTACGTGGCCAGGATGGCTTGTACACTTCCCACGCATGGAAAGCACCCGCAAAAACATATTTTTGAATGTGAAGCAAATGTATTGCTTCATTGCAAAGCTTAATATGCCTATATTTGAGTGCTTAGATTAACATATCAATTCATCCATCTGCGATCTTATCCACTTTTCTGTTGAACAGGCGTGTAAAAACAACTAACGACTGCCTTCATATTCCCTTGAAAGTTACGCGACAGAGTCGGACCATCCTGGTTCGCGCCCATGTATCGGAGGATTCAGGTCATGCATCCTTTGGCCTATATTCCGAGCCCGGAGCCCATTCCCGCGGCCTGGTGGCTCTTCGAGGTTCTTTTGCTGGCCACGTTCACTGCCCATATTCTGCTCGTGAACGTGGTGCTGGGCGGCAGCGCGGTCGCCTTCATCGAGTCCCTGCGCGAGCGCCAAGCCCCCTGGGCGCGGCCATTCTCGGCCAAGATCCCTACGGCCCTGGCCCTGGCGGTCAACTTCGGCGTGGCCCCACTGCTCTTCCTGCAGGTGCTCTATGGCCATTTCGTCTACACGAGCTCCGTGCTCATGGCCGTGTTCTGGCTCGGAGTCACGGGTCTGGCCATGCTGGCCTACTACGGGTTGTATCTCACGGTTCTGCGCCACGAATCCCTGGGCAGGGCCAAGTCACTGGTGCTGGGCCTGACCGTATTGCTTCTGCTGGCCGTGGCCTTCGTGTTCAGCAACAACATGACGCTCATGCTCGCCCCCGAGCGCTGGAGCGCCTATTTCGCGCGTCCCGACGGCACGCTGCTCAACTTGGGCGATCCCACGCTCGTGCCGCGCTGGCTGCATTTCGTGACCGCATCCCTGGCTCTGGGCGGCTTGGCCCTGGCGGCCTGGTCCAAATGCAAGGCCAACCACAGCGACGAGACTGCCCTTGCGGGCGTGGTGCGCGGCATGCGCTGGTTCTCATCGGCTACCCTGGTTCAGCTCTGCGTGGGCCTGTGGTTCCTGTTCAGCCAGCCGGCGGCCATCAGGAGCTTGTTCCTGGGCGGTGGCAGCCTGCACACGGCCGCTCTGGGTCTGGCCGTGGCCCTGGCCCTGGCGGCCCTGTATCTGGGCCACCGCAAGCGGGTCTGGCCCACGGTCTGGGTAGTCGCGGCCACCGTGGCGCTCATGGTCTGCGTGCGCGCCCTACTGCGAGCCGCGTACCTTGCCCCATACTTCTCGCCGTCCGAGCTGACCGTGGTGTCTCAGCCCTCGCCGCTGCTGGTGTTCATCCTTTCGCTGCTGCTGGCCGCGGCGGCCATCGCCTACATGCTGCGTCTGGCCCTGCGCGCGAGCGCCGCACCCGCCGAGGATGCGACTAACGGCGAAATCGAGGACGCCGGGGAATCCGACGACACAGCCGACGTGCGCCAGGCCATCGGCGCGCCCAGGGAGGCCTAACCGTGGAGTATCCCGTCTGGCAGGTGCCCTACGTCAACAGCGGCTTGCTCATCGCAATCATCGCCGTGGTGCACGTCTTCGTGGCCCATTTCGCCGTGGGCGGCGGCCTGTACCTGGTCCTGGCCGAGCGCCTGGGCCTGCGCCGTGACTCGCGGCCCATACTGGACTATGTGCGCGGCCACACCAAGTTCTTCCTGCTTCTGACCATGGTCTTCGGCGCGCTGACCGGCGTGGGCATCTGGTTCATCATCTCCCTGGTCAATCCAGGGGCCACGTCCGTGCTCGTGCACTCCTTCGTGTTCGCCTGGGCCGCGGAATGGACCTTCTTCCTGGGCGAGATCGTGGCCCTGCTCGTGTACCACTACACCTTTGGCCGCATGAATCCGCGCGACCATCAGCGCGTGGGCTGGCTCTATGCCGCTTTCGCCTGGCTGTCGCTCTTCGCCATCAACGGCATCCTGGGTTTCATGCTCACGCCCGGAACCTGGAGCAGCCCTGCGGATTTCTGGGCCGGCTTCTTCAATCCGACCTTCTGGCCTTCGCTGGCGCTACGCACCTGTCTGGCGCTCATCCTGGCCGGCCTGTTCGGCCTGCTAACGGCCACGCGCATCGCGGACGCGGACGCCCGCCAGGCCCTGGAAGCCTTCTGCTCCAAGTTCGTGGCCGTTCCCAGCCTGGCCTTGCCCCTGACAGCTTGGTGGTACCTGGAGGCCCTGCCCGAGCCCCAGATGGCCATGGTATTGCGCCAGACAGCGGACATCGCGCCTTTCGCCAAGACCTTCCTGTTCGTCATGCCCCTGGTGTTCCTGGGGGGAATGGCCTTCTGCCGCCTGCGTCTGCCTTCGTCCGTCGCGCGGGTTCTGGCCGTGTTCCTGCTCGTGCTGGGCTTCGCGCAGATCGCCAGTTTCGAATGGGTGCGCGAGGCCGGCCGCCGGCCCTGGGTCATCCACGGCCACATGTACTCGAGCGGCATCACCGTGGTGCAGGCCAACTCTCTGCAAGGCAGCTTCTTGCAAGCCGCCAAATGGAGCGCGCACAAGACCGTGACCGAGGACAACGCCCTGGAAGCCGGCCGCGAGCTGTACGTGCTGCAATGCAAGTCCTGCCACGGCCTGCGCGGACCCATGCTCGACATAGCCCGCCGGGCCGGGCCCATGCCGGTGCTCGGCCTGGAGACCCAGCTCGCAGGCCAGGGCAAGCTGCGGCCCTACATGCCACCGTTCCTGGGCGACGCGGCCGAACGCACGGCCCTGAGCCGCTACATCACGGAAGTCCTGCGGGCCCGCTAGCCCACGGGGGAGAACGACCATGAGCTTCGACAACAAGCGATTCCCCAAGCTCGCCCTGAGTGCCTGGTTGGCCGCCGCCGTGCTGCTGCTCGGCTTCCTGGCCGCCCAGGCCGTCATGCCCACGGAGCAGGCCCGCGCGCCCAAGGCTACAGCCGACCAGGAGCCTGCGCCCTACGTGATCAAGGAACTGCCCACGACCATTCCGGCCTTTGACGCCGAGCAGAGCGAATACGTGCTGCTGGCCTGGAACAACCTGGGCATGCACTGCATTTCCGACAGCGACCCGTGGTGGATCCTGCTGCCGCCGGCCAACGACCTGCACGCCCAACTCGTGCGGCGCGGGCCCTCGCCCGAGATCGTCACCGAGGGTGTGGAGTTGACCTACCGCGTGGAGTCCGGCTTCGAGACACCCTCGGCCCACTCGCGCTTCTGGGAGTTCTCCAAATCCCTGCTGGGCAAGGCCCTGCCCAATGACGCGGGCATATCCGGCAACAGCCTGTCAGGCGCCATGCGCCTGGACGCCGAACGCCGGGCCTTCGCGGCCGAGCTGGTGCCGGTGGTGCCCTACCCGGACGACGGGAGCTTCAATCCCTATCCCATCTTCCACATCGAAGCCCGCGACGCTGCCAGCGGCGAGCTGCTGGCAGCAACGAGCATGGTCGCGCCGACCTCCACGGAAATGGGCTGCCGCAACTGTCATGGCGGCGACTGGAAGGTCCAGGACGTGGCCGGCTTCAGCGAGCAGACCTCCAGGGAGGTCCTGCGCGTGCACGACCGCAACACCGGCACGGACCTGCTGACACGCGCCGAGCGGGGCGAGCCGCGGCTTTGCCAGTCCTGCCACGCCGATCCGGTCCTCAACACTCAGGGCCAGCCCGAACGTCTGAACTTCCCGGCGGCCATCCACGGCTGGCACGCCAACTATATCCAGGGACGTGGGGCCAAAGCCTGCGGCTTCTGCCACCCCAGCGCGCCCACCAGCGCCACGCGCTGCCTGCGCGGCCTGCACGACGCCAAGGGCCTGGACTGCACGAGCTGCCACGGCACCCTGGAAGACCACGCCCTAAGTCTGCTCAAGAAGGAGCAGGAGCTGGGCAAGGAGCGCGCCGCGACGCTCATGGCCAACATCATCCCGCGCATGGTCGCCTCCAGCGAAGACATCGTGGGCCGTACGCCTTGGCTCATGGAGCCCGATTGCGCGAGCTGCCACGACTTCGAGGTCAAGCCCGAGCGCGGCGTGGCCACCTCCTTCAACAAGTGGACCTCGGACGAGCCGGGCGAGCTCTACCGCCTGCGCAGCGATGACGCGGGGGCCATCATGTGCGAGGCCTGCCACGGCAGCACCCACGCCCTATACCCGGCGAGCAACCCTTACGGCCGCGACCGCGACAACATCCAGCCCATGCAGTACCAGGGCCTGGCCAGAACCATCGGCGCGCGCGGCAACTGCGCCGTGTGCCACGTGGTGGACATGGACCCCGAGTCCTCCATCCACCACCCGCTGGTCGAGCAGGCAGACAGCTAAGCCAAGGCGCCGCCCAATACCGAGCTGCCGATCCTGCGCCGGCCGTAACCGGACGGGGCGGCCCGCAAGGGAACCTGTTGACGTCCCGTCCGCGATATCATAGTGATACTCGAGAAGGCCGGCTGCGAAGTCGGCCTTTTCCATTTCAAGAACCATAAGAGCACATTGGCGTCCGGCGATTCGTGACGTACGCCGTCAGCCTGCCCAATTACACCTGCCGCACATGCCCGACGCCGCAACAGAGAGAACGCAATCATGAAAACCTGCTTCCGTTCCCTGCTCGTCCTATGCCTTGTCCTGTCCCTCGGCTGCGCAACATCGTTGGTCGTGAGCGACACCAACCAACGCCTGCCCGCCAATGCGCCGGTCTATGTCGCCGTGGATGCTGACGGCGGCAGCGGAGACAGGATCCATGAAGGTTCCGGCCTGCTGGCCGCCGTGGCCGTGGCCAAGGCTCTGGAGCCCTACACGAGCTCCCGCCTCATGGGCCTGAACCGCGAGTCGCGCGACGAAGCCCTGGCCTCGGCGCGCCGGGCCAACGCAGCCTATCTATTCGTCCCGCGCATCGTGAGTTGGGAGGACCGCACAACGCTTTCGGCCAGGCCACAGTCCGCCGAACTGGTCGTATCCGTGATCGAGGTGGAGTCCGGCAACAGCGTGGTCAGCGCCCAGATCGCGGGCAAGAGCCAAGCCTTTCTCAGCACCGGCACGCCGCAGGAGCAGCTCGCTACGCCGCTCTCCGACTGGGCTGATCAGCTCTTCGCAAGATAGGATGCCTCCGGCGGCCAAAGGGGCGCAGCCCCTTTGGAATCCCCGCCAGGGGGAACGCCCCCCTGGACCCGCGATGTATCTCGGCTGAATGCCGGCAATGCCCGGCATTCAGCCAAGATAAGACGCTCTTGGAATGCCATGCGTATGGCATCCAGCTAGCACAAAGTGCGAAATGTTCTTGAAATACGGGGCCCAGGGGGATTATCCCCCTGGTGGGGTGAGGTCTGGAGAGGGGCGACGCCCCTCTCCAGTATTACACGAGTCCGTGCAGCGGGCCGCCGGGCGCGCCGAGGGCGTCCACGCGCTTCTCGACCTGTGGGTCCGGCTCAAGCGGCGGGGCCTGATAGGTCTTGAGGCGGGCATCGATGACCGCGGGGCCCTTGCAGCCCCAGTGCTTGCAATGGATGAATCCGCCGGCTCCATAGATATCTGTCGCCGGGTCCGAGCGGGTGAAGGTCACCCACAGGAAATTATCCCAATCCCTGGCCGTGAACGCTGCGTCGTCGCAGGCCACGACCCAGGGAAATCCCTCCAATCCTCCCACGCCTTCCAGGTGCTTGGCCAAGGCCTCCATGCGCGGGTCGTGCTCGTCGCGGCCCCGGTCGTGCTTCGGCGCGCTCAGCACCACGATACCAGGCGCGAAGACCCGTCCGTCGCGGAAGCCTTCGGGCAGCGAGAAGCCTTGCGGCAGCTCACGGGCCAGCTCACGCTTCTTGGGGCCGCAGGCGGCCAGCACGAGCTTGGAGCCCTGGTTCAGACTGATGCCCGAGTAGTCCAGCGTGTCCATGGTCGTGCGCGTGATGAAGTGGAAGTCGCGGGCAAGGTCCATGCGTTCCAGCAGGTGCCGGATGAAACCGGGCATGTCGTGCGTGGAGGGCGGGTTGTCCTCCTTGGCGGCCATGAGCACGTACTTGGACAGGGCGGTCTGCGTGTTGCCGAGCAGGCTCATGGCGTTGGTCAGCAGCTCCTGCGGCTGGCGCTCGGCCGCGAAGGGCACGTAGCGCTCGCTGCCGATGGCCAGCAGCAGCGGGTGCACGCCCGCGGCGTCCACGGCGTGCACCTCGTGCACGCCCGCGAAGACCGTGGGCACCAGCGCGGCGGTCAGCTCGTGGATGAAGGTCCCGAAGACCGTGTCTTCCTGCGGCGGACGACCGACCGTGGTGAACGGCCAGACCGCGCCCGGACGATGGAAGACCTTGCGGACCTTGAGCACCGGGAAGTCGTGGGCCAGGCTGTAGTAGCCCAGATGGTCGCCGAAGGGGCCTTCGGGCTTTTCGCCGCGCTCCACCACGCCGCAGATGCAGAAGTCGGCCTGGGCGAGGATCGGCAGACCGTTGGGCGAACGCGAGCCGTCGATCATGTCAACGCGCCGGCCGCCCAAGGCCCCGGCGAAGAGCAGCTCCGCGATGCCCTCGGGCAGCGGCATGACCGCGGCCAGGGTCATGGACGGCGGGCCGCCCACGAACACGTTCACGGGCAGGGGCCTGCCCGCGGCAATGGCCTCGCCATGATGATGGCCGATGCCGCGATGGATCTGGTAGTGCAAGCCGACTTCGCGGTCGGGCTCGTAGGCTTTGCCGGAAAGCTGCACCCGGTACATGCCCAGGTTGGAGCCGCCGAAACCCGGCTTGGCCAGGCTCTCGGAGTAGACCTGCGGCAGGGTCACGTACGAGCCGCCGTCCATGGGCCAGGACACGAGCTGCGGCAGCTCGGACACGCGCGCCTCGTGCGCCAGCACCGGCCCGGACCGAACCTTGCGGGGCAGGGCGTTATACAGCGCCTTGGGCGCGCCCGCATAGAGCCAGGGCTTGCGCAGGGCCTCCTTGAGCGCTCCGGCCGGATCGGCCTTGGCCTTCATGAGCCGCTCGACCATGGGCAGGGCGTCGCGGAAGATGTAGCGGGTGCGCTCCAGCGTGCCGAACAGGTTGGCCAACATGGGGAAACGGCAGCCCTTGACGCGCGTGAACAGCAGCGCCGGCCCACCCGTGTGGTAGGCCCGACGCTGGATCACGCCGGCCTCCAGCCTGGCGTCGATTTCCACGTCCACGCGCCGAAGCCAGCCCTTGGCCTCCAGGTCGCACATGCATTCGGACAGATTACGGTAGCCCATAAGAAATGCCTCCGGCAGCCGCGAAAACAGGCGCTAGAACTTGTCGAAAAAAATCAGCACGCCGATGGTCACGAAACCCACGGCCGCGACCTTCTTGATGATCTCCGGGGAGACGTACTGACAGACCACGTTGGCCACCATCACACCCAGCAAGCTGACCAGCGTCAGCGCCAGGGCCGAGGCCACGAAAACGGTCCAAGGCTTGCCGCTCTTGGCGGTCATGAGCATGCAGGCCAGCTGCGTCTTGTCGCCCAGTTCGGCCACGAACAAGGCTCCAAAGGTGGTGGCGAAAAGTTTCCAGTCCATTAAGGCGTCCTCCAGGCGTGTGATAAGAATAGGAACTGCTAGCCCGAGCCGCCTTGGGGCGCAAGCCTTAACCCGCGCCAGCCCGATGCCGGCCGCACCCACTGACATAGTCAGAGCAGGAGCACGGCCGCGGCGGATCATGCACAGGCCATACATACGTAGACGCGCCTGTGCAGCGCTCATGTTTCTCCTACAGAACCTTCGGGCCTGCTCCTATACTCCCCATGTGGCGATTCCAGTATCAACTCCAGCAGGCGTTCCCAATCCCCATTGCGGCAAACAGTCATGGAGGAAAATATGACCAGAGGCGTTGGCGGCCATTCCCCGGCCAATGTGGCTAAGTTCCTGAGCGGCATCAATTTCCCGGCAAAGAAGAAAGATCTTGTCGCGCACGCCAAGAAAAACAAGGCGGACAAGGGCGTCATAGACGAGCTGCAGAACTTCCCGGATCAGGAGTACAACTCTATGGCCGATGTCATGAAAGGCTACGGCAAGGAGCATTAGCCTTGTCGTGTCACACACGAGCTTATGGCTTATGGACAATCAATCTAGCCTGATTGCATGCATTGCATGCTGACCACCCGACAACTTGAAACACGGGTTGCCTGAAAAAAGGCCCGGCAGATGATCTGCCGGGCCTTTGACGTTTTCTGGAGGCCGGAGCGAAGCCAGAGTTACCGTTACCCGATCTCCTCGCTCAGCAGCCGCAGTAGATACTCGCCATACCCCGACTTGCACAGGGGCTTGGCCACTTCGCGCAGGTGGTCGGCGTCGATGAAGCCCATGCGGAAGGCGATCTCCTCCGGGCAGCAGATTTTAAGGCCCTGACGTGATTCGACTGCCTGCACGAAGGTCGAGGCGGACAGGAGCGAATCGTGAGTGCCGGTATCCAGCCAAGCCACGCCTCGGCCCAGCAGTTCCACATGCAATGCGTCCCGGCGCAGATATTCGGTGTTCACGTCGGTGATCTCCAACTCGCCGCGCGCCGAGGGCTTCATGTCCTTGGCGATGGACACGACTTCGTTGTCGTAAAAATATAGTCCGGTCACGGCATAATTGGACTTGGGCGTCTTGGGCTTCTCCTCGATGTCCACGACCCGGCGCTGCTTGTCGAAGGCCACCACGCCGTAGCGCTGGGGGTCGGTGACGTGATAGCCGAAGACCGTGGCTCCCTGCTCGCGGCCCACGGCGTTGGTCAGGTAGTTCGACATTCCGTGGCCGAAAAAGATGTTGTCGCCCAGGATAAGGCTCACCGGCGAGCCCGCGATGAACTCCTCGCCCAGGATGAAGGCTTGGGCGATGCCCTCCGGGCGCGGCTGCTCCAGGTAATCGAGGCGCACGCCGAACTGCTCGCCGCCGCCGAGCAGGGCCTGGAAGCGCGGCAGATCCGTGGGCGTGGAAATGACCAGAATATCCTTGATGCCCGCCATCATGAGCACCGACAGCGGATAATAGATCATTGGCTTGTCATACACTGGCATGAGCTGCTTGCTGGCGGCCAGGGTCAGCGGATAGAGCCTGGTGCCCGATCCACCCGCGAGGATGATGCCTTTCCAGCTGGTGGCGTTGGGATGGGCGGTGTAACGCACGGTATGTCTCCTACTGCCGCGAGCGCGGGCCTGCGGCAGGCTGATGATGTCGTCGGACCAACGTGATCATGCGCGAACATGCTCTACGGGCTTGGTTCCCGCATATTTGCTTAGCACCGCGCATGATCGGAGACAAGTTATGCCGAGGGTTGACGTATTCTTTCAAGCTCTTGTCAGGACAGGAACGCGGCCACATCCTGCGCGAGTCTGTCCAGCGCCTGGCGCAGCAGGGAAAGCCGACGGACGCACTCGTCAACCCGGCCTTTCCTGGCCGTTTGCTCCAAGGCCAGGGCCTGCTCGCACAAGGCATCCGCCCCCACGGTGCCGGCCGCTCCCTTGAGGGAATGGGCCGCGATGCACGCGGTCTCCAGGTCGCCGCCATCCATGGCAGCCGCGGCAGTTTCGACCTGTCGGGCGGCATCTTGCAAAAAAGTTTCCAGAAGCATCGCGTACAGCTCGCGGTCTCCGCGCAGGCGCCCCAGGGCCGTTTCCACGTCCAGGGTCTTGGCCGCCTTGGCAGGGAGTCCATCCCGCGCCGGAAGATCGAGGGCTTCCGTGGAAGCGGATTCCACTACGGGATCATGGAAGAAAAGCACCCTGGCCATGACCCTGGACAATAGGCCGAAGTCCACGGGCTTGGACACGTAACCATCCATGCCCGCGGCCAGGAAGCGTTCCTGGTCGCCCTTCATGGCGTAGGCCGTGACTGCTATGATGGGGATGGCCGGATCGAACAGTCTGCCATCGTGCTCGCGGATGCGCCTGGTGGTCTCCAGGCCGTCCATCTCTGGCATCTGCACGTCCATGAGCACCAGGTCGAAAGTTTCCTCGGCCAGGGCCTGCAGGGCCTCACGGCCGTTGGCGGCCACGCGCGAGCGATGACCGGCCGCGCCCAGCATGTGCACCAGGAACTCCTGGTTGATCCGGTTGTCCTCGGCAAGCAGGATGTTCAGGGTCGGCATATGATCCAGCGCCAGAGCTTCCTCGCGCCGGTTTTCGGCGGCTTGCGCCCCGCTGTCCGGCAGACCGAACTTGGCGGTGAAGGCGAAGAGGCTGCCTTGACCCTCGATGCTCTCGACCCAGATGCGTCCGCCCATCATCTCCACGAAATTCTTGGAGATGGCCAAGCCGAGCCCCGTGCCGCAATACTGCTTGGCATAGGAGCTGTCCAACTGACTGAAGCTGCGGAACAGCCGGTCCTGCTTGTCGGACGGAATGCCCAAGCCCGTATCCTGAACCTCGAAGCGCAACTCACAGTCAACGCCGCTTACCTGCACCGGGACTACGCGCAGGGTCACGCCTCCCCGGCTGGTGAACTTCAGCGCATTGGACAGGAGGTTGGTCAGAATCTGCCCCAGACGGATGGGATCGCCGTGAAGCTTCGGCGGCAAGCCGGGGTCCAGATGGACCTCCAGGCCAAGGCCCTTCTTGACGGTCTGCAGGACGAAGGGATCGACCACGGCACGCAGGGCGGCGTCCAGGTTGAATAGCTCGGGCTCAAGCTTGAGCTTGCGCGCCTCGATCTTGGACAGGTCCAGAATGTCGTTGATGATGATCAGCAACGCGTTGGCGGAATCCTTGAGCAGCGCGATGTACTGGGCCTGACGATCTTCCAGGCGAGTGGTCAGCAGAACATCGGCCATGCCCAGGATGCCGGAAATGGGCGTGCGGATCTCATGGCTCATGTTGGCCAGGAACTCGCTCTTGGCCCGGCTGGCCGCCTCGGCCTGCTCCTTGGCCTGCAGGATTTCCAGGGTGGCTTGCTTGCGCTTGACGTGCGCCCACAGACCTTCGAGCAGGAGCATGAGCTGCTTGGCGTCCAGCTGGTCGTAGGGCGCGGGCTTGTTGGCAACGGCTGCCATGGCCACTACCCGGCCGCTGTCCAGCACCGGCGCGATGAGCAGGCGCCGCAGGGGCGGATGGCCTTCCGGCAGGGGACGCCGGCGGCTGCGCCGCGCATAGTCGTTGATCACCAACGGCCGTTTGGACCGCGCGGCGATGCTCCACACGCCCGAGAGCGCGGAAAGGTCGTGCGCCTGTTTCGTCACGGGACATTCTCGGCCCGGCAGGCCCGTGGTCACGATATCCAGATCTTCCTCGCCCGTGGCGAGCAGGATTCGACCCGCCTCGCTGCCCGTCAGATCGACGGCCTGTCCCAGGACGTACTCCGCCATGTCCCTGGCCTGGCGGTCCTCGACCTGGAACAGGCTCAGAAGCGCCTCCAGCCGCGCCTGGTTGAGCCGCAGCTGTTTCTCGGCCATTTTCTGGGCCGTGATGTCCTGGCCCACGGCGATGACTCCGTTCAGGCTCTCCGGGCTGCCTTCCAGGTGGGTCATGTTCCACAGGATCACGCTTATCCGGCCGTCCCGGCCTCGTACGACCTGCTCCAGATCCCGTTCCCGCCGGTGGCCGATGACGGACAGAAGTCGCGCGCCCAGCTCCTCCCGGGCCTCGGGCGCGAAGAGGGTCGAGAACTCCTGGCCCAGCACGTCGGACCTGGCATAGCCCGTAACCTGCTCGGCCTTGCGGTTGAACTCCAGGATGCGCAGGTTCACGTCCAAGAGCACGATGAGACTGCCCGCGGTTTCGAACAGGGAGCGGAAGCGGGTTTCACTGCGGCGCAGGGCCTCTTCAGCGGCCTTGCGCTGGGAGATGTCCGCCACGAAACCTTCATAGTACGGCTCCTGAGGCGTGCCGGCGGCCTTGAGGGTGGTCAGAGCCCAAAATTTGGTGCCGTCGCGGCGCAGGCGGCAGGATTCCTGATTGGCTACCAGGCCCTGGCTGTCCACCCGGTCCAGAAACCTTTGTCGCTCGGCCGGGTCGGCGCAATAACGGCATGCGGCATCCCCGGTCTCAGCCAGCAACTGCGCCGGGCTTTCATAACCGTGCATGCGGGCGAAGGCCGGGTTGACGCTCGTGTAGCTTTGCTGGCGCGTGGCTCGGAAGATGCCCAAGGGAGCGTTCTCGAAGATGCCCCGATACTTCTCTTCCGAATCCTTGAGCGCCCTGTCGGCCTGTACGCGGGCGGTGATATCCTGCACGGCCGAAAGGCAGAATCGCCCATCCCGGCTGGACAAGCCGAGCGCATCCGGCCGGTCGGGCATGACCGCGCTCGCGATCTGCACATGGCGCACGCCGCCCCCGCGCGGCGACAGGCGCAACTCGCAACGCGCCGTTGCCGCCGTTGCCGAGGATGCAAAGGCTGCCTCGCCATGAGCGAGAAAGGCGCTCTGGTCCTCCTCAGCCACGAAAGCCGTGAAAGACCTGCCCAGCAGGTACTCGCGCTGCACGCCGAGCAGATCCGCTCCGGCGAGATTCGCCTGCAGTATGGTCCCGGAGCGGTCAAAGGAAAAAAAACCGATGGGCGCGAAATCGTGCAGGCGGGAATACAGGTCGCGGGAGGCCTCCAGCTCGCCCTGGATCTGGGCCAGCCGCAGGTCCTGCCTCTGCAGCCCGGCCTCGTAGGCCTCCAGCTCCCGCAGCAACTCGCGCAGGACAAGATGATCCGGACCCGATAGGCCGGCCTCCAGCCTGGCGAGCAACAGCTCGGCCTTGCGGCGCAGGGCGGCCAGGGTTGCGGGGCAAGATACGTGTTGTCCGGTCATGGCTGGCTCAATGCTGCATGCGCGTTCCGCCGCAGCCTCAGAAGCGATACACCTTCTTGGCGGCGTCCTTGTGGACTGGCTTGTCCACATTCACGAGCTCGCTCGCCTTGCGCGTCTTCTCGATGTGCCGCACGAAGAGTTTGGCTTGCTTGAAATCGGGGTTCATGGACAATCCCAGGCGCAGGTATTCCAGGGCCAAGCCCAGATCGCCCTTGTCGTACAAGGCCCGGGCTATGTTGTGATACAGGTTCTCGTCGGCCTGATCCACCTCCATGGCCTTCTTGTAGAAGGAGATGGCTTCCTCGAACTGCTTGGCCTTGCGCATGTCGATGCCGCAGCCGTTGAACACGACCTTGTGCTCGGGTTCGAAGGGGCCCTGCAGGGCCAGGATGCGACGGAAGGTATCCACGGCCTTGGCCGTCTCGCCGCGCCGGAGCTGAGCGCGACCCTCGGACTGGAGGGCCTCCATCTCGCGCGATACGGCCTCGAAAACCGCCCTGGACTCCTGGGCAGCGTCGGACTCGGCGTGTTTCGCCACTGTTTGCGCACCGAGCGCATCGGGCGTAACGGGCGTAAAAGGAGCGGCCATATCGGACACGCCCGCCGCAGGGCGCTTGATGAAGAAATCCGGCTCGGGCGTGAACTGGCTCGAAAACGCGGATGCGGCGATACGCTGGCGCTGGCCGATGGGCACCATGTTCTGGTTCAGCGGCTGGATCTCGTAGACATCGACGCCGGCCTCCCACACGCCCCAGTATATTTTGCGCAGCACTTTGCCGCCGTCCTTGCCTTTGGCTTCGAATGGCGTGGAATAGACGCCCTTGAGCGGGCCGCTCTCATTCTTGCGCAGCTTCATGCGATCACTCCTTGCATTCCCTTGCCGTCCTCCCCTGGGCCCGCGCGCCGACATCCGCGGCAGACGTGGCAACCCTGGCTTTTCACCGCAGGCCCATGGCGGCCGGTCCCGTCATTCCAAGCAAGAACAGGGCCGGAACAGCACGATTTGGCCAAAGCCAGCAGCAGTACAGGCGCGACATTACTGAGATAGAAGAGGCCCATGGTCAGCCCCTGCACCAGCAGCAAGCCCAGGCCGCGAGCCTGGGTGCTTCGACGGAGCAGGGTCAGGCACAGGGCCAGCACCGCGAGCATTGTCGTCAGACCCCAACTCACGGCCAGTCGTAACCAGAAAGAGTGGAAATTGTAGGCGTGCACTCCAGGCGCGCCTGTTTGTCTGGCCTGATCCCGCCACAGCTCCCATAAGGCGGCCGGGACATCCACGGGCAGGGGCCTGCCAGGAGCGAAACCGACCAGGGCCTGCAGGGGCTGGTCCCGCAGCAGGTCCACGCCCGCACTCCACATCCAGTAGCGGTCCAGCTCGCTCAGGCCGTCCCCGGACAGGACGCGCAGACTGAAGGCCAGGATTATGCCGGCAAGCAGCGCCACGGACAGGATGAACCGACGCGGAAAGGACAAGCCGGGCCAGCAGGTCAGGACCACCAAGCCTGTGGCCAGCAGGGTCGTGCGCGACATGCTGGCCAGAATGCCCGCCAGAACCAGGGCCTTGAGCGCGGGCGCGCGCTGGCCAAGGCCCATGCACAGGCCGACGAGCATCAGGGCCGCGTCGTAGTTGATCTCGCCCAAGCCCTGGGGTCGCACGACGGCCTCCGAGGCCAAGCTGGACAAAGCGAGGTCCAGCAGGACCAACACCGCCAATGCGGCCGCCGCTTGCAGGAAATGTTTCGACGCGGGCGTTCCGCCGGCTGCAATGGCCAGTCCGGCCAAGGCCAGGTAAAAAAACGGCTTGAGCTCCATGAGCCAGGCGGCAAGCTCCGGCCCTTCCTGAAGCCAGATGGGCCCAAAGCGCAGCAGGAGGGCCAAGGCCAGCAGGAGCATCAACAGGGTCCTGGCGTGCGAGAATCGCGGCCCGCCATGGCTGCGGGCAAGCACGACGAACATGCAGCCCAGGCCCCACAGCAGCCAGAAACCATCGATCCAGTCGCGCGGGAGCGCCCATTCGGCCTGGCGCGCCACGGTCATGGACAGGGGGTAGGTCACATATGCCATGACCAAAGGCACGACGGCCAAATAGGATCGTCCGGTTTCAGGCATGCTCGCCTCATACGGCTGAAATCTCAGCTTATCTCAGGAAAGAGCAAATGCAAAGCGCCTGATCGGTCTGTCCGTTCCTCGCAGTGCGCGCAGTGTCGCGGCGAACAGCGGCCTTGGTCATCGAAACGCTCCTGAATGCGAACGCCTCTTTATCCCTTGATCTTTCGGTGCTAAACCTTACCTTTCATGCTATCCCTTCCCCCTGCCAAACCGTGGAGGCCGCCATGTGGGAATATACCGACAAGGTCAAGGAGCACTTCCTGAACCCCAGGAACGTAGGCAAGCTGGACGACGCCAACGCCGTGGGCGAGGTGGGCAGCCTGGCCTGCGGCGATGCGCTCAAGCTCTACCTCAAGATCGACGACAAAGGCGTCATCCGGGACGCCAAGTTCCAGACCTTCGGCTGCGCCAGCGCCATAGCCTCCAGCTCGGTGCTTACGGAGCTGGTCAAGGGCAAGACCGTGGAGGAAGCCCGCGCGCTGACCAACAAGGACATCGCCGGCTTCCTGGGAGGCCTGCCCAAGGAGAAGATGCACTGTTCGGTCATGGGCCAGGAGGCCCTGGAGGCCGCGCTCAAGAACTACTGGGGCGAAAAATACGTCGCGCCCACGGGTGAGGGCGAGCTCATTTGCCATTGTTTCGGCGTGACCGACGAGCAGATCCGCCGGGCCATCCGCGAGAACGACCTCAAGACCGCCGAGGAGGTCACCCAGTTCACCAAGGCAGGCGGCGGCTGTGGCGAGTGCATCCTGGACATCGAGCGGCTGCTCATGGAGGTTCGTGGCGAGCAGGCCCCGGCCGAGGGCGTTGCCCCCGTTGCTGAGGAAAAGAAGCCCAAGCGGCTGACCAACATCCAGCGCATGCAGCTCGTGTCCAAGGTCATCGACGAAGAGATCCGCCCGAGCCTCAAGAAGGACGGCGGCGACATCGAGCTCATCGACATCGACGGTCTGAACGTGGTGGTCTCCCTGCGCGGGGCCTGCGTAGGCTGTCCCTCGGCGCAGCTGACCCTTAAGCAGCTCGTGGAGCGCCGCCTGCGCGAGACAGTGGAGCCCGACATCGTGATACAGGAAGCGCAATAGGGAGGCCTCGACATGTCCCACGGACCAGCTCAAGACAAGCCCCAAGTCATCTACCTGGACAACAACGCCACCACGCGCGTGGCTCCCGAGGTGTTGGAGGAGATGCTGCCGTTCCTCTCGGAGTACTACGGCAACCCCTCCAGCATGCATTCCTTCGGCGGCAAAGTCGGCGGCAAGATCAACCAGGCCCGCGAGCGCGTGGCCGCGGCCCTGGGCTGCGACCCGCGCGAAGTCGTGTTCACCTCCTGCGGAACCGAGAGCGACAACACGGCCCTGCACTCGGCCGTGAGCGCCAGGCCCGACAAACGCCACATCGTGACCACCCGCGTGGAGCACCCGGCCGTGCTCAACTACGTGAAACTCCTGGAGCAGCAGGGCTACTCCGTGACCTGGCTGCCCGTGGACAAGCATGGCCGTCTGGACCTGGAGCATGTCCGCGAGGCCATCCGCGCGGACACGGCCGTGGTCTCGGTCATGTGGGCCAACAACGAGAGCGGCACCGTCTTCCCGGTGCGCGAGATCGGGGCCATGTGCCGCGAAAAAGGCGTGCCCTTCCACACTGACGCGGTGCAGGCCGTGGGCAAGATCCCTGTGAACCTCAAGGAATTCCCCTGCGACTACCTGGCCCTGTCGGGCCACAAGATCCACGCGCCCAAGGGCGTGGGCGCGCTCTACGTGCGCAAGGGCATGCTCTTCAAGCCCTTCATGATCGGCGGCCACCAGGAGCGCGGCCGGCGCGGCGGCACCGAGAACGCCGCCTCCATCATCGGCCTGGGCAAGGCCATGGAGCTGGCCGCGGCGGGCATCCAGGACGAGAATACCAGGGTCAAGGCCCTGCGCGATCGTCTGGAGAAAGGACTTATGGGGGCCATTCCCGAAGCCCTGATCAACGGCGACCCGGTCAACCGGCTGCCCAATACCCTGTCCATCGCCTTCATGTACATCGAGGGCGAGGCCATGTTGCTGCTGCTCGACCAGTTCGGCATCTGCGCCAGCTCGGGCTCGGCCTGCACCTCGGGCAGCCTGGAGCCTTCGCACGTGCTGCGGGCCATGGGCGTGCCCTTCACCTATGCCCACGGTTCCCTGCGCTTCTCATTGTCGCGCTACACGACGGAGGCGGAGATCGACACGGTCGTGCGCGAACTGCCCAAGATCGTGGCGCGGCTGCGGGCCATGTCGCCGTTTTCCGCGGATAGTGAGACCGAGGGCCAGCACAAGGCCGTAGCGGCCTGCGCCGTGGAACGCAGCACGGAATAACGGGAGATTTTGTGAAAGTCTACAACGACATGATCGCCCTGGTGGGCGCGACGCCTCTCGTGCGCCTGAACCGCATCACCAAAGGCATCAACGCCACGGTGCTGGCCAAGCTGGAGTCGCGCAACCCCTGCTACTCGGTCAAGGACCGCATCGGCGTAAGCATGATCCTGGCCGCCGAGCGCGAAGGGCGCATCGACAAGGACACGCTCATCGTGGAGCCTACCAGCGGCAACACGGGCATCGCCCTGGCCTTCATGTGCGCCGTGCGCGGCTATTGCCTGGTGCTGACCATGCCCGAGTCCATGAGCCGGGAGCGCCGCACGCTGCTCCAGGGCTTCGGGGCCAAGCTCGTGCTCACCCCGGCGGCCGAGGGCATGAAGGGCGCCATCGCCAAAGCTGAGGAGATCGCGGCCAGCGCGCCCAAGGCCTTCATACCCCAGCAGTTCAACAACCCGGCCAACCCGGAGATCCATGCGCTGACCACGGCCGAGGAGCTCTGGAACGACACGGATGGGACAATGGACATCTTCGTGGCTGGCGTGGGCACGGGCGGGACCATCACCGGAGTGGGCCGGACGCTCAAGCCGCGCAAGCCCGAGCTGCGCATCGTGGCCGTGGAGCCCGATGCATCGCCGGTGCTCTCGGGCGGCAAGCCCGGTCCGCACACGATTCAAGGCATCGGTGCGGGCTTCGTGCCCAAGAACTACGACGCCTCGGTCGTGGACGAAGTCGAGCGCGTCACGGGCGAGCAGGCCATGAGCATGGCCCGGCGGCTGCTGCGCGAGGAAGGCATCCTGTGCGGCATCTCCTCTGGCGCCATCGCCCACGCGGCCCTGGAGATCGCCCGCCGGCCCCAGAGCGAGGGCAAGACCATCGTTTTCGTGGTCTGCGACACGGGCGAACGCTATCTGTCCACGCCCCTGTTCACCGAAAGCGGAGAGACCTAGGTCTGCCCTTCACGCCGACGGACGAAGCAGGCCGTGCGTTCTCACGTTTTTTCACAGCCCCCTATTCAGGAACTAGAACCATGATGCAATACGACGCGGGCAAGCAGCCCCTGAGTCTGGAAGAGATCACCAAGCGCCTGTGCGATCCGGCCTCCTACGCCGGAGTCTACCACCGGCCCATGCACGACAAGCCCATGCCCTCGGTGACGGCGCTGGCCGACATCATGGAGCGGCTTCGCGCGCTGCTCTTTCCGGGCTACTACGGCAACTCCGAGATAACGCCCGAGACCATGGTCTATCACATGGGCGCGGGCCTGGACCACGTTGCCCGGCTGCTCGCCGAGCAGATCACGCGCGGCCACTGTTTCTCCTGCACCATCACGGACAGGGAAAGCTGCAAGGATTGCGACAAGCAGGCCGAGGAAAAGACCATGCGCTTCCTGTCGGCCTTGCCGCGCATCCGCGAGCTGCTGGCCTCGGACGCCCAGGCGGCCTACATCGGCGACCCGGCAGCCAGAAGCCCCGGCGAGACCATCTTCTGCTACCCGTCCCTCACGGCCCTGACCCACTACCGCATCGCACACGAGCTGCACCACCTGGACGTGCGGCTCATCCCGCGCATCATCACCGAGCTGGCCCACTCCAAGACCGGCATCGACATCCACCCCGGCGCGGAGATTGGCTCGCACTTCTTCATCGACCACGGCACCGGCGTGGTCATCGGCGAGACGAGCATCATCGGTCGCAACGTGCGCCTGTACCAGGGCGTGACCCTGGGAGCCAAGAGCTTCCCCAAGGACGACTCCGGCACGCTCATCAAGGGCATCGCCCGCCACCCCATCGTGGAGGACGACGTCATCATCTACGCCGGCGCGACCATCCTGGGCAGGGTCACAGTTGGCAAGGGCGCGGTCATCGGCGGCAACGTGTGGGTGACCGAAGACGTGCCCGCCGGAGCCAGAATCTCGCAGAAGGCCAGCGACTAGAGCAGATTGCTTTTAAGACGCCCGCTCCGGCGTTGACGGCGCAAGTGAATTGCGCCTACGCCTACGAGGCGGCAAGCCATGCCGACGCATGGCTTGCAGAGCATTTTCAAAAGCAAAATGCTCTAAACTTGGCGGAACAGTAATCGGGAAGGGCGTTGCCCTCCCCGAACCCCACCCACCAGGGCCGACGCGGCCCTGGACCCGCGTAGTTCGTTGGTGGACCGCCATGGGTGCGGAGAGAACGGACCCTTCGGTTCGCGGCGGGCGCTCCAGGCCGGAGCGCCCGTTTTCTTTTCCTTTGACCCGGAAAAAGGTAGTTGAGGCCCGTGAACAACAATACTCTTTCATTTCCCGACGTCTTCACCGCCTACCTGGCTCCGCGCGGCTTCGAGGCCGAATTGCTGCGCGAGCTGGGCGACTCGATTCTGGCCGTGCGCGACAGGCTCGTGCTCGCCTCGGGCCCGCCGCGCGACGTGGCCTGGGCCCAGAACATCTGGCTCGACCCGCGCTGGATCCCAATCGAATCCATCGGCGACGCGGCGCACAAGCTGAAAGGCTTGCAGCGCAAGTGGGCTTTGTACTCCACGGGCCTGCATCGCCGGGCCACGCTCATCCAGGACAAGCTGCCCAAGGTCTCGGCGCGGCGGCAGGTCTTCGGTGAGCCGCCGCCGTCCGCTCCGCTGGGCTCGTGGACCTTGTGGGAGGAAAACCTGCTGCTGGCCTCACCCGCCTGCGCCAGCCCCTGGAATCACGGCGAGGCCGAGTTCGAGGAGAACAAGACCGAGCCGCCGGGCCGGGCCTACCTCAAGCTGTGGGAGTTGTTCACGCGCCTGGGCATAAAGCCCGCGCCGGGCGATCTGTGCCTGGACCTCGGCGCGTCGCCGGGCGGCTGGAGCTGGGTGCTGGCCGGGCTTGGCGCGCGCGTGTTCGCCGTGGACAAGGCCGATCTGGCCGCCAACGTCGCGGCCATGCCGAACGTTGAGCACTGCCGGGGCTCGGCCTTCGGTCTGGACCCGCGCATGGTCGGCGCGGCGGACTGGCTCTTCTCGGACGTGATCTGCTATCCGGACCGACTGCTGGCCATGGTCGAGCGCTGGCTGGAGCTGGGCGAGTGCAAACGCTTCGTCTGCACGGTCAAGCTGCAGAGCGAGACCGACTTCGCGGTCCTCGAACGCTTCCGGGCCATTCCCGGCTCGCGCCTGCTGCACCTGCACCACAACAAGCACGAATTGACCTGGCTGCGGCTGTAGCGCCTTGGCGTTTTACCGCCTTGCATATGAAACGAAAAATGAGGGGTGCAGGGGAATTATTCCCCTGCCGGGAGAGAGTCCGAGAGAGGGCAGCGCCCTCTCTCGGTTCATTCGCGGAATGCTCTAAACGGCCGTGAGCAACATATAGCTCATGGAAAAACGTCCGCTCTCGGGGATGAAGCACAAAAGCTTCTGGTCTTTCTCGATGCGGCCCGAGCGGAACAGTTCGGCGAGCATGATGAAGATGGAGGCCGAGCCCGTGTTGCCCCTGCTGGACAGGTTGGTGAACCAGCGTTCCTGGGGGATGTGGAAGCCGAAAGCCTCCATGCGCTCGGCGAGTTGCGGCCGGAAGAACTCCGAGGAGATGTGCGGCAGGAACCAGTCCACTTCCTCGGGCTTGATGCCGCGCCGCCCGATGACCAGCGGCAGGGTGCGGTCCACGGCCGTGACCACCACCTCGGCATTGAGCATCTTCACATCCTGGCGCACGAGCAGCAGGGACTTGTCCACGTTCTGGCCGCGATCGACCAGGCTGCGCCAGCCCGTGAGCGAGCCGTCCTCGCGCTTTTCGCCGCCCGCGTACATGCACGTGGGCAGGCTGCCGGCAAAGGAGACATGCTCGATCCAATCGATGCGCAGGGACAATCCGTCAGGCCTGGGCGCATTGGTCACGAACACTGCCCCCGCGCCGTCCGAGAGCATCCAGCGCAGGAAGTCGGCCTCGAAAGCCAGGATTGGCGCCTTCTGCAGCTCCTCGCTGCGGTCGCAGGCGGCCGGTTCGCAGAACTCGGCGCGCAGGAAGGTCGAGGAGAGCTCCGAGCCCGTGGCCACGGCGTTCTCCGAAAGACCCAGGGCCACGTTCATGTACGCGTACTTGAGCGCGCCGATGCCGGCCAGGCAGATGCCCGCGGGGCTGACCACTTCGCACGGGCCGGTGGCCAACTCGCCGTGGACCATGAGGCCGTGGCCGGGCAGAAGCTGGTCCGGGCTGGATGTGCCGCAGGCCAGACACTGGATGTCGGCCGGCGAGTAGCCCGAATAGGGTGCGAGCCGCCGCACGGCCTCGGCCGCGAGCTGCGCGTTGCTGTGCGTCTGCGCCCGCGTGACCGGGTTCAGGGCGTAATGCCGGCTCTGGATTTTGTTGCTGCGCAGAATGATGCGCCGCACGCGTGAGGCGCTCTCGCCCACCAGGCCCAGGACCTTTTCCATGTCTTCGTTGGAGACCGGCTCTCCTGGTAGGAAAGCGCTCACATCGGTGATGTATGCCGCTTGGCTCATGGTTCTCGCGTGAGGATCAGAGTTTGGCGCCGGCGTGGCCGCTTTTGATGAGGCCGGCGTAGGTTTCGTAGAAAGTTTTCTCGGGCAGGCGCGTGGGCAGCACTGCGTTGGTGAGCGTGTAGTAGTCCAGATCGTGGATGACGATGCGCTCGCGCAGCTCGTTGTACAGCGGCGTTCCCGGCAGCGGCGTGAGCACCGAGACCATGGGCAAGTCGATGTGCAGGTCCGCGATGGTCTTGCCCAGGTGCTCGAAATCCGCCTCGGAATAGTCGGGCGAGGCGATGAAGTCGCCCACGATGCGTATGCCCAGGCCATGCAGGATGGACACGGCTTCCACGTTGTTGCGCCAAGTATTGCGCTTGCCCAGGCGCGCCAGACCCTCGTCGCTCAAGTCCTCGAAGCCGATGATCACGGCCAGCAGCCCGGCCTTGCGCCACAAGGCCATGAGTTCGGGGTGACGCACAACGGTATCCGAGCGCACGTCGGCTATGATCCGTTTGCCCAGGCCCGCGTCGATGATTGCCTGGGCCAGCTCGGCGGCGTGTTTCGGGTCGCCGAAGGTATTGGCGTCGATGAGCCGCACCACCGGGATGTCGCCCAAAAGCCGCATGTCGCGCAGCACGGCCGGTATGGAGTGGGTCAGGTAACGGCCGCCGGCCTGGGCGCGGATGGCGCAGAAGCCGCACGCGTGGGTGCAGCCGTAGGCCGAGGCCACGAAACCGACCTTGAGGCCCAGGGAGGAGAGCACGTACTGATCTCGGTAGCCGGCTACCAGGTCGTAGCGCGGCGGCTGCTCTTCCATGAGGTCACGGCTTGAGAACTTCCGGGGCGTCAGGGCCAGGGGCTTGCCCGGCGAGGTGCGCGCAACGCCCGTGATGCCGGTTCCGTCCTCGGCGCGCTCCAGGGCGTCCACCAGCTCGCGCAGGCTGGCCTTGCCCAAGCCCTGGATCACGTAATCCACCTCGGGCCGATTGAAGTGCTCCGGATCGAGGCTCGCGTGCATGCCGCCGCAGACGACCGTGGCCTTGGAGACGCGTTTCACTTCGCGGGCCATGGCGAGCATGACATTAGCCTCGCAAGTCACGCCCGTGATGCCCACGACGTCCGACCGGCTCTCGGCCAGCGCGTCGGACAGCACGCGCAGAGGCTCGCCGGCCTCGGCCTTGAGGTCCAGGATGCGCGACACATGGCCGTCCAGACCTGCGGCCAGGGCCTCAAGAGCCAGCGGCTCGCCTCGGAAGATCTGCTTCAGTGAAGTGATACCGTAGCGCTCTTCCGGGATGGAGCGTCCGCTGTTGGGCGGATTGACAAACAGTACATTCATGATGCGCTTTTTTTCTGCGGAAAATGTGTGAAGATGTGTCGATAGCCTCAAGAGGCCCGCTTGGCAACTGTTACGGCGCAGTGGCGAAGCAATACTGGCAGGGTCTTGCCTTGCACGCGATCAGCGCATAGGGGAAAGCCATGGCCCGCGACTTTGAATACGTTTTCGTTTACGGCACGCTGCGGCGCAGCTTTCAGAACCACCGCCTGCTGTCCCGCTCGCCCTGCCTGGGCGGGGCCGGCACCCGCGAGCGCTACGCCCTGTACGTGGGCGAGTATCCCTTTGTGGTCAGGGATCAGCCCGTGAGCCCCATCATCGGCGAGGTTTACAAGGTCGACCCGGCCACGCTCATGGTCCTGGACGCCCTGGAGGAGCACCCGCAGGTCTACCGACGGGAAAAGGTCCCGGTGGTGCTGGACGACGGCCGTGAGATCGAGGCTTGGCTCTACTTCTATCCCCGCCCAGGCGGTCGGCTCATCGAGAGCGGCGACTACGCCGGAAACGCCTAGCGCCCCTGCCTTGTCGGGCCGCCACCAAGGATCCAAGCGCCCAGCGAACTTGCTTTTCCACGTCAGTCGCGTACAAAAAGCTCGCCTTATGCCAAGTAGACTATAACAAATAATTCGCGATCGAGCCCCTGAGAGTCACGCACAGACATGGACTTCATCCTCGACGGCCTAACCACCGCCCTGCGCCTACTGGCCGGGCTGGACCCGGAGACCTTCTCCGCCGTTCGGGCCACGCTGGCCACGACCTTCCTGGCCATCAGCACCTCCCTGGCCCTGGGCATTCCGCTGGGCTTCTGCCTGGGCTTCTTCGATTTCCCCGGCAAGCGTGCCGCGCGCGCCGTGGCCGATACGGCCTTGGCCCTGCCCACGGTGGTCATCGGCCTCATCGTCTTCGCCTTCCTGTCCCAGCGCGGCCCCCTGGGTCACCTGGGGCTTTTGTTCTCCATTTCAGGCATGGCCGTGGGCCTGGCCATCCTGGGCCTGCCCATCGTCGTCACCATGACCGCCACGGCCGTGGAAGGCATCGACCGCCGACTGACCGAGACCCTGCTGACCCTGGGCGCCAACCGCAGCCAACTGGCCATGGCCTCCCTGTGGGAGGCACGCTTCCCGGTCATGCTCGCGACGCTCACGGCCTTCGGGCGCATAGTGTCCGAGGTGGGCATCGCCATGATGGTCGGCGGCAACATCAAGTGGCATACGCGCACCATCACCACGGCCATCGCCATGGAGACGGGCAAGGGCGAGTTCGCCATGGGCATCGCCCTGGGCATCGTGCTCATGTCCATCGCCTTCCTGGTGACCCTCTCGGCCCACTGGATAAAGCGGAGGGCCGCGCCATGAGCATCCCGCTGTTCGAGGCCCATGGCCTGAGCTTCCGCTACCCCGGCCGACCGGCCGTGACCTTGCCTGGCCTGCGCGTCGCGGCCGGCGACATCCTCGGCCTGGCCGGGCCCAACGGCACGGGCAAGAGCACGTTATTGCGCATCCTGGCCTTCCTGTACCCTCCGTCCGAAGGCGAGTTGCGCTTCGACGGCCGGTCCGTGACAAGCGAGGCCCAGCGCGCCCGCCTGCGCCGCCAGGTGACTCTGCTGCCGCAAGAGCCCAGGCTTCTGTCGCGCTCCGTGTGGCACAACGTGACCTACGGCCTGCGCGTGCGCGGCGACAAGCAAAACATGGACGAACGCGCGGCCGAGGCCCTGGACATGGTCGGCCTGGAGCCGTCGCGCTTCCTGTCCCGCTCCTGGCGACAGCTCTCGGGCGGCGAGGCTCAGCGCGTGGCCCTGGCCGCGCGCCTCGTGCTGCGGCCGCGCGCGCTCATCCTGGACGAGCCCACGGCCAGCCTGGACGCGGCCTCGGCCGAGCGCATCCGCCAGGCCGCCCTGACAGCGCGGCAGGAGCGCGGCACCACGCTCATAATCGCCAGCCACGACCTGCGCTGGCTCGACACCGTATCCGACCACGTATTGCGCATGGGGGATTATCCCGAGTAAGCAATGGTCGCGGAGGAGCTGCCCATGAAAGCCGTCAGCATCATTGGCTACAAGAAGACCGGCAAGACTACCCTGGCCGTAAACCTGGCCAGCGAGCTGAACTCGCGCGGCCTGCGCGTGGCCGCGGCCAAGTTCACGCACCATGCCTTCGATCGCGCCGAAACGGACACGGCCAAGCTGGCCGAGGTTTGTTCCGCGGTCATGGGCCTGTCCGAGAATCAGACGCAAGTGGTTTGGAACGCCAAGCGCTATCTGCCTGACCTGCTGCCCTTGGTGAGCGCCGACGTGCTCATCGTGGAGGGCGGAAAGTCGCTGGGTTGGCTGCCGCGAGTGCTGCTGCTGCGCTCGCCAGGCGAAGCCGACGAGTTGGGCCGCGACCTGGCCCTGGCCACCTATGGAGATATCGGCGCGCCCGGCCTGCATTCCGTGTCCGACGTGTCCGAACTGGCCGATATCGTACTGGCCAAGGGTTTCGCCTTGCCCGGCCTGGACTGCGGGGCCTGCGGCCTGGAGAATTGCCAAGCCCTGGCCGAGCGCATGGTCGCAGGCATGGGCGAGGGCCTGCGCTGCAAGGCCTCGCATGGCGGCCTGCGCATCAGCGTGGGTGGGGCGACTCTGGGCATGAACCCATTCGTGGCCTCGATCATGCGCGGCTCCATCATGGGCATGCTCAGCCAGCTCAAAGGATACGCTCCGGGCGTTAGCGTGCATATCGACATGGACTAAGAGCTGGGAAAGGGCGCTGCCCTCTCCCAGACCCTCACCCGCCAGGGGAATGATCCCCCTGGACCCCGCGTTTTTGTGAATTGAACGAGAAAGCCCTCCTGGCTTCAGCCAGGAGGGCTTTCTCGTTCAGAAGCATCGTGAACCTAGAGCATTTTGCTTTTGAAAATGCTCTGCTAGCCATGTGTCGGCATGGCTAGCCGCCGCGTAGGCGTAGGCGCAATTTACTTGCGCCGTCAACGCCGGAGCGGGCGTCTTAAAAGCAATCTGCTTAAGAGTCGTGCGCGAACGAACTGCGCGGGTCCAAGGGGTCGTTACCCCCTGGTGGGGAGGGGTCCGGAGAGGACAACGCCCTTCCCGGTTCTTATGCGGAAGCTCTATCCGAGCCAGCGCAGCAGGGCCTTTTTGAAGCCCGTGAGCTTGGGCCTGGGCGGATAGCGGAACTTCCAGTCCGGCCGGAAGCCGCGCCGCATGACGCTGCGCTGGTAGCCGAAGGCCTCGAATCCGGCTTGCCCGTGGTAGCGGCCCATGCCGGA
Organism: Desulfocurvibacter africanus subsp. africanus DSM 2603; assembly: GCF_000422545.1. Taxonomy (NCBI): domain Bacteria; kingdom Pseudomonadati; phylum Thermodesulfobacteriota; class Desulfovibrionia; order Desulfovibrionales; family Desulfovibrionaceae; genus Desulfocurvibacter; species Desulfocurvibacter africanus. The sequence continues at coordinate 166,857 of NZ_AULZ01000005.1, forward strand.
TTCGCCAACGCCGCCAAAGGGCAAGGTGCGCGGCCCGAGCTGCAGGGCCGTGTCGTTGATGCACACGCCGCCCGAGGCGGTGTCGCGCAGCACGCGGGCCACGGCCTCGTCGTTGTCCGTGAACAGGTACAGGGCCAGGGGCTTGGGTCGGGCGTTGATGCAGGCGATGGCCGAGGCCAGGCTGTCCACCGTGAGCACGGGCAGAATCGGCCCGAAGATCTCCTCCTGCATGAGCGGGTCGTCCGCGTGAACGTCCGTGAACACGGCCGGGGCCATGTACAGCTCGCCGGAGTGGTTGTCGCCGCCGAAGAGCTTGCGGCCGCGCGTGGCCGCCTGCAGGCCTGTCAGGCGCTGGTAGTGGTCCTGGTTAACGATGCGTCCGAAGGCCGGGCTGCGGCTCGGATCCGTGCCGAAGAATTCCTTCACCGCCCGCACCAGCGCGGCTTCCAGCTCGACTTTGACGCCCGCGTGGACCAGCACGTAATCGGGGGCCACGCAGGTCTGGCCGGCATTCAGGAACTTGCCCCATACGATGCGCTTGGCCGCCGTGACGACATGCGCGTCGGACAGGTTCCTGTCCACGATGCACGGGCTCTTGCCGCCAAGTTCCAGCACCATGGGCGTGAGCGTCCTTGCCGCCGTGGCCATGACCTGTCGGCCCACTTTGGCCGAGCCGGTGTAGAATATGAAATCGAAGCCCTGGCCCAGCAGCAGCTCCGCCGTATGCGCGCTGCCCTCGATGCAGAACACGTGCTCGGGCAGGAAGGCCTCGGTGAGGATGCGCGCGATCTCGCGCGAGGTGTGCGGAGCCTTGCTGGAAGGTTTGAGCATGACGCAGTTGCCTGCGGCCAGGGCGCTGACCAGCGGGGTCAGCGCCAGGCCCAGCGGGTAGTTCCAGGGCGAGAGGATGAGGCATGTGCCATAAGGCTCGTCGCGCACATATCCGCGCGAGGGCTGATACAGAAGCGGCATGGGCACGCTGCGCGGCCTCATCCACTGCCGCAGACGCCCCTGGGCATAGCGAGCCTCCGCGAGCACCGCGCCAACCTCGGCCACCCAGGCCTCGTCCTCGGGCTTGCCCAGATCGTCGGATAAGGCCTTGAGCAAAGCGCTCTCGTTGGACTTCACGGCCATGGACAGCCGCCGCAGGGCGTCGCGACGGAAAGCGTAGGGCTTGGTGTGACCTTCGTCGAAAAAGCGTTTCTGGGCCAGAAAGAGGGCGCGCAGCTCCTGCTCGGTCATGGGCGGTCTCCTGCTCTGGTTGCGGTGCCGGGCCTCGACTCTTCTTGGTGACACTCCAGGGCTCGGGGGTCAAGCCGCACAAAGGCGTCGGCTCAGGCCTGGGAAATACTTGACAGGCCGCGCATGGCGTGGGATTTGCCAGTTTTTCCACGAAATCTCTGCTCCGCGGGCTCCTCCCGCCGCGAGCGACACGAGGACAAGCCGTGTCCAGCAAGGACCGTTACAAGCAAACCTATCGCGTATCCTGGGACCAACTGCACCGCGACAGCAAGGCCCTGGCCTGGAAGCTGGTGGATGTGCGGCCCTCCTGGGAAGGCATCATCGCCATCACCCGCGGCGGCCTGCTCCCGGCCGCGGTCATCGCCCGCGAGCTGGACATCCGGCGCATCGACACCGTCTCGGTGGTCAGCTATGATTGGAAGACGCAAGGCGAGCCGCGCATCGTCAAGCCCCTGGCCGAAGAGACCGACGGCGAGGGCTGGCTGCTGGTGGACGACATGGTGGATACTGGCAAGACCGCCAGGTTCATCCGCGAGCTGCTGCCCAAGGCGCACTTCGCCACGGTCTACGCCAAGCCCGAGGGCAAGCCCCTGGTGGACACGTTCATCACCGAAGTCAGCCAGGACACCTGGATCCTCCAGCCCTGGGACTCCGAAGTTCAGTTCGTCGAGCCCATCGTCGGACAGCGCTCGACGTAGGCCATACATGCGCTACTACGGAACGGAGACAAGGAGAGGGGACATGAAACGCATTTTCACGCTGCTGCTCGCGCTGCTCTGCCTCGGCGCGCTCGCCGCCTGCGGCGATTCCAAGGAAGAAGCCAAGCCGGAAAACGCCCAGGCGCCGGCCGGTGAAACCGCTCAGGCACCCGCCGGCGATCTGCTGGTGGGCTTCGTATACGTGTCGCCCGTCGGCGACGCCGGATACTCCTATGCCCATGACCTGGGCCGCAAAGCCGTGGAGGACATGGAAGGCGTGACCACCATGTACCAGGAGGCCGTGCCCGAGGGACCGGACTCTGAGCGCGTCATCACCAACATGGCTCGCAAGGGCGCCAAGCTCATCTTCACCACGAGCTACGGCTACATGGACCCGACCATCCGGGTCGCCAAGGAGTTCCCCGAGACATCCTTCATGCACTGCTCGGGCTTCAAGACCGCCGACAACGCCGGCAACTACTTCGGGCGCATCTACCAGGCCCGCTACCTTACGGGCATGGTCGCCGGCTCCATGACCAAGAAGAACATCATCGGCTACGTGGCCGCCTTCCCCATTCCCGAGGTCATCCGCGGCGCCAACGCCTTTGCCCTTGGCGTGCGCGCGGTGAATCCCGAAGCGCAGGTGCGCGTGGTCTGGACCAAGACCTGGTATGATCCGACCACCGAGAAGGAAGCCGCCAAGAGCTTGCTCGACGTGGGCGCGGACGTCATCGCCCAGCACCAGGACTCCCCCGGCCCGCAGGAGGCCGCCCAGGAGCGCGGCGCGTACTCCATCGGCTACAACTCCGACATGAGTCAGTTCGCGCCCAAGTCCCACCTGACCGCCGCGATCTGGAACTGGAGCGTGTTCTACAAGGACCAGGTTGAGAAGAAACTGAACGGCACCTGGAAGCCCGAGTCCCTGTGGTGGGGCATGGAAACCGGCATCGTGGACATCGCCCCCTTCGGCCCCATGGTACCCGAAGAGGTCAAGGCCCAGGTCGAGGCCGCCAAGCAGAAGATCATCGCCAAGGAGCTGGTGGTCTTTGCCGGCCCGGTCAAGAACCAGAAGGGCGAAGTGGTCATTCCCGACGGCCAGACCGCCACGGACGAGCAGCTGCTCGGCATGAACTGGTTCGTCCAGGGCGTCGTCGGCAGCACCGAATAACGTGACGCTACGAAATGTGACGGTACAATGCGCCTTACGGTGACAAAACGGCAGGAGCCCTGGAAGTGGGGCTCCTGCCTTATTTTTCCGGCCGCCCTGGCCTTGGCCCTGGGACTGTCCGCGTTGCTGCTCGCCCTGCACGGCAAGCCGCCGCTCGAAGGCATGCGCCTGCTGTTCGAAGGGGCCTTTGGCTCCATGCACTCCCTGGAAGATTCCCTGCGCAAGGCCGTGCCCCTGTTCCTGGCCTCGCTCGGCGTGGCCGTGACCTTCCGCATGCAGGTCTGGAACATCGGGGCCGAGGGCCAGTTCGCCCTGGGCTGCATCGGCGCGACCTGGGCCGTGCTGACCTTCCCCAACCTGCCCATGCCGCTCATGCTCACGCTCATGCTCCTGTGCGCGGCCGCGGCCGGAGCCCTGTGGGCATTGGTGCCCGCCCTGCTCAAGACCAGGCTCGGCGTAAGCGAGATCATCACCTCGCTCATGCTCAACTACATCGGCATCCTGCTCCTGGAGTATCTGGTCTACGGGCCCTGGAAGGACCCGGCCAGCTTCGGCTTCCCCATGACCATCGAGTTCCCGGTCGCCGCGACAATCCCGCGCTTACCCGGCACGCGCCTGCACTGGGGACTGGCCCTGTGCGCCGTCTTCGCCGTGCTGATCCATGTGCTCTTCCGCCACACGCGCATCGGCTACGAGCTGCGCGCCAGTGGCTCCGGCGCGCGCGCCTCGCGCTACGCGCGCATGAACTACAATTTCCTGGTCGTGCTCTCCATGCTCATCTGCGGCAGCCTGGCCGGCATCGCCGGTTTCGTGGAGATCTCGGCCGTGGTGGGCCGCTTGCAGCCCAGCGTCATGGCCGGCTACGGCTTCACGGCCATCGTGGTGGCCTGGCTGTCCAGGCTGCAACCGCTGGTCATCGCCCTGGTCAGCGTGCTGCTCGCGGGCCTGCGAGTGGGCGTGGAGAACCTCATGCTCGACCTGCAGGTGCCCGCGGCCTTCGGCGGCATCATCGAAGGCCTGGTGCTCCTCACGGTCCTGTCCGGGCAATTCTTCCTGATCTACAGGATCAAGCGGGTCGAATAGCAGGCCAGTAGGCCAGCTAGGCGAAGAGAATCGAGGGCGCTGCCGCAGGGTATGGTAGGAAACCCTTTACTTTGGGTCAGCCGAATCTAGCTTGAATAACGAGGAGCAGTTGTGACCGCTGAAGGCGACAAGGACATAGCGGGATTGAAGGCCATAGGCCGCATCGTGGACGAAATTCTGAGCCTTTTGTGCGCCGAGGTGCGCGCGGGCGTGACCACGGCCGAGCTCGACGCCAAGGCCGGGCTGTGGCTCGCGGAGCGGGGAGCGCTGCCCACGCCCAAGCAAGTCTATGATTTTCCGGGCAATCTGTGCATCAGCATCAACGACGAGGTGGTGCACGGCATTCCATCCGAACGGGAGATCCGGTCCGGCGATCTGGTCAAGCTGGACCTGACCGCGGACAAGGACAGCTATGTGGCCGACGCCACGCGCATGGCCTCCGTTGGGCCCATGGACAAGCACGTGCTGAAGCTGGCCCGATGCGCCGAGGCGGCCTTGGGCAAAGGGTTGGAGCAAGCCCGCGCCGGCAAGCGCTTGCGCGACATCGGCCGGGCCGTGGAGGCCGAAGTGCGCCGCCAGGGCTTCGCGATCATACCGCCGCTTCAGGGCCATGGCGTGGGACGCACCGTGCACGAATTGCCCAACGTGCCCAACTACGACGACCCAGCCGCGACCCAGGAACTGCACGAAGGCCTGATCATCACCCTTGAGCCCATCATCAGCATGGGCAAGCCGGATATTCGTCAGCTCTCCGACGGCTGGACCCTCAAGACGCGCGACGGCTCGTATTCGGCGCACTACGAACAGACGATCATGGTCACCAAGGGCGCACCCCTGGTGCTTACGGCTCAGTAGAGCAGATTGCTTTTAAGATGCCCGCTCCGGCGTTGACGGCGCAAGTGAATTGCGCCTACGCCGAAGCTAGCGGCAAGCCATGCCGACGCATAGCTTGCAGAGCATTTTCAAAAGCAAATGCTCTAGCCTTGGCAAGGCTCACCGGTCTGCCCGCGGCCGCACACCCCAGCGCCACGCGGCCCCACGACCGCGAAAATGAAATGTTTTTGAGGAAAGGATGGGGGTCCGGGGGAAGGGAAACCCCTTTTGCAAAAGGGGTTTCCCTTCCCCCGGCCGCCGGAGGCATCATCCCATGTCCATAGATCTTCTTCTTCCTCTTCTCGCGGCGGCGGTGCAGTCGGGCACTCCGATCCTGTACGCCACGCTGGGCGAGATGTTCACCGAGCGCTCGGGCGTGCTGAATCTGGGCGTCGAGGGCATGATGATCGTCGGCGCGCTGTTCGCCTTCGTCACGGCCAAGCTCACGGGCTCGCCCTGGCTGGCCTTCATGGTCGGCGGGCTGGCGGGCATGCTGTTCAGTTCGCTGCACGGCCTGGTCTGCCTGGTCTTCCAGGGCAACCAGGTGGTCTCGGGCCTGGCCCTGACCATCCTGGGCGTGGGCCTGGCCAACTACCTGGGCACACCGCACGTAGGCCTGCCCGCGCCGGGCTTCTACCCCTTCGCCGTGCCGTTCCTGAGCGACATCCCGGTGCTCGGCCGGGTGCTCTTCCGTCAGGACGCCCTGGTGTATCTGTCCTACTTCATGCCCGTGCTGTACTGGTGGGTCTGGAAGCGCACGCGTTTCGGCATGGCCGTCGAGGCCTCGGGCGAGAACCCGCGCGCCGCGTCGGCGGCGGGCCTCAACCCGCGCCGGCTGCGTTGGGCGGGCATACTCATCGGCGGCATGCTGGTGGGCTTCGGCGGGGCCTATCTGTCGCTGGCCTACACGCACTTGTGGACCAACGGGCTGACCGCCGGACGAGGCTGGATCGCCGTGGCCCTGGTCATATTCGCTTTCTGGCGGCCGGAGCGGGCCGTGCTTGGCGCGTACCTGTTCGGAGGCGTCATGGCCTTCCAACTGCGCCTGCAGGCCACGGGAACGGATCTGCCTTCGTCCATGCTGCTCATGCTGCCTTACGCCCTGACCATCCTCGTGCTGCTCTTCTCGGCCGTGCGCGGCAAGGGCGTAGAGGCCCCGGCGGCTCTGGGCGACAACGTGGAGCCGGAGGGCTAGCCGTGATCGACAAACTCAAAGAAAAGATCTTCTACGCCCGCGCCAAGGCCAAGAAGGAACGCACCGCGCATTTCCGTGAAGGCCTGGAGCACAACCCCCTGGTGCCCAAGGTGTTCGTTCCCGAGAGCTTCGCTGCTGTCGGCTCGCCCATGGGCGAGCCGGCGGGCATGCGCGACGGCCATCCCGTGGTGCGCCTGGAGGGCATCAGCAAGTCCTTTGGCAAGGTCAAGGCCAACCAGGACATCAGCCTGGAGGTCTATCCAGGTCAGATACTGGCTTTGCTGGGCGAAAACGGCGCAGGCAAGTCCACGCTCATGTCCATCCTGGCCGGGCGTTATCAACCCGATTCCGGGACCATCCACATCGCCGGTGAGCCCGTCAGGTTCACCTCGTCCAGGGACGCCATCGCCGCGGGCATCGGCATGGTCTACCAGCACTTCATGCTCGTGGAGACCATGAGCGTGGCTCAGAACGTGCTGCTGGGCCAGGAAGGCGGCTTCATCCTCAATCCGAAGGAGATGGAGGAGCGCGTGGGCCGCCTGGCCGAACGCTACAGCTTGGCCCTTGATCCGGCCGCGCGCGTGGGCACTTTATCCATGGGCGAGCGCCAGCGCGTGGAAATCCTCAAGCTGCTCTACCGCGACAGCCGCGTGCTCATCTTCGACGAGCCCACCGCCGTGCTCACCCCGCCCGAGGTGGCCCAGCTCTTCCCGGCTCTGCGCGCCATGGCCAATGTCGGCAAGGCCATCGTGTTCATCTCCCACAAGCTGGAGGAAGTCCTGTCCCTGGCCGATGACGTGGCCGTGCTGCGCCGGGGCCGGATAGTGGACAAAGTGAGCGTCAAGGACGTTTCCTCCAAGGCCGATTTGGCCAACCGCATGGTCGGCAAGGAAGTTCTGCTGGAGGTCGACAAGCAGCCGGTGGAAGTCGGCGAGGTGCTGCTGGAGATCGAAGGACTATCGGGCCACGGCCTCAAGGACATCGATCTGCGTGTGCGGCGCGGCGAGATCGTGGCTATCGTGGGCGTGGCCGGCAACGGCCAGAAGGCCCTGGCCGAAGTACTGGCTGGCCTGCGCGAGCCGCTCGCGGGCTCGGTGAACCTCCTGGGCAAGCCCTGGAAGAAATTCTTCTCGCGGGCCTCCTGGCGGCGCACCGTAAGTTACGTGCCCGAGGACCGCCAGGGCTTGGCCACGGTCAAGGACCTGAACCTCGTGGACAACGTGCTGCTCACCACACGCAGGGGCTTCACGAGTGGGCCGTTCCTGCGCAAGGGCCGCGCGGCCAAGGTCACGGACTGGCTCATCCGCAACTTCAACGTGCAGCCCGGCGACGCGGCGGCCCAGGCCGGCCAGCTTTCGGGCGGCAACCTCCAGAAGTTGGTGCTCGCGCGCGAGTTCTACCGCGAGCCGCAGCTCATCATCGCCGAGCAACCCTCGCAGGGCCTGGACGTGGGCGCGACGGAAGAAGTCTGGCGCCAGATCCTGGCCGCGCGCAACAACGCGGGCCTGCTGCTCATCACCGGCGACCTAGGCGAGGCCCTGCAGCTCGCCGACCGCGTGGCGGTCATGTTCGAGGGCCGCTTCATGGGCGTCTTCCCGGTAAGCGACCAGGAGAGGGTCGACAAGATCGGCCTCATGATGGCAGGCGTAAAGGACTGAGCTTTTCCCCACGCTATTCGTGGAGAGAGCGCTGCCCACCAGACCGGTCCCCTCTCTATACCTATCCTTCTAGAGCATTTTGCTTTTGAAAATGCTCTGCAAGCCATGCGTTAGCATGGCTTGCAGCCGCGTAGGCGTAGGCGCAATTCACTTGCGCCGTCAACGCCGGAGCGGTCGTCTTAAAAGCAATCTGCTCTAGGTTTCGCGGATGAACCGAGAGAGGGCGCTGCCCTCTCTCGGACTCTCTCCCGGCAGGGAGCGCCCCTCCCTGCATCCCCATTTTCATTTCATTTGGAAGGTGCTGTAAGGGAAAGGGCAGCCGGTTTCTCCGGTCGCATACGGGAATTTGGGGACGAGTTGACCCGCGAGGCGTAGCAGCGCGCGCTATTCAACGGCGCGGACTACTGAAGAAAACCTTTCCGAACATCAGCCCGTCGCGCGACGGGCCGCCAATTCTTACTGCCGACTGCGGATGAAGTCCGCAAGCACGCGCAGGCTGGCCAGCACTCGGCGGGCCACGTTCTGGTCGTCGATGCGCACGCCGTAGTGCGCCTGCACGGCCACCACGATTTCCACGGCATCCAGGCTGTCCAGGCCCAGCGGCGAGTCCGGGCCGATGAGCGGGGCCTCGGGCAGCACTTCCTCTGGCACGTCTTGCACATTGCAGGCCTTGACGATGATCGACTGGAGCTCGTGCTCCAGGGCATGGGCAGCATTCATGACGTTGGTCCTCACCGGCGCGGCCGGGTTTCAGGCGCGCTCCCGCGACAGGGCCAGCCAGGCCGCCGTGGCCGTGGCCAGGAAGAAGCCCAGCAGCAGGAGCATGTGCGAACTTACGGAGACAAGGGAGCCTCCGCGTACAAAAATCTCCAGGAAGCCGTCAAGGCCCCAGGCCAGGGGCGAGGCGCGGCTGACGGCGCGCATGGTGTCGGACATGACGTAGACCGGAACCATGACTCCGCCCAGGGCCGCCGCGATGACCACCGAGACCGCGCCGAACAGCGCACCCTGATCGCGGGTGCGCGCCAGCGCACCCACGAGGATGCCGAAGCCCGAAGCGGCCAGGGCCGCGCACAAGGCCAATGCCGCTGCCGCGATCGGGCTGCCGGCCAGGGTCAGCCGGTCCACGCCCAGGAGCGGGAGCACGGCCGCGCCCATGGCCAGCATGAGCGCGAACTGGAGCAGGCAGACCAGGGCGAAGGCGAGCACCTTGCCGGCCAGGATGGCCGCCAGCGGGGCGGGCGAGACCATGAGCCGCAGCATGGTGCGGCTCTGGCGCTCGCGGATGAGCGCGCCCGAGAGCGGCACCACGATGAAGAACATGCCGAACAGGGACCAGGCCGGGACGTTCTGCTGCGTGGAGGTTGGCAGTCTGGTCAGGCCGCTCATGCCGGCCGGTTCCTGCTCCAGAGCCAGCAGCCGGTGCGGCGTATCGGCCTGGGGTGGTTCTGACCCTGCGGGCTGGTTGAGCAGCCGGTTGACGATCTGGCGGTAAGCCTCGCTCAGGGCAGTAAGCTCCACGGCCATGAGCGCCTGCTCCATGGCGCTGCGCACCGCCTGGTGCAGGGCGCCCTGCACCGCAGGATCATAGAGCAGCACCAGCCCCGGCTGCCCGCCATCGGGCCTGTTCTTGCCAGCCAGGTCGGCCCTGGCGGCCTCGCCAGCCCGTTTCGTGATGTTCTCGCTGATGCCTTGGGGCACGACAACGGCGAACTGGTAGCGGCCCTGAGCCACGGACTGGCGGGCGGATTCGCGGTCCAATGGGCGACCGTCCAACTCGCGCAGCAGGCTCACCGAACCATGGTCTCCGAGGCCCTGTTCCAGGGAGCGGCCAAGCCGTCCGCCGTCCTCGTCGACAAATAGCAGCTCAAGCCGTCCCTGACCCCAGCCCAGGCCGCCCGTGGTGCGCAGGATGTTGTCCTGCACCAGGGAGACCACCAGCACCAGGGCCGCGGGCATGAGGAAGAGCACGGCCAGGCCGGCCTTATCGCGGGAAAGTTCGCGCAGTTCCTTGAAGAATGTGGCGACCAGGGCGCGCATGGCCTACCCGTCGCGCAGGGCGCGGCCCGTGAGGGCCAGATACAGTTCGCCCAGGTCCGCGCAGCCGTGCTCCGACAGCAGCGCGCCGGGTGCGCCCTGAGCCACGGCCACGCCGTGGTCCATGATGATGACCCGGTCGCAGAGGCGTTGGGCCTCTTCCATGACATGGGTGGTGTAGAGCATGGTCACGCCGTCGGCCTTGAGCGCCAGGAGCCGCTCCATGATGAGGTTGCGCGACTGGGTGTCTACGCCCGCCGTGGGCTCGTCCAGGAAGACGAAGCGCGGGCCGTGCACTAGGCCGGCGGAGAGGTTGAGACGGCGCTGCATGCCGCCAGAGAAGGTCCCCGCGCGGCGCTGGGCGTGATCGGCGAGATTCGTGAAGCTCAGGGCCTCGTCCACCCTGCGGGCCAGCTCGCGGCCGCCCAGGCCTTGCAGGCTGGCGAAGTAGGTCAGGTTCTCGCGGGCGGTTAGGCTCGGGTACAGAGCGATGTCCTGGGGCACGGTGCCCAAAAGCGGCCGCACCAGGCCGGGCCGGGCCAGGGCGTCGCAGCCGAAGATGCGCAGCCGGCCCTGGCGGGGCGAAAGGAGCGTGCTCATGATGGACACGGCCGTGGTCTTGCCCGCGCCGTTCGGCCCCAGCAGGCCCACGATCTCGCCCCGGCCCGCGCGCACGTCCAGTCCGCGCAATGTGGGAGCCGCGCCGTGGCCGTAGTCGTGGACCAGGCCCGTGGCTTCCAGGGGCACGGCATCCAGATCGATATTCGCCTGGCGGGAGGAACGGTCGTCAAGGAGCATGCGGTCTTACCTAGCGCGCCTTGGCCTGCAGTTGCGGGGCCATTGCTCGAATCTCGCGGAAAAGTCGATCCTCGCGGCCGGCAAGGCCTTCCAGCAGGTCCGCGGCAGCGACGTAGCTCTCGCCCTGGCCTGCCCTGCCCTTGCACAGCCGCGCGCCCATGAGCGCCAGATCGCGCCAGGCGTCGCCGGCAGCCGTGAAGCTGGCGGACAGCTCGGTCAGGCGAGGTTCGGCCAACAGACCGGCGGTTTCCTGCAGAAAGGCCGCGAAGATGAAGCGGAAACCCGCGCCGCCCGTGCCGATCTCCTCCTGCATGCGGATGAGCTGGGCCATGTGGCGGGCTGCCCCGCGCTGGCCGTACCACTCGGGCCAACAGCGCATGCGCCGGGCCAGAAAGCGCATGCCCCGCGTGCCGATAAGCGGCACGGGCAGGAAGGTCATGCGCCGGGCGACCTCGACCAGGCCCTGCACGGCCGGTCCGCGCAGATCTACGTTGGCCGGGGCCGAACGCACCCAGTACATGCGGCCCTTGGGCGCCAGGGGGCCCTTGGCGAAGCGTGCGCGGACCAGATCCTGGGCGGAGATGGACATGGCTACGTCCAGGTTGGGGTCGCTGACCAGGTATTCGCCGTCCTGTTTGCCGTAGACCACGAGATTGTGCGCGTTGAAGTGGTGGCGCAGGGCGGGCGGGAAGTAGGGCAGCCAATAGACGCCGGCCTGCAGGCCCACGGGGATGCCCTGCCCCAGGACTTCGTCCAGGGCGGCCATGCCCTTGTCCTCGCTGCGGAAGCGGCGCTGGGACATGCGCACGCCCAGGCGCTTGGTCACGCGGCTGAAGATGCCGCCCACGAAGTTGCGGAAGGTGGTCAGGGGCAGCCCGGCGACCTTGACCATGGGAAAATGGCCGAAGAAAAGTCCTGCGCCGATGCCAAAGGCCATGGCCTCGCTCAGCGGCATGCCATGATGGGCCAGCAGGTTGGCCGTGGCGCCGCTCTCGCAATGGGCGCTGTGGCGATGGGCGAAATCAATCACGCGCGATCCTTCTCTCCCGGCAGGGGCGCAACGCGCTCGGGCACGCGGCACAACTCCTCGGGACTCAAGCCCAGGGCCTGGGCGTATTTGATGAGGATTCGTTGGGGCAGCTTGGCGAAAACCTTGGGCTTGAGGTGGCGGCGCACCCGCCAGCGGGCCAGGCCCGCGTAGCCGGCAAGGATGGAGTCGTCCATGAGCCGCACGACCATGTGGAAGGCCAAGGGGCTCAACTCGCCTTTGCGCACGCGCTCCAGGGCCGACTCGGCCCGCTCGCGAATATCGGCCCAGGCCTCGGCGTTGGCCGTGTCCACGACGTCCCAGCCGGCGCTGGGCACCAGCTCGTAACTACCGTCGTCGGCTACCGCGTAGCGGACCTGATGCCAGGGGCCAAGGGTCCCGGCATCCTGGGGCACATCCTTTTTGCGCATGCTCGTCCCGTGAGAAAATGTGGGTACTGTCTAGCAGAGATGCTTGCGGCTGGCTACGGAAAGCAAGGGCACGGCGGCGCACGGCCGCCGGCACTTTCGGTTCGTTCTTGGCCAAGTGTGAATGGGGAGTCGTGGACGGCTGGCGTTCAAGGTCAATTTCTGATATTATATTGATATATTGGGTTCATCCGGCCCATGCAACATGAGGAGGCGTAAGCCTCCCCGCTTCTTTTTGGAGGGTGCGACATGCGCCAGGGAACGTGCGAGCGGCGGGTGCGGTTCTTCGAGGAGTACGGGCTGTGCGGCGACGGCGCGTTCACGGGAGGCGTGTTTTCCACGCGCCAGAAAGACGAGGCGTTCATCCGCGAGATAATGCCCGGGATCGGAAGATACCGGTGCATGATTTATCCCAGCCCGCTCGCTCGAATTTGAACTGAAACCCTGCATGTGCAATCCGCAAGGATTCTTGAAATAGCGCGGTTATAAGGCCCTGTTCCGCGTACTCATCTCCTTCGACAAGTTCTAGCCGGCCGGCCTGATGTTCTGGTTGACCCGGAACAGGTTGCCCGGATCATACTTCTTCTTTATCTCGGCCAATCTGGGGTAATTGCCCCGATAGGTGCGCTCCACGCGCTGCTGCCCTTCGTCCATCAGGAAGTTCACGTAGCCGGCTCCCAGCGAATAGGGCTGGAACGCCTGCCAGTACGACCTGACCCAGTCGGTGATCAGCTCCTTGTTGGCCGGGTCGGGATCGACTCCAACGATAACCATGGACCAGCTGGCCTCGCGGTAGCTGAAGGCCGTGTCGGCCTCGGCCACGCGGTTGGCCGCGCCGCTGATGGGATAGAGGTGCATCTGCGATCCCGTCGTGGGGATTTTCGCTGCGTACTCCAGGTGCACGTCGATGGCCTCGTCCGACAGCTCTCCGACGAACTCGCCCCTCCAGTACCACTGCAAGCCCGGCGGGATGAGCGGATCGAACATGGACTGAAGCGCCGGGAAGGGCATGGGCCCGATATGCTCGAACAGCGGCGGGGCGAACGAGCGGATGGGCGCGAAGATATCCTCGGCCTTGTCCATGTCGCCGCTGTAGCACCAGACCACCGCGTAGACCGGGCGCCTGTGCAGCTCCTGCGGGAAAAGCGGTATGGGCGGCACGGGCAAGAAAGCCGGGTAGCCGTACAGATCCTCGGACGCTTCGGTGATAAACCGTCGATGCCAGCGCAGGACCTCGCGCGCCTGATCCAGGCCCCAGAAGCTGAGCCCGGCATAGACCGTATGCACGGGATGCGCCTTGAACAGGAATGACGTGACCACGCCGAAATTCCCTCCGCCTCCGCGGATGGCCCAGAAGAGATCGGGGTTCTCCCGCTCGTTGGCCGTGACGAACCTTCCATCGGCCAGAACCAGATCAGCCTCCAGAAGATTGTCGATGGTCAGCCCGTACTTGCGGGTCAGATAGCCGTGTCCGCCGCCCAGGGTCAGGCCCGAGATGCCCGTGGTCGAGATGACCCCGGCGGGCACGGCCAAGCCGAAGGCGTGCGTGGCGTGGTCCACATCGCGTTGGATGCAGCCCGCCTCAACTCGCGCCGTACCGGCGATGGGATCGACCCGGATGCCCTTCATGGGTGAGAGATCGACGACCAGGCCGTTGTCGCATGTGCCGAGGCCGGCCCCGTTGTGCCCGCCGCCCCGGATGGCTAGGAGCAGTCCGTTGTCGCGGGCGAAGTTCACGCAGGCCATGACGTCGGCCACGTCCGCGCAGCGGGCGACCATGCGTGGCCGTTTGTCGATCATGCCGTTATAGACCTTGCGGGCAGTTTCGTATTGCGGGTCGCCGGGCTCGATGAGTTGGCCGCGCAGACTTTTCCTGAACACATCCACGGCGCTTGGAGCGATCTCGACCTCGGGTTGCTCGGGAATCTTCATGGTCTTCCTCTCCGCGTAAGGTTGAGGCCTCCGGCGGTTCGCCGGCCTTAATAGCGGCAGACCCCAGTATCCTGGCTATGAAATTTCGCCTGGTTTGGCAATTCGAGGCTGGCGGGAGAAGAATCATGGGCGCGTATTCACAGGAGGCTTATTCACACGCGCCAGGAAGCCGAGGCGTTCATGAAGAAATAGTTATGAATATCATTTACATAGACAGCCAAACAAAAAGGGCCGGGAGAGCTTCTCTCCCGGCCCTTGCCATATCTTAGAATACGCGGGTCCAGGGCGTCGTTACGCCTGGTGGGTGGGGTCTGGGGAGGACAACGCCCTTCCCAGTGCTTAGCCTTTCTTCTCGTCCCGCTCCCGGATCTCGGCGCGCTTGATCTTGCCCGAGATTGTCTTGGGCAATTCATCAACGTACTCAATGACGCGCGGGTACTTGTAGGGCGCGGTGACCTTCTTGACGTGCTCCTGGATTTCGTGGGTCAGCTCGTCGCTCGGGTCGTAGCCCTTGGCCAGCACGACGGTGGCCTTGACGGCCTGGCCGCGCACGGGGTCGGGCACGCCGGTCACGGCCGCCTCCACCACCCCCGGGTGGGTGATGAGCGCGCTTTCCACCTCGAAGGGTCCGATGCGGTAGCCCGAGGACTTGATGAGGTCGTCGGTGCGGCCCAGGAACCAGAAGTAGCCGTCCTCGTCCATCCAGGCCTTGTCGCCGGTGTGATAGAAGCCGTCATAAATCACGGCGGCGGTCTTGGCCGGCTCGTCCAGGTAGCCGGTAAACAGGCCCACGGGCCGTTTGGGCTCCACGGCGATGCAGATCTCGCCCTCTTCGCCCGGGGCGCAGGGCGAGCCATCCTCCTTGAGCAGGCGGAGGTCCCAGCCGGGCGCGGGCCGGCCGATGGAGCCGGGTTTGGGCGTCATGCAGGGCAGCGTGAGAAGTTGCAGGGTCGTCTCGGTCTGGCCGTAGCCCTCGTAGATGGGCAGGCCGGTCATGCGCTTCCACTCGTGGAACACGCCGTCATTGAGCAGCTCGCCGGCCGTGGTGCAGTGGCGCAGGGCCGACAGGTCGAACTGCGACAGGTCCAGGCGGATGAGGAAGCGGTAGACCGTGGGCGGCGCGCAGAAGCTGGTGACCTTGTGCTCGGCCATGAGCCGCAGCAGGTGCTCGGGCTCGAACTTGCCGCGAAAATCCCAGGTGAAGACCGTAGCACCGGCCATCCACTGCCCGTAGAACTTGCCCCAGACCGCCTTGCCCCAGCCCGTGTCGGCCAGGGTCAGGTGCAGGTCGCTCGGTCCCAGGTCGTGCCAGTAAACGCCCGTGACGTAGTGGCCCAGGGCATAAGCGTGGGTGTGCTCGGCCATCTTGGGCATGCCCGTGGTGCCCGAGGTGAAGAAAATCAGCAGCGGGTCGTCACCGCCCGGCTTGTCCTTGCCCTTAGGCGCGGGATAGCTGTCCCCGGCTTTTTGCAGGATGGCGTTGTAGCCCACCCAGCCGGCCGGGAGCTTGTCGCCGGCTACCTGAACCAGGATTTGCAGTGTCGGGCACTTGGGCCTGGCCTGCTCAACGCGCTCGGTGAGCGTGTACTCGCAGACCACGGCGCGCACCTTGGCGTAGTTGATGCGCTGCTCGATATCCTTGGCCGTGAGCAGGTTCGGCGAGGGAATGGGCACCGCGCCGATCTTGTGCAGGGCCAGCATGGTCACCCAGAACTCCACACGGCGATAGAGGATGACCATGACCCGGTCGCCGCGCTTGAGGCCCTGGGCGACCAGGGCGTTGGCCAGCTTGGCCGACTCGCGGCTGAAAAAAGCCAGGTCGTAATCGCGGCGTTTGCCCTCGGGGTCGATGTGCACCATGGCTGGCCGCGTGGGGTCCTTGGCCGCCTCGGCGTCCAGGAAGTCGAAGGCGAAATTGTAGCCTTCGGGCACCTCCAGGGAGAACTTGTCCTTGAAATCCTCGTATGACACGGGCGAAAGCTTATGCATTCTCGTTCTCCTCGCGGGAAGGGTCTAGTGTCATGTCACGTCTTACCTGTCGGTTCGACGTGAAGGTCGCCAGGCGAAAGTGCGATTATTGCCTGGCTCACGCCGCCCATGGCGGCGCGCTGACCCTGGCGGGTCAGCGACTAGTGTCGCCTGACGCGACACTAGATGATCACGTCCAGGAACACGGCCGGCTTGTCATCCAGGCCGCGCAGGGCGTGGGGGAAGTTGGAGTCGAAATAGAGGCTGTCTCCGGCCTGCAGGATCACGCTGGTCTTGCCGATATGAATCTCCAGGCGGCCTTCAAGCATGTGGATGAACTCCTGACCCGGATGGTGGGAGAAGGTCAGTCCGTCCCCGGGCTTGGGGGGCACGGTGACGATGAAGGGCTCCATCTTGCGGCCCGTGAAGCGGTAGGCCAGGCTCTTGTAGGTGTAGTCCTTGCGCCGGTCCACGGCCAGGCCTTCGCCCTTGCGAATCAAGGTGTAGGCCTTGAGGTGCGCGTCGCCGCCGGAGATGAGCACGGTGGTGTCCACGCCACAGGCTTGGGCTGCCTTGAACAGGTAGCTGACCGGAATTTCGGAGGTGCCGGATTCGAATCTGGATACTTCCTCGGCGCTGGCGCCGGTCCTGCCGGCCATGTCTTCCACGCTAAAGCCGCAGGCGTCGCGCAGGCCGCGCAGGCGCGGAGCGATCTCCTCGTAGGGCTTCTTTTCCGACATGGGAACTCCTTAAGGATGGGATGGAAACGGGGAGGGCTGCCGTACTCTAAAGATGGGTGGCGGGCTGCCCGCGAGGCTGGAAATCACATATTTAGACAATGAAAGCAAACGCTCCGGCGGGATTATCGGCGGACGGCAAACTGCGTTCGGTGAGCGGCGCCCGGCCGGGAAGCCCGCCGGCGGCTCTCGGCAGGCGCGGGGTTTGCGCTTGCCATGGGGTATGGTCATGACTATACACCGCAAGTCATGGCAAAGAATCTAATCATCGTCGAGTCGCCGGCCAAGGTGAAGACCATCAAGAAATTCCTGGGCCGCGACTATATGGTCGAGGCCTCGGTGGGCCACGTGCGCGACTTGCCGCCCAACAAGATCGGCGTTGACGAGGAGCGGGGCTTTACCCCGGACTACAAGGTCATCCCCGGCAAGCAGAAGGTCGTGGCCAAGCTCAAGGCCGCCGCCGACCAAGCCGAACATATCTATCTCGCGCCCGACCCCGACCGCGAGGGCGAGGCCATCGCCTGGCATGTCGCCCATCTTATAGGCGACAAGAACAAGCAGGTCAGCCGCATCCAGTTCAACGAGATCACCAGCCGCGCGGTCAAGGAGGCCTTGGCCAACCCCAGGCCCCTGGACGAGAATCTGTTCCACTCGCAGCAGGCCCGGCGCATCCTGGACCGGCTCGTGGGCTACAAACTTTCGCCGCTGCTCTGGTCCAAGGTCAAGCGCGGCATCTCCGCCGGCCGCGTGCAGTCCGTGGCCCTGCGTATCATCGTGGACCGCGAGCGCGAGCGCCAGGCATTCCGGCCCGAGGAGTACTGGGTCTTCAAGGCCCTGCTCGAAGGACCCGAGCCGCCAGCCTTCGCGGCCGAGCTGTGGAAGGTGGAGGGCAAGAAGCCGTCCGTGGGCTCGGGCGAGCAGGCCCAGGTGCTCTACGACCGCGTCAAGGACGCGCCCTTCGTGGTCTCGGCCATCGAGGAGAAGGAGCGCCAGCGCCATCCTTCGCCGCCGTTCATCACCTCGACCCTGCAGCAGGACGCCAGCCGCCGCCTGGGCTACACGGCCAAGCGCACCATGTCCACGGCCCAGCGCCTGTACGAGGGCGTGGAGCTTGGCGAGAGCGGCGTGACCGCGCTCATCACCTACATGCGCACCGACTCCGTGCGCGTGGCAGACGAGGCGCGCGACGCGGCCCAGGCTTTCATCGTGGAGACGCTGGGCACAGACTACTACCCGCCCAAGCCCCGATATTTCAAGACCAAGTCCGGCGCGCAGGACGCCCACGAGGCCATCCGCCCCGTCGATGTGCGCGTCACGCCCGAGTCCGTGCGCAAGCACCTGCCCGCGGACCAGTACAAGCTCTACACGCTCATCTGGCAGCGCTTCATGGCCTCGCAGATGGCCGCCGCCCGCCTGCACGACACGACGGTGACCGTGGACAGCGGCCCGGCCCAGTGGCGGGCCAAGGGCGAGCGTGTGCTCTTCCCCGGCTTCCTCAAGGTCTACGGCGTGGACGAAGCCACGGACGAAAAGACCGAGGGCGAAGGCGGCGAGTCGACGTCCACCAAGGCCGCCATGTTGCCCAAGCTGGAAAAGGGCATGCAGCTCACGGTGCGCAAGCTGACCAAGGATCAGAAGTTCACCCAGCCGCCGCCGCGCTACACCGAAGCCTCGCTGGTCAAGGAACTGGAAGAGCAGGGCATAGGGCGTCCTTCGACCTATGCGGCCATCATCTCCACCCTGCTGGACCGCGACTACGCCCGACTGGAAGAGAAGAAATTCGTTCCCTCCGAGCTTGGCGTGACGGTCGTTGACCTGCTGACCAAGCATTTCCAGAGCCTCATGGACGTGCACTTCACCGCGGGCATGGAAGAGCAGCTGGACGACGTGGCCGGCGGCAAGGTCAACTGGGTCGAGCTGCTCAAGCATTTCACCGGCGACTTCTACCCTACCCTGGACAAGGCCAAGGACGAGATGGTCCAGGTCAAGGGCGGGCTGGAGACCGGCATCGTCTGCGATCTGTGCGGCAAGCCCATGAACATCCGCTTCGGCAAGAACGGCGAGTTCCTGGGCTGCTCCGGCTACCCCGACTGCAAGGGCATCAAGAACTTCACCCGCGACGAGCAGGGCCAGATCCAGATCGTCGAGCGGGCCAACGAGATGTCCGAGAAGGTCGGCACCTGCCCGGACTGCGGCAAGGATCTCGTGCTCAAGCGCTCGCGCACCGGCAGCCGCTTCATCGCCTGCTCCGGCTACCCCGAGTGCAAGCACGCCGAGCCTCATTCCACCGGCGTGGCCTGCCCGCGCGAGGGCTGCACCGGCCAGCTCGTGGAGAAAAGCTCCAAGCGCGGCAAGGTCTTCTACTCCTGCTCGACCTACCCCAAATGCGACTACGCAACCTGGGACTGGCCCATTGCCAAGCCCTGCCCGCAATGCGACTCCAAGATCCTGACCATCAAGACCACCAAGGCGCGCGGCGAGCACGTGGCCTGCCCGGAAAAGTCCTGCCGCTTCACCCGCGAGTTGGAGCCCGACGAGTCGGTTGGTTAAGAGTAAGAACTGGGAAAGGGCGCTGCCCTCTCCCAGACCCTCACCCGCCAGGGCTTAACAACGCCCTGGACCCGCGATTTATTAATGGGAAAACCCGCCAAGCTGATGTTTGGCGGGTTTTTTTTGCCTTACGGCACCCTTTGCCGATCAATCAGGGCCTGATGGCCTTGCCGTACGAAAAGCGCTATGGTCGGCAAAAGCGGAGGAACGCAGGTCCTCTGCCGATTCCGGGCGCGAGGCGCGTCCGGAACCACTGTCCGCAACCGCTCCACATGCGGAGCAAGCCGCGGAGTAGGCCATGACGGAAAAGGATCGTGAAGAGCTGCGACAGGCCCGTGAGCTGCTGGAGAGTCCCGGCCTGGCCGCGAGGCTGAGCAACCTGGCCGGCGCGCCAGTGGAAGCGGCCCTGCGCAAGCTGCCCGTAGGCGTGCGCGACGGAGTGGACAAGGCCACGCGCAAGGCCCTGGAGGGCGCGCTGAACACCGCGCTCAAGACCCTGGACAGGGACGGCACGGCCGAAAGGACCTCGCGTAACAAGCTGCACAAAACCTGGGCGGCGGCAGCCGGCGGCGTGGGCGGCCTGTTCGGATTCTCCGGCCTGCTGCTGGAGTTGCCCGTGACCACGACCATCATGCTGCGCTCCATCGCGGATATCGCCCACAGCAACGGCGAAGACCTGCGCCAGCCCGATGCCAGGCTGGCCTGTCTGGAGGTCTTCGCCCTGGGCGGCCCGTCCACGGGCGATGACGCCGCGGAAACGGGCTATTTCGCCGTACGCGCCTCCTTGGCCAAGGCCGTAGCCGAGGCGGCCAAATACGCAGCCGGCGCAAGCGCGGCCGAGAAAGGCGCGCCCGTGCTCGTGCGCCTCCTGTCCGCCATCACCAAACGCTTCGGGGTCACGGTCTCGCAGAAATTCGCAGCTCAGGCCGTGCCAGTCGTCGGGGCGTTGGGCGGGGCCGTGGTCAACTCCATTTTCATGAGCCACTTCCAGAACGTGGCCAGCGGCCACTTCACCGTGCGCCGCCTGGAACGCGCCTTCGGCAAGGACACGGTACGCACGGCCTGGGAGGCGCTTGGCAGTCGGGAACAAGCCAGATAGGTTAATGGCAGGTCATGCCGTCCTGCCAGGCTCGACAAATGGAGGACTGGAGGCGACCTGAAAACTGCTTGACGCCTATAGACGACCGGTCTAGTAGAAATCCATGCCCAAGATCGACACCAAGGAACGCATTCTGAACGCCGGGGCCGAGCTGGTGCACAGCAAAGGCTTCAACAACACGGGCATCAAGGAGATCCTTGATCTCGCAGGTGTGCCCAAGGGATCGTTCTACTTCTACTTTCCCAGCAAGGAGGCTTTCGGAGCCGAGTTGGTCGAGCACTATGCGCGTTCCGTCGGCTCATCGGCCATGGCCGTGCTCAAGGACGGCTCCCTGTCTCCTCTGGAACGCTATCGCCGTTTCCTGTTGGGCTTCGAGGAGATCTTCGCCGAACAGGGCTTTTCCAAGGGTTGTCCCATAGGCAACCTGTGCCAGGAAATGGGCGACCTGAGTGGGACCATGCGCGACAAGCTGGCCGAGGTGGTCGGCCGCATGGCCGGAGCTGTCGAATCCGTGCTGCGCGAGGCGATGAACGCGGGCGAGATTTCCCCGGATCTGGATGCGGCCGAGATGGCCCGTTTCCTCCTGGCCGGCTGGCAGGGCTCCATTCTGCTGGCCAAGGTGGACAAAAGCCTGGAGCCCATGCGCAGATTCAGGCGCATGGCCCTGGATAAGCTGCTCAAACCCTAGGATTATGGATTAGTGGTCAAGGCAGGCCGTCCCCTCATGGGTGCGGTCTCTTTTTGGGATAATTCTATATACGACCGGTCTACTACAATTTAAGGAGGACACATGAGTCTGCTTTCCTGCGTGCGGCCCGAGGCAGCCACCGGCCTGGTGGCCCAAGTCTACGAGCGTTTTCCTGCCAAGGCCGGCATCCCGGCTCCGGCACTGCTCCTGAGCGTGAGCCCTGACCTGCTGGCTGGCCAGGGCCGCTTCCTGGCCTATTATGGCGCGCATGAGCGCCTGGACCACCATTTCCTGGCCATGCTGCGCTTTCTTGTGGCCACGGCCATGGGCTTTACGCCCTGCGAGCGCTTCAATCGACAACTGATGATACTTATGGGCATGAACGAGGCCGAGGTGGATTGCCTGGCCAAGGAGCCGAGGACGGCTCCTTTCGACGAAAAGCACAAGGCCCTGCTGCTCCTGGCCCTCAAGTCGGTGACCAGGCCCGAAGCGGTAAACGCCGAAGAGACGCAGGCCCTTCGCGACATGGGCTGGACGGATCAGGACATCCTCGACGCCAGCTTCCATGGCGCGTTGCTCTTGGGTCCGGCTGTCCTCTGCCGCGCCTTTGGCGTGGAGTAGCCCGGGAGGAGCTTGTGTAGGAAGATCCGCTCTCCCTCCTAGATGAACCGTTGCTGTGGTGAAAGCAGTTTGCAAATGAAAGGATTTCACTGCTCTCTTATTTGCAAGCTGCTCTACCCGCCAACCGTCGCAAGAATGAACGCGACTGGCTGGAGCGTATGAAGCGTTACAGCATGCCTGCCAGGCTCACCAATGGCGCCACAGGGCCGTTCCATTTGGGGTGCAGGGGTTCCTTTCGGCGCAACCTGTCCGCGATGCTCCTGTCCGGAATCTTGTCCAGGTGCAGCAACGAAGGCTCCACGAGCAGCGAGCCATCCACGGTTAGCTTGCCGCCGCTCAGGGGCTTGCCTTCTTGGCCGGGCTGGAACGAGCCCTTGAGCTCCCCTTGCAAATCCCCTTCAGCCATGGCCAGGCGCTCCACGCCGAGCCGGCCGTTCAGCCAGGTCAGATCGGCTTGGACGTTGCCCAGCCGAACGACGTCGCGGGTCAGAAAGTCGCTCTTGTAGCGCGCCGCGCCGCCCGTCACGACAAGATCCGCGTTGCCCTGAAGCGCTTGCGACCCGCTCAACGGCCCCGCAAGGCTGATGCGGCCCGACAGGAGACCCTGCGCGCCGGCCTGCTCGGCCAGTTGGGGATGGCGACTTAGGTCCAGGTCATCCAAGCTTAAATCGACTTCGTAATTTTCGGGCGACGTGATGCCGTCGGCGGTGATAAGGCCCTGCAACTCGCCGCCGTAGGCCTCGGCCCGCAGCGTGAACCCGGCCTTGCCGACCAGGAATGACAGCCAAGCAGGCGTGAGCCTGACGCGGCTGGCGGTGAACAGCGGCGTATCCGGGTCCTGGGCAGAAGTCAAAGCCACGCCTTCGAGCACGAGGCCAGGAGGAAAGCGCGAGGGCGTGGCTTCCAGATAGGACAGGCGGACCACGCCCGAAGCGTTCACGGTCGAGGTCAGCCGGCCGGCCAGCACGGGCCAGGGGAATTTGATCATCGCCAGCAGGACGAGCACGGCCAAGCTAAAGCCCGTGTAGAGGAGAATGGTCGGTATTCTGCGTTTCATGTCACTTCGCCCGGCGTAGTTTTGGCTAGTCATGGCGTCTTGGTTTCAGGCGTCTTGCGCAAAGCGCTGAAGACCAGGTCCACATCCAGGGGTTTATTTTCGTGCGAGCGCATGTTCAGACGCTCCACGCCGATCCCCCGGCCTGTCGCCTGCACCGCCTGCAGGTAGGGCACCAACTGGTTCAAGCCCACGCCGTTCAGGCGCATCTCCACCACGTCATGGCGCGAGCCGTCCGCGCCCTGACGCACCGAGGGCCGGATGTACTCGATGTTCGCGCGCAGTTGCCTCTGGGTGGCCAGGTTTTCCAGCAGGGCGAACAGGGTCTGCTCGGGCTTGCCCTTGCCGGCATTGGCTGGTCGGCCGTTACGCGGGGCATTGGCCGCCAATTCGGCGTACTCCTGGCCCTGTGCCGTGACAAGGGACAGGTCTTGCTGGGCCTGGACGACACTCCGCCCCAAACTTTCACGATAGTGGGCCACGGGCAGCACGATCCACTGGATCATGGCCGCTATCAGGGCCAAGGCCAAGGCCGCGCCGAGCAGGAGTTGCCGGTCCGGCTTCATGGCTTGCCTCCCGAGGCGAGCAGTATATCCAATTGGAATTGCACGCTATTCCCATCTGGGCTGGCGGTGGCGCCCTTGAGCTCCACTTCGCCCAACCCGGCCTGCTGCAGGCCGTCCTTGATCCGTTCCACGCTGGCGAAGGCGTCCGAGCGCGCGCTGATGCGCACGGCCTGCTCGTCCAGCCCCAATTGGCTGATGGTCATGGGCAGGTCCGCGGGCACGGCCTGGGAAATCGCGGCCAGGATGTGCAGGGCAGTGGCGTGGCCAGCGCCGTCATTCTGGCTGCCCTGGCGCAAGCCGGCCAGGCGCTCGGCCAGGATGCTGGCCCGCTGGCTGCGCGTGAATCCGGGCTGCACGTCGGGCAGGGCTTGCTTGTAGGCCTCGTCCAGGCGAGCCTCCAGCGCGGCCAGACGTTGCCGCTTGAGCACTATATCCGTGGTGTTGGACAAGACGTAGCCGAGCACGAGCACGGCCAGCAGCGCCGAAACCAGGGCCAGATAGCGGCGCGGATCAAAGGCGTTGCGCCGCATGGCCGCGCCCTCGGCGTGGAAATTCATGCCCGCCTCGGACGGCAGGAACATGGGCGCGCCGCGCAGGGCCAATCCGTATGCCACGGCCAACTCGTCCCCTGGGACCTGCGAGCCGTCGGGCATGGCGCGCAAACCGAAGCCGCCGCATTGCGCAATGCGCTGCACCGGGGCCTGCAGGCGCGTTTCCAACAGCCTGCCCAATCCCTGCACGGCGGCGGCCCGGCCGCTGAGCACAACCAACTCGGGCGGCACGGACTCTCCATCGGCTGCGGCGCGCAGGGTCAACCGGATATCGCGCGCCAAGTCGTCCACGGCCGCCTGCACGCGCCGGGCAGCCTCGCCGCCGGCGGCCAGCGCGGCCTGCAGCTCCATGCCAGCTTTTACGGGAACAGTCGCGCGGGTGGCTGCAAGGTTACTTGCGGACGTTTCCCGTTCGCCATCATTCGAGGATTGATTCGCGGCCAAGGCCTTGTCCAGGTCCAGCAGGCCGAAACGCAGGCCGCGCATGGCCGTCGGTTTGCCGTCCACGCGCCAAAAGATGGCGCTGGCCTCCGCCCTGATATCGAGAAAGAGCACCTTGCCGGGCAGGCCGGTCAAGGGCGCGGCGGCGGCCAACAAGGCGTCGGCGGTCACGTCCACGACCTGCAGGGGCATGCCGGACGCGGCAAAGGCCTCCAGCCAGCTTTCCAGCGCCTTGCGCGGCATGGCCGCGGCCAGGACCTGCTGCTCGCCGCCAACTCCCCGGCCGGCCTTGACCATGTCCAGGGCCAGCGCATCCACGGACAAGGGCATGTGCGCGTCCATCTCCAGGTCGAGCACCTGGCGGATCTTGCCGGCGGAGGTGAAGGGAAAGTCCAGGCGGCGGAACATGGCCTGGCTCGTGGGCAAGCCCAGGGCATACACGTCGCTCAGCAGTCCGCGAGTTTCGGCCAGCCGACGCACCGCTGCCGCCGTGGCCGGCAGGTCGGCTCCGGCGGGCAGGTCCGCCCTGGCCCAGCCCGTGACCGTCAGACGCACGAACTGCCTCGTGAGCTGCACCATGCACACGCCGCGCGGCGTGAGGTCTATGCCCAGAATTGTCTCGGCCATGAATCTCCTTCAGCCGGGCTCAGCCCAGCACCTTGCGTTCCAGGCTTACCCGCGACACGGGCTTTTGCGGATCGGCTTGGCCCGCCGTGCGCCGCAACACGGCGCGCAGACTGCGTTGCACGGCCCCTGCCTTGGCCGTCACGACAACCTGGAACACGTCACTAGACACGCTCAACAGCTCTTGCTGCAAGGTGACCTGCTCATAGCCCGACAAGGCCGTCTTGTACCAGTCCGTCTTGTTCAGCAAGCCTGCATTGTCCTGGCTCGCGCGGAAGGCGAGCATGTCCTGGGCCAGGTTGGCCGCCGTGGCCCGGCTCACGTCGTCCGGACACAGAGCCATGAGCACCAGGGCCGGGGCTGTATTGATGTTGACCTTGCTGCCGTGCACCGTGAGCAGGTCGCGCAGGCCCGGAACGCCCTGGCCGCCGTAAAAGAGTCCCCTCGGCATGCCGCGCACCAGCAGCAGCTCGTCCAGGGAAGCCATGGCTGCGTTGCGTGGGCGGTAGGCGACTTCCTCAGCCATGTAGAGCGGCTTTTCGAACTCGCCATCCTCGTCGGCATCGATCCAGTCGCGCATGGCCGTCACCAGCCGCGCGGCCGACTCCTGCTCCAGGTTGTACGGCGGCCCGACCAGCAGGCGCTGCATGACCTGCCGGCCCGTCTCTGTAGTCATGGCGCTCAACGGGAAACGGCCGTCCTCCGGGCTGATCTCCACCCGCAGCACGCCCGTCTGGAAGTTCAGAGTCTTCTTCGCATCCTCGTCCTCGAAGAAGGTGACCCAGAGATCCGTGGGCGCATCGTAGTCGTTCAGGTCCATGTCGCGCTCCAGGAGCAGTGCGGCCAGACGCAGGCCGGATTCGCACAGCTCGCGGCACTGCACGCCGCCCAAATAGGTCCCGGCGCTTTCAACCTCGATCTGGGCCCGGCGCAAGGACTCGATGGCCACCATGGACAGCACGCTCATGAGCACGAGCACGAGCATGAGCGCCCCGCCGCGTTGGCCGCCGGGGCGGTCCGGGGGAAGACTGGGAAGGGCTTTGCCCTCCCCAGACCCCACCCACCAGGGGGTGACGACCCCCTGGACCCGCGAGGTTCTTTTGTGAGGTCCTGTGGCCCAGTTCATGGAGTTTCCTCGCCTTGCTGGGAATCCTCCTGCTCCAGCTGCGTATCCTCCTGTAGCAACTCTGGGTCGAGGCTCAACCAGTCCGTGAATTCCCGCCTGCCTTCCTCGTCCGCCAGCACGAGGCGCACGCCGGCGCTGGCAGGCAGCGCCTTGGCCGTTACGGGCTGGCCCAGGCCGCCCGTGCCCCAGGAATCCAGCTTCTGGCCGCCGCGCGCGCGAAAGCCGATGGTCAGCTCCTTGACCCGGTCGCACAGCTCCACCTCGGTCCAGCCGTCGCCCACAGAGTCCTCGGGATAGATGTCCGGGTCCAGGCGCTCCTTGCGCACCAGGCGCATGGGCTTGCCCTTGTCGAACATGCCCGTGTCCTCCAGAGGCCGCAGCACGTACTGCACGCGCACGAGCTTGTCGCCCCGCGCGGCGTCCTCGAAATCCAGGCTAGAGCAGGTGGTCAGCTCCAGAACGATCCTGCCCCGGCGGAAACTCCTGGCCAGGTCCGGGTTGCGGCTTACGTCCGGCAGCTCCTCCTCGCGGTCGCCGCCGGCCAGCAGCGGGACCACCTGGGACTGGTCGGCCTGGGTCGCCTGGCTCTGACTCTGGGTCTCCTCGGCGGGCGGATGCAGCCCTGCCAGGTCGTCGCCGATCTGGCGCAGCACGAGCCTGCCGGTCTGCAGCAGCTCGCCCTGGCCGCGCACCTGCTCGGCCACGTCCATGACCCCGGCATAGACGCCGTACAGGCCCGTAAAAGCGATGGCCATGACAAAGGCGGCGATCATGACCTCCAGCAAGGTGAAGCCGGCTTGAGCAATATGCCTCCGGCGGCCGGGGGAAATCATTCCCCCCGGACCCCCCGCATTTTTAGAAAAGCCGCAACGCATCGAGTAGGCCGGTTCCTCCGGCCTACTCGAAATGTGGGGTCCAGGGGAATCATTCCCCTGGTGGGGAGAGGTTTGGAGAGGGGCAACGCCCCTCTCCACCTCTTCTCTACTTCTTATCTCCGCCACAGCAGCTTCTCCACGCGAGCGGGTCGCGGGTCGTTCTTGCCCCGGCCCACTTCCACGCGCACGAGGAACAGTTCCGGCAGGCTCGTGGGGTTGATTTCCAGTTCCCAATGCCATTCCCTGGCATCCTCGAAATCGCCGTCAAGCAGGGACCAGATATTGGGCCCGGCGGCTTCGACCTCGTCGAGCTTGGACAGGGCCAGCCCCATGGCCTGCTGCGAGTCGCCCGAGCGGATGAGGCCGTCCTGGCTGAGCAGCCCGGCCTTGATCACCGCGACCAGGGAAATGGACAGCACGGCCACGGCTATGAGCACTTCCAGCAGGGTGAATCCGGCCTGTCGCCTCACCATGGATTGGCCTCGGCCAGGGTTTCCCAGGTCACTTCACCCTGGTATGTCGCCAGGCGCGCGTCGAAGGGCCGCACGGCCAGGGTCCAGGCCTCCTTGCCGCTGCGCAGCACGATGAGCGCAGGCCGAGCCAGCCCCTTGGCCTGTATGGCGATCCGGGCCACGCCGCTGGTCACGGGCTCTGCATCCTGAAAGGACACGGACGCGCAACGCAGGCCGCCCGGCAGGCTGCGCCGGCCCTTGCGCTCGCCGCCCCCGGCCAGCCAGCACGTGCCCTTGGCCAAGTCGATGCACAAGGCCCTGGACTGGCCGCTCATCATGGCCTGGTTGCGGCCCTCGGCCAGCAGTCCGGACAGGCCGCGCAGGGCGGCCTTGAGGTCACCCTCGCGCGAGACCAGGCCCAGGTTGGGCAGCAGCAGGCCGAGCATGATGCCGATGATCGCCAGGACCACCACCAGTTCGGCCAGCGTGAAGCCGGCGCTGCCCTTTTGGCTTGGGAGCGGCTGCCTGCTGTGTTCGAAATGGGTGCGAACTGGCGTCAAACCGGGAAAACCTCGTTCATGCGCCAGCCCGCGATGCAGTTGCGAGGCTGGCTATGCGCTACGCTACTGGATTTCCCAGTTCCTGACGTCGGCATCGCCGCCCTCGCCGCCTTCCTTGCCGTCGCCGCCCAGGGAGATGATATCGAAATCGCCGTGCTGGCCGGGGCTGATGTACACATAGTCGAAGCCCCAGGGGTCCTTGGGCATCTTGGGCAGATAGCCGCCGCGCGGATAGTTGCGCGCATCGCGGCCCACGCTGGGCTTTTGCACCAGCGCCTGCATGCCCTGCTCGGTGCTCGGGTAGAAGCCGTTGTCCAGGCGGAACTGCTTGAGCGCGGTGGACAGGCTCTCCATCTGCATCTTGGCCTTTACCTGCCGGGCCTGATCGGGCTGGTCCATGATGCGCGGCACGATAAGCCCGGCCAGAATGCCCAGGATGACGATGACCACCATTAGCTCGATGAGCGTGAAGCCGAGTTCCTTGTTACGCTTGCTTTCTTTCCGACACATGCTGTTCTCCTTGCGCGTTCGACAGCCCCTATCGCCGGGGCATGATTTGCAACAGGTATCTTTCGCCCTGCATGACCACTAATACGTATTCCTCGCCGATGGCCGCCACATTGCCGCCGGCCAGTGTTTCGCCAATGCGCACGATGGCCTCGCCCACCAGGGCCATGCGCTCTTCGGGCACGGCGCTCCAGGCGATGGCCTGTACGCGCGCCTTAGCCAGCTCCGGCGGCAGATCCTGGCCATGGCGGATGGGACCCCAGATCGGCTCCAGCTTCTCCACGAGCGCCCGCGTGACCTCCTCGGGCGGCGGAGGAGCCGGACGGGCCGGTGGAGCTTGCGAGTCGTCCGCCCGTGGCGGATCTTCCGCCTGAAGCTGTTCCATGGTCTCCAACTCGGATTCTTGCGGCGACCGTCCCTCCGGGAGTGCGGGCACTGCGGACGGGTCGTCCATACCAGGCCTGATCTCCGGCTCCGGAGTCGTTTCCAGGGCCCAACTTCCGTCCACGGGATCGGGCAGCGTCCGCCAGCCATCGCCAGTCGTGGTCCTGGGCTCCCTTGAATTCTGAGCCGCCTGGATTTCTTGGGGCGACGTTTGCGCCCCTTGCTGCACTGGAGCCGCCCCATTGGGCGCACCGAGTGAATGCGCGTTGCTGGCGACACCGGCCATCGGGACTGGTGGGACTGCCGGAACGGCTGGGACAAGCGGGGAAGGCTCGGCCGCCGGGGCGGCGGCTGACTGCGTTGACATCTTTTCCCGGCCCAGCATGGCTCGCCAGAGCTCGGGCACGTGCACTTCGCGCACAACCAGCAGCAAGGCCAAGCCGACGGCCAGGGCCAGAGGCGTGGCGGTCATCCAGGCTAGCCAGCGGCCTCGGCGCATGCCTGCCTCGCGAAACAGGCTATCGTAGGCAGGCCCAGCGGCCGCAAGGCGCACCATGGCCGGGCTGACCTGGGATTTGCCCGAGCGCGCGCAGACCTCCAGGCTCAGGCGGCAGAGCATGTTCACCAGCCGGGGCCTGCCGCCCGAGCGGCGCTGCACCGCCGACAAGGCGCGGGGGCTGAACAGCTCCTGGTCGCTGCCGGCATGGGCCAGCCTGTGACGCACATACTCGTTGAGTTCGGCCTTGCCGAGCGGCTGCAGCCAGTGGCGGCTGCCGATGCGCTGGTTGAGCGAACCGAACCTGGGGGTGGCCAGCAAGTCCAGCAGGCCGGGCACGCCGGCCAACACCACCTGCAGGAGCGGCACGCCCGAAATCTGAAGATTGGAGAGCACCAGCAGCCGATCCAGCAGGGCCGGGTCCAGCAGATGCGCCTCGTCCACGAAGACGACGCAGACCTTGCGCTCCATGTGCTGGCGTCGCAGGAAACCTTCCAAGGCGTCCAGGCATTCCTTGGCCGAGGCCGTTTCCGGCGCCTCGACCCCCAGCGCCGCTGCGATCTGCCGGAAGAACTCGGTTTCGTCCACGAAGGGGTTGCCCAGGTAGCCCATGACGAACTCGTGGCCATAGGCCATGAGCACGAAGTTGCACAGGGTGGTCTTGCCCGTGCCGAAGTCGCCCAGCACGAGGTGCAGGCCCAGTCGGTCGCGCAGGGCGCGCACCAGGCCTTCCAACAGTTGTTTGTGCACCGCGCCGCTGTAGAAGAACGTCGAGCCCGGCGCGTTGGCGAAAGCGCGCATGGCCGCTGCCATGCCAGCGGCCCTGGCCGCCTGGTCCGGGGCCGGAGCGGCGGCCGGATTGGGGCGGGATCGCACCTTTGGGCTTCGCTTCAGCATGGCCGCGCCTTTGTCAGCGGATTACGTTCCACGTGCCGGAGGTCGTGTTGTCCGCGCTCGTGGTTGGCGAGGGCGGGGCTTTCCCGGCCTGCTGGCTTTCGGGCTTGGAAGGCTTCTCCGGCTCTTGCGCGGGCGTGTCCACGCGGGCTGCGGGGTCCGGAGTTCCGCGCCGGCCTTGAAACATCTCCTGCATGCGTTGCCAGCTCTCGGGCTGGCCTTCGGCCTGTCCCGGACCTTGCGCCTGGGCCTGCTGCGGCTCGCTCATGGACACGCTGAAGGTCTGCCCGGTCTGGTCCTTCATGGTCACGCGGCGCTGCTCCACGTCCACGAGGGTGTAGTTTGGACCGCTTTCGCCCTCGCTCGTAGCCTCGTCGCGCACCGTTTGGCCCTGTTCCACGATGTGCGCCTTTTTCTTGTCGGAGAAGAGCAGGAAGCGCAGCATGGCCGACTTGCGCTCACCCAGGATGCTGGTGCCCAGGAGCTGCACCTCTTCCTTGCGTTCGGGCGCATCCTTCTGCCCTGCCCGTTGCGCGGCTTGGTCCGCCACCGCCCGGCGATTCTCGGAGAACAGGTTCTGTTCCGCGATGACCTGATACCGGCTCGGGTCGCTGGGCGGCTCCTGGAAGAGCGCCTCCATTTGGCCGATGTCCACTTCCGCCTTGGGTTCGGGCGCCTTGCTCGGCGCTTGCAGGTCGATTTCGGCGCTTTCCTGGTAGATATCCCAGGCCAGGGCCAAACCCGCCGCGCTGACGATGATGAGCAAGGCGGATATGTAGTACCTGATGCTCAGGCCTTTGGGTCTTGGTCGCATATGTTTTTTCCTCGGCTTCTCCGGACTCGCCATGGAACGTCGGCGGATGTCAGCGCACCAGGCTGCTCATCTCGAAGATCGGCAAAAGCACGGCCAGCACCACGAAGCCCACGATGCCTCCGAGCGCCAGGATCATAACAGGTTCCAGCAGCGAGGTCATGATTGCCAGTCGCGTGGATATCTCGTTCTCGTACAGCTCGGCCACCTTGAAGAGCATGGAGTGCAGCTCGCCGCTCTGCTCGCCCGCGGAGAGCATTTGGATCATGGTGGGCGGAAACACGTCGTGCCGGGACATGGCCTCGGCCAGCCCGGCGCCTTCGCTGACTTCCTTGCTCACATCGTCCACGGCGTCCTGCAGAATCACGTTGGAAACCACGCTGCGCACGATGTCCAGAGAGATAAGCAGCGTCACGCCGTTGGCCAGCAGCGTGCCGAAGGTGCGCGAGAAACGCGCGATGGCGATGGCGTGCGTCAGCCGGCCCACCACGGGCATGCGCAGCCGCCAGGAGTGCAGCTTTCTGCGGCCCTGCGGCTTGCGTGCGTACCTGGACAGGCCGAACCAGGCTCCCAGGCCGGCCAAGGGAGCGAGAAACCACCAGTCGCGAAAGGCAGTGCTCACGGCGATGAGTATGGTCGTGGGCAGGGGCAGGGCCCGTTGCAGATCCACGAATATCTCGGTGATGCGTGGCACCACGTAGACCATGAGGAAGAAGACGATGCCCAGGCCCACGAAGAGCATGAGCAGCGGGTAGGTTATCGCGGACCAGATCTTGCGCCGCAGCTCCATCTCCTGTTCGGCGAAGTCGGCCAGCCGGGCCATGACCAGTTCCAGCGCGCCGCTCTGCTCGCCGGCCTGAACCATGGTCGCGTAGGTCGTGCCGAATACGCCGGGATGCTGAGCCAGGGCCGATGAGAGGCTCGCGCCCTCCTTGACCCGTTCGCGCACCTGGGCCAGCACCGTGTACAGGGCCGTTCCCTTGATCTGCGCCAGAATCGCCGTGAGCACCTGCTCCAGGGGCAGGCCGGCGCTGAGCAGGGTGGACATCTGGCGCGTGGTCGCGGCCAGCTCCGAGCGCTTGACCCGCTTGAGCCCCAGGGACATCGAGAACAGGCGGGAGCGCCGCCCGGGCGCGTCCTTGCGGGCGATGCGCCCGGCCCGTCCGGCCCGTCCGGCCCGTCCGGCCAGGCCTGGCCGCCCGGCTTGCACGGCCGGTTGTTCGGACCTGGCCTCGTTGATGCGGCTGGGGAAGAGGCCTCCGGCGCGCAGCTTCTGGCGCGCCACGCGGGCGTCGTCGGCGTCGATGACGCCCTTCCTTGATTTGCCCGCGGCATCTATGGCGACATATTCGTAGACCGGCATGGCTTACAGCAGGGTCACGCGCATGACTTCGTCGAGGGTGGTCACGCCGTTCAGGACCCGGCGGATGCCGTCCTGACGTAGTGTGACCATGCCCTCGCTCAGGGCCAGCTTGCGGATCTGGTTGGCGTCCGAGTTGCGCACGACGAGATCCTGCAAGGACTCGGTCAGGCGCATGAACTCATAGATGGATGTCCGGCCGCGATAGCCGGTCTGCATGCACTCGGAACAGCCCACGGCGCGGTGCACCACGGGCGCGGCGTCCTCGCATAGTCCCATCTCGCGCAATTCCTTGGCCGAGGGCGTGTCTTCGCGCTTGCACGCGGGGCAGAGCACGCGCACGAGGCGCTGGGCGATGATGGTGCGCACGGCCGAGGAGACCAGGAAAGGCTCGATGCCGATGTCGATGAGCCGGGTCACGGCGCTGGGCGCGTCGTTGGTGTGCAGGGTGGAGAAGACGAGGTGGCCCGTGAGAGAGGCCTGGATGGCGATCTCGGCCGTCTCGCGGTCGCGTATCTCGCCCACCAGGATCACGTCCGGGTCCTGGCGCACCATGGAGCGCAAGCCCTTGGCGAAGGTCAGGTCGATCTTGGCATTGACCTGCATCTGGCCGATGCCGTCGAGCTGATACTCGATGGGGTCCTCGATGGTCAGGATGTTCTTGTCCGGCGAGTTGATGGACGACAGGGCCGCGTAGAGCGTGGTGGTCTTGCCGCTGCCCGTGGGGCCGGTGACCAGGATGATGCCGTGCGAAAGCTGGGTCAGGCGGCGCATCTCGGCGTGGTGGTCCGGGCCCATGCCCAGCTCCTCCAGGGACAGCAGGCGCGCGTTCTTCTCCAGCAGGCGCATGACCACGCGCTCGCCGAAGGCCGTGGGCAGGCTGGACACGCGCAGGTCCACCTGACGGTTGCCGATGCGCACCTCAATGCGGCCGTCCTGGGGCAAACGCTTCTCGGCGATGTTCAGCTTGGCCATGATCTTGATGCGCGAGGCCACGGGGGCCTGCAGCCGTTTGGGCAGATGCAGGATGTTGTGCAGCACGCCGTCCAGGCGGAAGCGCACCAGCAGCTCGTTCTTGAAGGGCTCGACGTGGATGTCGCTGGCCCGGCTCTTCACGGCCTGGGCCAGGATGTGGTTCACGAGCTTGATGACCGGCGCGTTGGACGTCTCGTCCAACAGGTCCTCGCTGCCGCCGCGCTCCAGCTCCGAGAGCAGCCGGTCGTCGTCCTCTTCCACGCCCAGGTCCTGGATGATCTGGTCGGCCCGGCTGTCGGCCTGGGCAAAGGTCTGGTTGATGGCTTCCAGGATGACCTCGGCCGGAGCCATGGCGAAATTCACTTCGGCCTTCGCCCTGCCGTCCGCCCCTCCATCAGTAAGAATCAGGCGAAGCTCGTCCATGACCTCCACGCGCAGCGGGTCGCCCACGAGCACGAGCAGACAGCCGGCCTCTCCCTTTACCGGCAGCACGAGGTTCTGCTTTAGGTAGGCGATGGGCAGTCCGCGCACCAGGGACAGATCCAGCCAGCCCTCCTCCACGTGCGGCACGAAGTGCAGGCCCAGCTCCAGGGCCAGTTCCTCGGGGCTCGGCTCCCGGCCGCCGGAGTCCGGCTTGCCGAGCGAAGGAGGCGGGTAGGTCTGGAACGGCGCATCATTGTCGAGTCTCACCTGACCTGATCTGGCCTCACCGGAGAGCTTCGCGTCGCTTGAGTCGGCGGGGTTCAGCATGGCCCGCACACGACCCATTTGTTCGCGCAGCGTGACACTCATCTCACCTCCGCCGGCACCCGCGTCTCGGCACGATCCTCGACACGGTCCAGGCGCGGGCCGGGCGAAACCAGGGGCATGAGCACGGGCAGCACCCGGTCGTCGCCGTCAAACTGGAGGCGCTCAAACTCCTTGAGCTTGGCGATGTACAGGTCCTGGGCCTTCTCGGGGCTGTCCACCACGCGCGGGGTGATGAACACGAGCAGGTTGGTTTTGCGCTCCTCACGGGTGTCGTAGCGGAACAGCCAGCCGAGCAGGGGGATGTCGCCCAGCAGCGGAACCCTGCTTGAGCTGTTCGTCGCGCTCTTGCCGATAAGGCCCGAGAGCACCACGGTCTGGCCCTCGCGGATGACCACCGCGGTCTCGGTGGTGCGCTTGCGCGTCACGGGCAAGGTGCTCACGCCCGTGGCGGCTTGGTCGACCTCCGAGAACTCCTGGAAGATCTTCAGCTTGATCATGCCGCCCTCGTTGATCTGGGGCGTCAGTTTCAGGATGGTGCCAACGTCGCGGTAGGTAAACTGAGTGACTATATTGTTCAAATCATTGAGGGTTGACGTTTGACTCGTCTGGTAGGGCCTGTTCTCGGCTACGGTGATGGAGGCTTCCTGGTTGTCCAGGGTCATGATCTGGGGCGTGGAGATGATGTTGAAGTCACTGTTGATCTTGCCCGCGGCGATGAGGGCGTTCAGGTTGGTGTAAGTCACGCCGTTGATGGTCACGGGGATGGCCGCCGCGCCGATGCCGAACACGGTTCCGGGGTTGAGCACGCTTTCGCTCAGGCCCGCCGGGTTGGAGAAGCCGCCCGCCACGCCCTCGCGGCCGCCGATGCCCACGTCCACGACGCCCTGGAGCTTGCTCCCGAACTCGACGTTCTCAGTGGAGGAGACCTCCATGATGAGCGCCTCCACGAGCACCTGCTTGCGTGGGGTGTCCAGGGACCGCAGGAGCTCCTCGATCAGGGTGAAGTCGTCGGCCCCGGCGGTGATGACCAAGCTGTTGGTGGCCTTGTCCGCCAGGATGGTCACGCCCGAGGAGATGACCGGCGTGACCACGCCGGATTCCTTGGGCGCCTGGCCCCCGGCCGCGGCCGAGCCGGTGGTTTTGCCCACCAGCCCGTTGAGCACGTCGGCCAGCTCCGTGGCGTCGGCATGCTCCAGCTTGTATACGCGCACGTTGCCCTGGCCCCTGGGCGAGGGGCGGTCGATCTGGACCACTATGGAGCGCAGCCGCTCGATGTCGCGGGCCTCGCCATAGGCTATGAGCGCGTTCATGCGCTCGTCCGGCACGATGCTCAGGCTCGTCTGAGCCGTCTTGCCCTGCTCGCGGACTCCGCTCTCCCAGAACTTGGCCAGGCTGGACGCGGTCTTCTCGGCCGAGGCGTATTCCAGGGGAATCACCGCAACCGTGCCTTCGGTCCCGCGCACGTCGATGGCCCGCACGATGGTCAGCAGGCGGCGCAGGTTGGATTCGGAATCCGTGACGATGAGCATGGACGAAGGCGCGTAAGCCGTGATGAGCCCGCTTCTGGAGACCATGGGCGCGAGCATCTTGAGCACGTCCTCGACCCGCACGTGATTGAGCTGGACGAGCTGGGTTACGAAAGAGTCGCCGTAGCGGTCCAGGCGCGGAATGGTGAAGGTTTCCAGGCCCGTGGTCGGGCTTTCGCGGATGGGCAGGATCTTGGTCACCTGGCCTGCCGGCACGGCCATGAAGCCATAGACCGCCAGCACGGACTCGAAGACCTTGTAGGCCTCGTCCACGGAAATGCGCCGAGGCGAAACTACGGTTACCCGGCCGCGGACCTTGTCGTCCATGACGAAGTTGCGGCCCGTGAGCTCGCTTATGAATTTGACGAAGATCTGGATGTCCACGCCGTTGAAGTCCATGCTGATGTTCTGTTGACCCTGGGCGGCCTGTGGCCGCGCCTGAGCCTGGAGGGAGTCGGGCAAGACGGCCAGGATCAGTCCCGCCAGCAGCGCGGCCAGGACTAGGCGTTGAGCGACCTCTCCCAGCCTGAGCGTGCTGGTGTGCATGGCGGCTTGCCCGGCGTTACTGGAGCGTAAAGGTAAGGTCATGCTTTCTTCCGCGTCGATATAGGTTCACGGTGACAGTATCATGTTGCGGCAGGGAATTGTAGAGTTCCGTGAACTGATTTGGGTCCGTGATCTCCTGACCGTTGATCCCGGTGACGATATCTCCGTTTTGCAGGTTCAAGCGCTCGAAGACGCTGCCGCTCTGGATGCTGCTGAGCCTGTAGCCTTTCGTGTCCCCGCGCGAAACCTTTTCGATCTGCGCCTGCTGCATGACCTGACCAAGATTCTGCATCGATTCCTCGATGGTCTGGCGATTCAAGGCAAAGTCCGAAGATGAGCCGGACTCTGGCGGCTGTTCGGAAGCTGACGCAGCCCCCAGGTCGTCGCCCATGGTCAGCAGCACGTCGCCCTGGGCCGTGCCCAGCACCGCCGACTTGCGCTGCACGGACTTGAGCGTCACGCCCGGCCGCACGGGCTGGCCCACGCGGAAGAAGTCCTGGGCCTTGCCGGCGCGATCGAAGATGATGGCCGCCACACCCTGGTCGGCGTCGGCCACCACGGTGCCCACAAGGTCGAGGCCGATCTCTCGTTTGACCGGCTCCGCCTGGACGGACTTGCTTGGGCCGACCAGAGCCGCCTTGCCGAAGAGATTGCGCTCCACGATGCGGCTGATGGGCAGCTTGGCCTGAGCCTGCTCGGACTTTTTCGCGTTGGCGCGACGCGGGGCGACAATGGCCGTTTCAGGGGTCAGCACGTGCGCCACGACGGTCATGCCCGCGTCCACGGCGAAATAGAGTCCCAGGGCGATGAGCGCCAGGTGTGCGACCATGCGCAAGCTCATGTCCCGCTCCTTGCCGCCTCGAGGCCGGCGTTACCAGCACAAGCCAAGTTTCTTGGTTGCTTCATGCCTGTGGCAAAGTCCCAGTTGGCAGGCCGCCTCGAAGTCCTCGCAGGCTCGTGTTCGGGCCGAGAGGCGCATGAACAGAACCCCTCGGTTGTGCAGGGCCTGGGCATAGTCCGGCTTGAGGGCCAGGGCGCGAGTGTAGTCCTGAATGGCTTTGTCGTAACGATTCTGGTTCTCGTGGGCGATACCCCGGTTGAGATACAGGTTCGGATTCTTTGGAGTCAGGGCGATGGCCGCGTCGAAATCCAGCACCGCCGCCTCGTAGGCGCCCGTGCGGTTGCGCAGGATGCCAAGGTTGTTGAATGCCGGAGCCAATTCGGGG
Source organism: Desulfocurvibacter africanus subsp. africanus DSM 2603 (assembly GCF_000422545.1). NCBI lineage: Bacteria > Pseudomonadati > Thermodesulfobacteriota > Desulfovibrionia > Desulfovibrionales > Desulfovibrionaceae > Desulfocurvibacter > Desulfocurvibacter africanus. The sequence continues at coordinate 204,383 of NZ_AULZ01000005.1, forward strand.
TCCAGCTCGACTGCCCGGCTCAGGTCTTCCTGGGCTGCGACCAGCAGCTCGTCCCGCAGACGCAGGGTTCCGCGGTTGTAGAAAGCCTGGGCCAGACGGCCGTCCGAGACACGGATGGCCGCGTCAAAAGCCTGCAAGGCTTCCTCGGGTCGGTCCAGGGCCGCCAGGGCCAGGCCCATGTCGTTGTGCGCCACGGCCAGGCCCGGGTCCAGATTCAACGCCTTGCGCTGGTCGTCCAGAGCCTCCTGGGGCCGCTCCAGGGCAAGATAGGCCGTTGCCCGGTCATAATAGGCCACGGCCCATTCGGGACGCAGGCTTACAGCGCGGTTGAAGTCGAACAGCGCCTGTTCGGGGTTGCCCAGGGCGTGCAGGGCCTTGCCGCGCGCCAGGTAAGCTTCGGCCAGGCGGGGGTCCATTTCCAGGGCGCGGTTCAGGTAATTCGTGGCCAGCTCGTATTGGCCCTGGGCCAGGCTCTCCTCGCCCTTGGCCAGGGCTTCGGCCGCCGGCAGCTTAGCGGCGGAGGCGGGAGCCTCCAGCGGCTTGGCCTTGGCCGTGCAGCCGGACAGAACCATCGCGGCCGCCAGGGACGCCAGGGCCAGCAGGAGGCAGGCCAGCCGCGCCATGGCTATCCAAGGCCCAAGGGGCCGGATTCCGGCCTTGCTCACATTCGTCATCGTTCTCCGCTCCCTCTCCCAAAGCCATCCAACAAGTATGCGCCTAACGGCCAGCGACATCCGTCATGCGCTCCAGAAAGCGCGTTATATCAAAAAGTTGCGCCCTTGTCCGGCAGGGCTCGCGCATGGCTCGCGCCCGGCCGGGCGTCATGTCGCGCACGGCTTGAATCAGGTCCTGGACGCCGAAGGCAGGCGGCAGGAGCGTGCCCGTCTCGCCGTGCAGGACTGTTTCCAGCAGTCCCCCCTCGGCCACGCCAATGACCGGCTTGCCCGCGGCCATGGATTCCACCGGCGTCAGGCCGAAGTCCTCGTCCACCGGCACATAGACCGTGGCCACGCAACGACCGAGAAGTTCGCGCAGGCGAGTTTCTCCTACTGGTCCTATTATACTGATAGTATTCAACCCTCGCGCCCGCAACTGAATTTTTGCCAGCTCCGGGCCGGTCGAGGCTACAACCAGGCGTTTGTCCGGCATGCGGGCGAAGGCCTCCACCACCATTTCCACGCGTTTGAGCGCGTCCAGCCTGGCCAGAGACAGATAGTATCCATCCTGGCCAAGCCAAGCATAGCGTCCAGTGTGACATGGAGGATAGACAATTTCGGCGTTAAGCACCTGGGGAGCCGAATCGACCAGGTGCCCCAGGAATGACCGAATGCGTCGCTGTACATTTCCGGAATTGGCCAAAACGGTGTTCATGGCCGTTACCGCAGCTTCGTAGCGGGACTTGAGCCAACCGGTCAAGGCCAAAAACAACGGGCGCTGCCAGGGTGCGACCAGAGACAGGAAGTGCTCGCGTTGATCATACAGGAAACGCGGTGGTGTATGGCAATAGAGAATATTGTGCAGTGCTGGATTGCGTACAGCCAGGGGTGCATAAGAGCCGCTATAAATGGCTGTTTCGTAATTGCTGACGAAGCTGGATCGCCTCAAGAAAGCCAAGGCCAGGCGCAACTGGCGCAAACCTGGGGTGTCACAACGCACGCCGAGGTCGATGCGGCTCGCCTCGGGCACTGCCTCCGGTCCCTTGAAAAAAGGATGGCCGGGTGACAGGAACCCATAGGCCAAGTCCGCACCAAGCCCGGCCGCCAAGTCGCAGCTAAGGCGGCCGCCGCCGTCGGGAGTCTCGAAATAGTCGTGCAGAACCAAGGACTTCACGACAGACTCCGGCGGCCCCGCCTGCCCCACCTGCCGATGAAGAAATCGACGTAGGCCTGGACCAGTGGGCCGAGCAGACGCCACTCGCCCCGCGAGGCCAGGGCCGCGGCCTTGCCTGCCAGGCGGATGGCCGCGGCCAGGGGCAAAAGGCCGGTGTGGTGGGCGCGCGTGTAGACGAGCGTGCTAAAGTTTTCGTGGTAGCAGGCCAGGGCCTGGCCCTCCCTGCGCACGCTGGAGCCGCCAGCATGGCGCACCACGCTGCCTCTGCACCAGCGCAGGGAAAAACCCGCGCGTTTGGCTCGACGGCACAGGTCCAGCTCCTCGTAGTACAGAAAGTACTCCTCGCACAGCAGGCCCACTCGCTCCAGCAGCGTGCGGGGCAGGAACATGCTCGCGCCGTACACATAGTCCAGTGCGGGCTCGCCTTCCGAGTCAAGGGCCTGATCCAGGCTCTTTTCACCAAGGTGCGGGGTCAAGACCGTGGTCAGGGGGTTGTAAAAACAGCCTCCGGCCGCCTGCACGCGCTGCGGGTCATGCGCGTGCACAACGCTGGAGCCCAGCATGGCGCTGTCGTCGGCGCACTCCAGCAGGGTTGCCAAGGCTTCCGCTTCGGGCAACGCGTCGTTGTTGAGCAGCCACAGGAAGTCAGCGCCCATGGCCAGGCCCAGGCGCAGGCCGGGATTGCAGCCCGCGGCGAAGCCCAGGTTGCCTTCGTTGCGCACCAGCGCCAGGCCGCGAAAGCCCGACGGCGGCGGCTCGGGATGCGGGCCATGGCGGTGCAGTATGTCCAGGCCGCGATCCGTGGCCCAGGCCGCGAAGGTCTCGACCGAGCCGTCAGTCGACCCGTTGTCGCAGACCGTGACGGCGCCGATGTCCCATGGCTTTGGGCGCATGACTGCCAAGGCGTTCAGGCAGGCCAGGGTATCCTCCCGTCCATTGTAGTTCAGGACCACGACGCACACGCGCGGGCCGTCGAATGCATTCAAGCTCATACCGAGTCCACACTCCTGCCCAAGAATACTCTTCCCTGAGAGTTTTGGCAAAGCATACGCGGCTTTCAGCTCATTCCTCACATACGTTGTGCGAGCTGGTGGTTGTGGATGCCGTCTGGTGTCTGATCCAGGGAGCATTCGCCATGATAGTATCCCATGCTCCTGCTTTGATTACTGATCGATGCAGGCACCCTTGACGGATGCTTCCAGCTCACATCGATGCATTCTCCATACGCTGGGCGGACGCTTGGCGGATGATGCAATGAGCCGAGGATGGATTATCGCGCATGGCTCAAGGGATTCCATCCGCAACGGATAAAGATTCCGCGCCTGGCGTTCTTGACGGCCTTACGCTATGGAGATAGCAATTGGTAAAAGATATCATATCTGGCCAAGTCACTTGGGACAGGACATGCAAATATTCAAGAAGCTGTTGCTGCTCGGCCTGCTCACAGTCGCAGGCTTTCTGGTCGGCTGCGGTCAAGAGGCCGTACTCGACGAGCAGGGCGGCCGGCCTCTGGGTGTGAGCGACGACGAGATCCGCATCGGCGCGTCCCTGCCCCTGTCGGGTCATGCGCAATATCTGGGCATCCAGACACTGCGTGGCGCGATGGCCTATCTGGATCACGTCAACGAGCAGGGCGGCGTGCACGGCCGCAAGATCAGCCTCGTGGCCTACGACGACGCATACGACCCACCCCGCTGCCTGGCCAATACCCAGAAGCTCATCATCGAGGACCAAGTTTTCGCCCTGTCCTGCTACGTAGGCACGCCGACCACGGTCAAGATCATTCCTTTGGTTGATCAGGCGGCCATCCCGCTGGTGGGAATGTTCACCGGCGCCAACGACCTGCGCGTGCCCTTCAACCGTTATCTCATCAACGTCCGGCCCTCATATTACAAGGAAACGGAAGAGGCCGTGCGGCACATGGTCGAGGACCTGGGCCTGTCCAAGATCGCGGTCTTCTATCAATACGACGCTTACGGCTTCGACGGCCTGACCGGCACCGAACTGGCTCTCAAGAAGTACGGCCTGGCGCCCATCGCCAAGGGCAACTACATCCGCGGCACGGACCAAGTGGACGAAGGCCTGGATAAAATCGCTTCCTCGGGAGCCGAGGTCGTGTTCATGATCGGCACCTACGAGGTCTGCGCCACATTCGTGCACAAGGCCCGGGCCCAGGGCTTCGATCCGCTGTTCTATCATGTGTCCTTCGTCGGAGCCGAGGAGTTGGCGCGGAGGCTGGAGGGTGAGGAAGACGCCCTGGTGCTGATGTCCCAGGTCGTTCCGCCGCCCATGCAGGATCTGCACGGCGAAGGCCATGATGTGGCCGATTACGCCAATCTGCTCAGCCACTATTATCCGCAGGATAAGCCCAACTACGTGGGCCTGGAAGCTTTCCTCAACGCAAGAGTGCTCGTGGAGGGCCTGCGCCGCGCCGGCCCTGATCTGACCCGCGAGAAATTCATCGACGCCATCGAGTCCATGCAGGACTACGCCCTGGTGCATGGCATCTCCGTGATCTTCGGCCCCGATGACCACCAGGGGCTGGACCAGGTCTACTTCACGAAGCTCACGAACGGCTCATTCGCGCCCATCAAGGACTGGTCAGATCTGCGCAGGGCTCTCATCAAGAAGCGCGGGCCCGCGGAATCATCATGAAGAGATTGCGCGCGCTAGGCCTCAAAAGCAAAATCTTCTTCTCCATCCTGGCGGTCATTCTGTTCATCAGCGTGGCAATAGCCTTCCTCGCGCGCTGGATTCTCGTCTCCAGCCTGACCAGCGAGCTGCAGCACCGCGGCTTGGCCATCGCCCAATCCATCGCTGACCGGGCCAGCGGCTACATTCTGGACAAGAACACTCCGCAGATGGTCAGCCTGGTCTTCGACACGGCTCATCTCGGCGAACGGCGACAGCTCATCGCCTATATCTTCATCACCGACACGGACTCCGAGATTCTGGCCCACACGTTCACCCGGCCTTTCCCCCCGGATCTCAAGCGGGCCAACATCCTGGACCAGGAAGTACCCCAGGCCTTCGAAAGCGTGGAGGTCTTCGGTCAGCAGGCCCTGGACATCGCCGTGCCGGTCAAAGAGGGCATCTATCAGATCGGCACCGTGCACGTGGGCCTGAACAAGGAGCACATCGACAATCTAGTGGGCAAGCTGCGCATCACCTTTTTGGGATTCATACTGCTCATCATTATCATCGTCTTCGCGGTCAGCTTGCGTCTGACGAGCAGCATCACCCGGCCCATTCAGAAGCTCATAAGCATTTCCGACGAGCTTTCGCGCGGCAATTTCGACATAAAGCTCGACTTCGCCGATTCCGGCTGGAACGTCCTGGACTGCCCGGCCTACCGCAACACGGACCTGCCCTGCTGGCACTTCGACCAGACCGCCCAGGCCCCTGACGACGGCGAGCGGTTGCACACCTGCGCAAAATGCAATTTCTACCGTAAGCGCCCCGGCGACGAAGTCTCCCAATTGGCCGATTCCTTCCGCAACATGGTCTGGTCCATCAAGCTCTACCGCCGCCGACTGCGCGAGTCCGAGGAGAAGTATCGCTCACTGTTCGTCTCGGGACCGGACCCGGTTTTCGTGGTGGATCATGAGGACGTGTCCATCCTGGACGCCAACCCCCGCGCCGAGGAACTGTACGGCTACAGCAGGGGCGAGCTTCAGGGCATGAACTTCATGGACCTGGACCCGGACTTCAACAGTCAATGCCGGCCGTATTTCGATACTCTTGGCGAGGAGAAATCCTGCGTCTACCTGACCAAGATCATGCATTTCAAGAGGGGCAGGCAGCCCTTTTACGTGAATCTGCACGCCTGCCCCATCAGCTACAAGGGCCGCCACGCCGTGATCATCGCCGTGACGGACATCACCGAGATGATCGAGAAGGACGCCCAGCTCATTCAGGCCAGCAAGATGAAGACCCTGGGCGAAATGAGCGCCGGCATCGCCCACGAGTTGAACCAGCCCCTCAACGCCATCAAGATGGGCAGCGACTTCCTGAGCATGATGAGCGAGCAGGGCCGTGAAATACCCACTGAAAACATGCATCAGGTCACGGTCGAGATAAGCGCGCAGGTGGACCGAGCCACGGAAATCATCAATACCTTGCGCGCCTTCGGCCGCAAGGCCCATTTCGTCAAGGAACTGCTCGACGTGAACCGCTCCATCCGCGGGGTCATGAACATCGTGGGCCAGCAGTTCAAGCTTTCCAACGTGGACGTGGAACTGGACCTGGCCGAGAATCTGCCGACCATCCTGGCCCACGACAACCGGCTGCAGCAGGTGCTTTTCAACCTGGTTTCCAACGCGCGCGACGCCATCCTCGACCGCGGCGACCGCGTGCCCGGAGACGGCAAGATCGTCATCCGCACCTCGGCCGACAACGGATCCGTCACCGTGTCCGTGTCCGATACAGGCGTAGGCATCGCCGAAGATGACCTGCACAAGGTCTTCGAGCCGTTCTTCACCACCAAGGAGCTTGGCCAGGGCATGGGCCTGGGCCTGTCCATTTCGTATGGCATTGTAAAGGATTACAATGGCGACATCCGTATCCGGAGCAGGAAGGGCGAGGGCAGCACCTTCACCCTGACCTTCCCGGCGGCCAAGCCGCAAGCATAAGGCGGGAGCCATGCACAAGATCCTCATCATCGATGACGAAAAGCCCACTCTAGCCATGTTCCGGCTCTTTTTGGGAGCCTATGGCTTCGAGGTCCTGACTGCTGAGAACGGCGAGGAGGGCTTGGACGTCTTCCAGCGCGAAAAGCCGCCCATCGTGCTCACGGACATCAAGATGCCGGGCATGGACGGTATCGAGGTGCTGGGACGCATCAAGGAGATTGACCCGCACACCGAGGTCATCGTCATCACCGGCCATGGCGACATGGATCTGGCCATCAAGGCCCTGAACCTGGACGCCACGGACTTCATCAACAAGCCCATCCGCAAGCAGGATCTGGACAACGCCCTGAATCGGGCCGGCGAGCGCATTCGCCTGGCCCGCAACAAGGTCGAGGAGGTCGCGGTCACCAGCCAGGACGACAAGGGCATCATCGACATCCAGGGCAACGTCACCTCGCGCTCCGAGCCCTACCTGCAAAAAGCCTTCGAGCAGGCCAGCAGCCACAAGGGCGGGCTGCTGCTGCGCTTCTCGGACAATGCCTCCATAAACGGCGCCGGCATCGCCATTCTTACCCAGCTCCTGCTCGATACCCGCAAGCGCGAAATCCCCTTGGCCATATCCGGGCTGTCGGACAACTTCCGCAAGGTCTTCGATATCGTAGGCATCACCAAGCTGGCCCCGGTCTTCGCCAGCCAGGAAGAGGCGCTGAGTTCGCTCAGTCGGCCTTAACCCAGACAACGTGCGAGGCCAGCCATGACAAACCGCTATATGCGTGCCGCATCCTGCCTGCGCGCTATTTTTGCCTGTCTTGCCTGTGCGGCCTGTTTTGCCAGCCTGGCCTGGAAGGCTTCCGCGGCAGGGCTACCGGCCGAGGGAGACAGGCTGCCCGACTTTAGCATGGATTCGCCTGGCGATCCCGCAAGCGCGGCGGATTTGGGCATAGCCGTCGATGCCCCTTTCGGTTTGGCCCAGCTTCAGTCCGAGATGGTGCTCCTCGAGGTCATCGGAGTTTACTGTCCGCAGTGCCATCGCCAGCTCCCTGGCTTCAACTCGCTCGCAGCGAAGCTCAAGAGAGCCGGCTTGAAGGGGCGGGTCGCGATGCTCGGCCTGGCCGCCGGCGGCACGCCGCAGGAAACCGCCTACCTGCGCGCCAAAGGCGGCTACGCATACCCTGTGGCGCCCGACCCCGATTACCGCGTGCACAAGATCCTGGGCGAGCCCCTGACCCCCTTCACCCTGCTGGTGGACAAGACGGGCACCGTGCGTTTCGCCCATCTGGGTGTCATCGAGGATGTGGACGCGCTCTTCGCCCGCATCCGGGACCTGCTGCGTTAGCGCCATGCAGGCAGCCCTTCCGCGGACAGTTCACTTTTGCGCTCGGGTAGTCTCATGAGCATGGATGTCCACATAGCCCGATCTGACTCCGCTACGGGAGACTGGGTTCTAGACCGCAAGGTCTTTCTGCTGGAGTCCCTGGCCGAGATCACCCGCGAGTTGGCCGGCCAGGCCACCCCCGCCGGCATCATTCGCGCTTTCCTGCCCATGGCCATGGGCCCTCTGGGCCTTACCTGGGGCTTCATCGCGTTGTGTACGCCCGACGGCCAGACTCTGGCCCAGGCCAGCCGAGGCCTGGAAACGCCCGAGCTTTCCAGGCTGGCGGTCGCGGCTCCCAGCCTGTCGGCACGCTTCTTCACCACGCCCGAGGCGGCCGGAGCCGCTCCCCCGGACCCAGGCCAGCCTCCCGTGTTGCTCACGGGTCAGCATCTGGGGCGCAACGGACTCCTACCCGAAAGCGCCGAAGCCTTGGCCGTATGGTCCGTGGACCAGGACCTGCGCGGCCTGGCAATACTGGGCGGAAGACTCACCGATGCGCTGCTGGACGCGGAAGAGGTCGTCTACCTGGAAAAGCTCATCGGCAACATAAGCATGGCCGTCCGCTGCGCGGGCAACGCCGAAGCCGTTGCGCGCATGAGCCGCGTCCTGGCGGAGCGCACGGAGCGCCTGGAGAAAGCCATGGCCGCCATGGCCACGACCCAGGACGAACTGGACCGCCGCAACTTCCATCTGTCCGTGCTTTTCGAGACCACTCGCGAGCTGTCCGGCGAACTGGACCCGGCCAGGGCCATGGATACCTTTCTCAAGACCGTGGCCGGCAGCTTCGGCCTGGAGCGGGCCTTCCTGGCCGTGCTGGATGACGCGGACGATGTTCCCGCCTTGGCTGCCCTGGGGCTTTCGGAGCAGGAACGCGCGCTTCTTGTCACGCCGTCGGCCCGCCAGACCTTGCTTGGCTTGTTCGTGGCTTCCAAGGACCGCATGCCCCATCCGCTCGAGTCGCGGATATTGGCTCAACCGCCGACGGGATTGCCGGGCGAACCCCGGATTGTGCTGCTTTTCGCGGTGGACGAACAATGCCGTGGCGTACTCGCCCTCGGCCCGCGCATCTCGGGCCGGGAAATGGCCCGCGCGGAGCAGGAGCTCCTGCAGGCGCAGCTCGACAGCTTCATGCTGAGCCTGGATGGCGCCCGTCAGCACGAGACAGCGAAGCGCCTGAACCTGAATCTCTCGCAACGCAACAGCGAACTGATCGAAACCATCGCCCAGCTGACCAACGCCAAAAAAGAAATCGACCTGCTCCAGGCCGCCAAGATGCGCATCGCCGCCGCCCTGCGCGGCGAGATGGAGCGCCTGAAGCGCTTTTCCTGGCGCGATCTGATATTGATTCTGCTGGCCAGCCTGTGCCTGGGCCTGCTCTATAACCTGGTCAGCCCCGGCAGGGTGGAGATAGTTCCCAAGGCCCTGTTCAATCCCGGTCCGCCGGCCGTGACCGCCTTTGTGGTCAAGGCGGAGCTGGACGCAGGCCGCGCCGTGCTCATCGATGCCCGGCCGGCCGAGTTCTTCCAGCAGGAGAGCATACCCGGCGCCGTGAACCTGACGCCGGCCCTGTTCGATTTCGTCTACGCCATGCGCTTCGCCGACTTGCCTCTGGATGCGCCCATCATCGTCTATGGCCGTAGTGTGAGCTTGCTCTACGATCGTCAGGTAGCCGAAAAGCTGTCCCTGCGAGGTCACGAGTCGGTGGTGCTTCTGGATGGTGGTCTGGACGCCTGGCGCAAGGCCGGCTTCTCGCTGGAATCCAAGGAAGCCAAGCCATGAGTGGTATTCCGCGCCTACTGAGCCATCCACTGCTCGCGCTGATCTTCCGCCTCTATCTGGGCGGGCTGTTCGTCTACGCGAGCATGTACAAGATCAACTACGCGGCCGAGTTCGCCGAAACTATCGCCAGCTATCAGCTTGTGCCCTGGTGGTCCGTGAATTTCCTGGCCGTGGCCATGCCCTGGTTCGAGCTGGTCTGCGGCCTGCTGTTCCTGGCCGGGGTGCGCGTGCGCACCGTGGGCCTGGCCATGGCGGGATTGCTGGCGATGTTCACCCTGGCCATCTTCGTCAATCTGCTGCGCGATGCGCCCATAAGCTGCGGCTGCTTCCACTCCCTGGAGGACGCCATAAGCTGGCGCACGGTGGTCCGCGACCTGACCTGGATGGTCATGGCCCTGCACGCGACCCGTTTCGATTCCTGGCTTCAGCTCGACAAGATCTTCCTGCAGGGCTTCAAGGAGATCGAGGCATGATTCCGCGACTGCTGACCGCCCTGGCCCTGACGGCCGCACTGGCCCTCGCGCCCGCCTGCCGACGCGGGGAAGCCGTGGGCGCTTATGACGCGCAGCCGCCCTCCGGACCCGTGAGCATGGTCCTGCAGGAAGATGGGCGGGGCGTGTGGAAAACGGACATGGACGAGATTTCCTTCAGCTGGTCTCTGCGCCAAGGAAAGCTGGTCCTACACACGCGCGACGGCGGAGTCATCACCGGCCGCCCGGCAACCGAGGGCTGGCTAGTGAGTGTGCCCGGCGCGGATGAATACCTCTTTCGGCGCACGACGCCCTGAGACGACAGGACGACCTCCTTTCACTTGCACTTGCCCGCCTCCGCCAGCCCAACAACTATCTCCCTGAACTTTTCGAGCACCTCGGCGGCGTGGCCCGAGGCCCTGCGTACGCTGGGCCAGGCCGCGCGCACCACGCCCTGCGGGTCCACGAGGTAGGTCGAGCGCACCACGCCCATGGTCTCCTTGCCGTAGACCTTCTTGGCCCGCCAAGCCCCGTATGCCTCGATGGCCGACAGCCCCTCGTCCGAGAGCAGCGGCACCATGAGCTTGCACTTGTCGATGAAGCGCTCGTGCGAGGCCAAGGAGTCGCGGCTGATGCCCAGCACCACGCAATCCAGGCCATGAAACTCCCGCAGCCGTTCGTTGAACTCCATGGCTTCGGCCGTGCAGCCCGTGGAGGCGTCGCGGGGATAAAAGTAGACCACCACCCACTGGCCTCGCAGGTTCGACAGGCAGACCTTCGTGCCCGCCGGTGAGGGAAGGCAGAAGTCCGGGGCCAGGGAACCGATCGCGGGCGGGTTGGGCATGTCATCGCTCCTTGGATTGCGTGTGCGTCCGTCCGATTGCCTTAACACGATCCGCCCGCAGGCACAGCCGGGAAGTCCACATTCCCGTCGTTAATCCTTCCCCTTCTTTTCGCCAAATCGTATATTCGCCACTGATCACCCCAAGCATTCGCTGCAAGGAGGCGCGGCATGGAAGAAAGAAAAGTTGAAAAAGTGCAGTGCCCGACCTGCGACGGCACAGGCGAGTGGAAAGGCGAGGAATGCCCCGAGTGCGGCGGCGAGAAGGTCGTCAACCGCGTGTATTGTTGGACGTGCGGCAAGGCCAGCAGGACCATTGATCTTGAGAAGTGCGATTTCTGCGACGACACCGGACATGTGGCGGGCATCGACTGAACGCTTCGCTCCTGGCGTCCAGGCTCCGTCATGAATCCGGATGCTTGACCCTAAACGCCGTCAGTTCGTGGAATCCAGGAGCCGGAGAATGACTCCGTCCACGGCCCCAAAGCCAAGGGACGAGAGTTCGCCCACCACCCTGGCGTTATCGGAAAAATCGAGCCCGATGACGCCTTGCCTGTCCGAGATGCCGGCTCCGTGCAGCGCCAGCCTGGCGGCCGTGAAGGCTTCTCCGGCGGCCGTGGAGACCTTCAGGGCGCATGAAGCCTTGGCTCCGTCGCAGATCATGCCCAGGACCGCGGAAAGCACGTTGCCGATGGCGGCCTCGGCTTGACGAGGAGTGCCGCCGTTCAGGCGGGTCAACGCCGCCGCCGCGCCCGAGCCGGCGGCGACCGCGCAGCCGCAGACGGGAGTGAGCTTGCCGGTGCGGGCCTTGATGTAGCCCGTCACCAGATGGCTCAAGGCGAGGGCTTCGGACAATGCGCGGTCGTCGCAGCCGCTGGCCCTGGCGTACAGAGCCGGAGGAATGATGGCCGTGAGGCCGTGGTTTCCGGAACCCGCGCTGCTCATGACGGCCTGGGAACCTCCGGCCATGCGCACATCGGCGGCGGCGGCCGACCAGGCCTTGATGTCCCAGAGCAGGTCGTTCGCTGGCCCGCACTGACGCAATCCATGACCGACTCCGAGACCCCAGGGAGAGGCCAAGCCCTCCTCGGCCACCTTCAGGTTCATGGCCGCGCCATGCAGCAGGAAGGCCTGGAGGCCTTCGTCTATGCTTTCCGCCAGGCTCCAGATCTGGCTGAAGCTCAGGCGCGAAAGGTCCTTGATGTATGAAGGAAGATCGGAGCGACCGCTTTGCGCTTCGCCGGCCCGGCTGACAACGAGCCCTTCGCGGCGGACTTCGTGCAGGAAATCGTGGGCGAAAGCCACGACGGCGGAAGCCGAGCGCCCGTCACGGCCGGTCAGCTCGGCCTCGGCGTAGACGGCGGGCACATCGTGGACGATCTCCAGGCTGACGGCCCCGGCCTCGAGCAAGGCCTTGGCGGCTGCCACATCCTGGGGAGCGACTCGCTCCAGGACGAGCAGGCCTTTGTCCGGCTCTCCTGCGAGGGCGCCCAGGGCGGCCGCCAGCAGGTTCCCGCGCAGGCCCGGAGCGCCGGGGATGCCTACGTGCATGCCGTTCTTGGCGATGTTGGCCGACAGGCGCAGGTGAATCCGCTCGAGGCTTGAGCCGAGCTGGCGCGCGGCGGCGGCCGCGGCGAGCGCCACGCACGCCGGCTCGGTGCAGCCCAGGGCCGGCTTTACTTCGTTGCGGAAGAATGCCTGCAGGTCCATTGCAGCCTCGTGGAAAAGGTTCGATGGGACAGGCCGTGGTGTAGGCCCGGGCCTGAGGAGCGTCAAGCCCGGACCCGCATGCCCGGAAGCCAAAACCGCATGGCGGCTGCTCACCGGATTCCGCCGGATGCGAAACCGCCATCGTTGGAAGCATCGCGCGAAGCTCACTCCGCACGCGACAGCACGTTGCAAATAATGGAGGGTCCAGGGCAATCATTTCCCTGGCGGGAGAGAGTCTGAGAGAGGGCAGCGCCCTCTCTCAGTTCAAACACAAATTGCTTTAGGCCTGCACCTGCCGCCCGCCCCGCTCGCCGCGTTGCCGGGCCCGCGCCTGCTCCATGAACGTCTCTAGTGTAAGGCCCAGGCTGGGTGAGCGGGAGCCGTCGAAGGGCATGGAGATTGTCGGCACGCCGAAGCGTTCGGACACGGGGTGCAGCAGCGCAGTGGTCACGGTGCCGGGCATGCAGCCGAAGGGCATGGCGTTGATGATGCCCGCCGCGCCCTGGCGGCACATGTCCACGGCCTTGCCCACGGACAGAATGGCCTCGCCCTCGAAGGATATGTGCACATACGGCGCGGCCAGGCGCATGACCTCTCCCACGTGCGGCTCGGGCGCGGTCTCCAGGAATCCGTCGAAGATGTGCTCGTAGCGGTGGCTGATGCGCTTCTGCACGAAATCCTTGATGGCCAATTGCAGCAGGTGGCGCACGTCGCGCTTGCGCACGGCGCGGCGCTTGGCCATGGCCGCCACGTAATAGATCCACTCGTCCACGGGCGCGAGCCAGGCCCGGCCGCCCAGATTCTCCACGGCCTGCACGAGCTGCTCGTTGGAGAAGGGGTTGGAGCGCACGAAGATCTCGCCCACGATGCCGATGAGCGGCTTGCTCTCGCCCGTGCGCTCCACGTCCTCGAAGTCCAGGCGCATGTCCGCCAGCACGGACTCCAGCTCCGCGCCCCGCCGCTCCACCGCCATGCACACGCGCGGAAGGTAGTCCGCGTACAGGGCGTCGCACTGGCCGGCCTGGACTTCCAGGGGCCGTGTCTCATGCAGGCATTTCTGCAGCAGGCTGATGGCCACGATGGCCTGCCAGGACTTGCGGGCGAAATCCGAGCCCTCCACGCCAAGCTCTTCGTAGAAGGTCTCGCTCTGCTCGGGCGAGTAGACCTTGGCTTGGCCGAAGCCTGCTCGCTCCAGGACCATGCGCTGGAACACGTTGTACTGGCCGAAGCGACACGGCCCGGTGCCCGAGGGCATGAAGAAGGCTTGCCGGTTGGGGTCGAAACCCGGCGTGAAGCATATCTTTAGCATGTCGCCCGTGGTCACGGCGCAGGGATAGCACTCCTTGCCCGTGACGAACTTGCGGGCCAGGGCCACGGCCTCGTCGTCGGTCTCCTCCATGATCCGCGCATCCACGCCGCAGTAGCGGAAGGCCGCGACCAGGCCCAAGGCGTGATCGCTCATGCGCGGCACGTGCATGACGATATCGCGCGAGCGCGTCGGCCTGGGCACTCCGCGCGACTTGCGCTCGACCGGGCCGGGCTTGGCGTGGCCCATGGCCGTGAGGCTGTCCAGGAAGGCCTCCAGGCGGGTGATGACGCCCGCGTCGGCCGAATGCTCGTCGATCTCAAGGTGCAAGGCCGGATGGCCTCGCAGCTCCTCCTCAAAGTACTTGAGGATGAAGGAGTCCGGACCGCAGGAAAAGTTGCCGATGAACAGCGGGAAAAGATGCGGGTGGTTGCGGATGTAGCGTGCGGCGGTCAGGATGCGCTGGCCCGAGCGCCAGTACATGTGCGGCCAGTCGGCCGCGACCTCGCCGGCCAGCTCCTCGCTGGGCAGAAAGTCCATGGGGATGCACGGCTCGTCCAGGCTGGCCAGCTTGCGCGGAATCTCCAGGTTCATGCCCATGTCGAAGGCATTGTAGGGCCGGCCCATGATCACCAGGGCCCGGCTGTTCAACGTGGACAGGAACTCGCGGCCCTTGGCCTGGATGGCCGCGTGGAAGCGCTCCTGGGCCTCCTTGGCGCGGGCCATGGCCTTGCGCAGCTCGTTGCCGCGCACGCCGAAGGGAGCCAAGGCCTTGCGCAGCCGATCAAAGTGGTGCCGCTCGCCCCAGCTCAGGCTCACGTCCGGCGCGATGACGGTCAGCTCCGGGAAGGCCGCGCGCACCTGGTACGGAAAGGATTGAGTCAGCGGGCAGCCCTGGGAGTTGGTCCAGGCGTCGCCGGGTTTCCCGAGGTTGACGAAGCTGGGCAGGAAAATCCTGTCCAGGCCCCGCTCCTTGAGCCAGCGAATGTGGCCCTGTGCGGCCTTGATGGGAAAGCAGGTATCGGCCAGGACCATCTCCACGCCCAGGCCCACGATGCGCGGCGTGGCCTCCGGCGAGACCACGGGCTCGAAGCCCAGCTCCCACAGCAGGGTCGCATAATAGGGCAGCGAGTCGTGCTGAAAAAACACCAGCGGCAGGCCCAGGCGGCCGCGCGGAGCAGGTTTGCCCTCGGCCTCGAACAGCTCGCGCCGGGCCTCGTGCGCGCCGGTCAGGGCCTGGTGGCGGAAGGCGAACAGGTCCGGGACCGTGGCCTCCTTCTGGCGCCGGATATCCCATTTCTCGCAGCGGCCGCCGTAGAAGAGCTTGTCCTCGCGGCCCTTGATGCTCACCCGGTTGATTTCGCACAGGTTGTCGCAGCCCTTGCAGGGGAAGGACTTGAGGCTGTAGGGCCGGCGGGCCATGTCGAAGCCGCCGAAACGCGATGGGCCCTTGCCCTGGGCGTGCTCGCGGGCGATGAGGGCCATGCCGATGGCCCCGGTCACATCGTGGTCCGGCGGCACGGTTACCTGCCGGCCCAGGTACTTCTCGAAGGCGGCAACCACGGCCTTGTTGAAGGCCGTGCCGCCCTGGAAGAATATGCGCTCGCCGATCCTGCGTCCCGCCACCACGCGGCCGATGTAGTTCTCCACGATGGAGTAGGCCAGCCCGGCCAGCAGGTCGTCGCGGCCAGCGCCGCGAGACAGGCTGGCCTGGAGGGAATTCTCCATGAACACGGTGCAGCGTTCGCCCAGGCGGCAGGGCGAGTCGGAGCCCAGGGCCAGGCGCGCGAACTCGTCCTTGATGGCGATGGACAGCTTCTCGGCCTGCTCTTCCAGGAACGAGCCCGTGCCGGCGGCGCAGGCCTTGTTCATCTCGAAATCGACGATGATGCCGTCCTTGAGCGAGATGTACTTGGAGTCCTGGCCGCCGATCTCGAAGATGGTGTCCACGGACGGGTCGATGTGCGCCGCGGCCTTGGCCTGGGCCGTGATCTCGTTCTTGACCACGTCCGCGCAAAAGAAGTCGGCGATCATGTAGCGGCCCGAGCCCGTGGTGCCCACGCCGGCGATCTCGGGCAGTTTTCCGTACTTTTCAATCAGCTCGGCCTCGATCTCGGCCAGCCCTTGGCGCACGGCCTCTATGGGCCGGGACGCCGTGCGCAGGTAGCGCTTGGCCACCAGGTTGTCCGCCTCGTCCATGAGCGCCAGGTTGGTGGAGATGGACCCCACGTCGATGCCCATGTACAGCCTGGAGACGGAGGCGGGCGCGGGCGTGTCCTGAACCGGAGCGAAGTGCCGGGCCGCGAATTCGTCGCCGTCCAGCAGCAGCGGCGGTTGGCCCGGATCGGCATAACTGTTGTCGGCCAGGGCCAAGCGCAGGACTTCCAGGTCCATGGGCTTGGCCGCGCCCTCGGCTTGGGCCTTGAATCCCGCGCCGATGGCGCCCATGAGCGTCGGGTGCTCGGGGACGACCAGCTCGTCTTCGGCCAGATCGAAAACCTCGCGGAATGCGCGCACCACGCCGCGATTCAGGGCCACGCCGCCCATGAAGGCCACGGGCCGCTCCACGGGCCTGCCGCGCACGATGGCGCCCTTGAAGTTGCGCGCCACCGAGAAGCACAGGCCGGCCACGATGTCCTCGAGCGGCGAGCCGATCTGCTGCAGATGGATCATGTCCGATTTGGCGAACACGCTGCAGCGGCCGGCTATGCGCGGCGGGTTCTCGCTCTGCAGGGCCAGGGCAGCGAACTCCTCGATGGACAGGCGCATGCGTTCGGCCTGCTGATCCAGGAACGAGCCCGTGCCCGCGGCGCAGACCGAGTTAAGGGCGAAATCCTTGAGGCTGCCGTGCCCGTCCAGGAGCATGAGTTTGGAGTCCTCGCCGCCCATCTCGAATACGCTGCGCACGCCGGGCAGCAGGCGGGCCGATGACAAGGCAAAGGCCGCCAGCTCGTTGTAGTGCGGGCAGCCGATCAGCGTCGCCAGCCGCCTGCCGGCCGAGCCGGTACAGGCCGCGAGCAGGCCGGGGTACTCGGCCGATAGCCGGTCCAGGATGTCCAGGGCTCGCTCCAGGGGATGTCCGCCATGGCGCTCGTAGACGCCCGCGACAATTGCGCCCTGCGAATCCAGCAGCGCGACTTTGATGCTTACCGAGCCCGCGTCTATTCCGGCTAGCACGATTCCAGGCCTCCTCCGGACGAGATTGGAAATTGAACCTGTCTTAAGTAGTAGCATGGGCAGGAAGAAATCAAGAGCAAAAGGTGCTCAATGTTGGCGCGGCACGGCGGGCGGAAACAATCACCCGGTAAGACTCCGAAGTCCTCTGATTCCACTGATGGTTTCAAAAGCGGATAAGATCCGTTGTCGGATAGTGCATCTTGCGTACGAATTGCGCGGTCAAGGACATTGTTCATCAAGGACAACCCTGGTGGATGGGACCGGGGAGGGTAATGCCGATCCTGGTTTTTTATGCTTAGTTGAATGCCGCAAGTAAGCTCGCCCAGCCTTGTCGTAATCTTGCAAGCGACTTTCCAGGTCTTAAAAGGTTAGCTCGACAACCATATTTTTTGAAGGCAGCGCCGCTCATCTTTCTCAAGTCACGAGTGACTTCTGCGTCGCTTGTTTTTATTGTCTGCGGCTTATTCTCCCCGACCACTTGACGTAGCAACAATTTTGGATAATATGACCGGCTGGTCAGTTAATTATGGAAGAAAACACTACTCAAGCTATGGCAGGACGCACGGGGCCGGGCAGGCCGCGCGACCCGGATCTGGCTCGCCAGCGCCGGGAGGCGATCCTGCGCCAGGCAATCACGCACTTCGCGCGCGAGGGCTTTCCCAAGGCCGACATGGGCGCCATCGCCGAGGCCGCCGGCTGCGCCAAAGGCACGATATACAATTACTTCAAAAGCAAGCGCGAGCTGTTCCGGGCCGCCGTGGACTACGTCATGCTAGGGCTGCTGGCCGCCACGCATTCCTCCAGCGCCACGGACCCCATCGAGCGCTTCGGTCACGCCATCCAATCCTTCCTGGCCTACTTCGACGCCCACCCCGAGTACATAGAGCTGCTCATACAGGAACGGGCCGAGTTCAAGGACCGGGAAACGCCGACCTATTTGGAATACCGCAAGACCCACTGCGAACAGGCGCGCATCGCGTTCAGGTCGCTCATCGATGCGGGCCGGTTCCGCGAAGTGCCCCTGGACCGGACTTTCGATATCCTCAGCAACCTGCTCTACGGCACGATCTTCAACAACTATTTCGCGGGACGCTCCACTAGCTTGGAGCAGCAGGCCGCGGACATCAAGGACATCCTGTTGCGCGGGCTGCTCTCGCCGAAAGCGGCCGCCAAATGACGGCGTGACCGCATTTTTCAGCGTTTATTATCCCAGACGGCTCCGGATGATCCCTTGGAGTTTTCAAACAATAGATCCTTAGGCATGGCATAGCGCCGCGCTGCTCTGCTTCGCTCGGCAAATCGACCCGACATTGGCGGAACGGAAGACGCATGACGGCTGGCCGACCGCGTTGGCCGAATACAGGAATCGCAAGCAGGAATCCCAGGAGATAGGCAATGGAATTAAGAAACGACACTTTGAACTCCCGGCGGGGCGGGGCCATCAGCCTCATGCGCCGCGCCTTCGTGCTCATCATCCTCGCCGGCGCCGTGGTCGGCGGCATCCTGTACTGGCAAAAGGCGGACCATGCCCCGCAGGTCGTGCAGACCCAGGCCCCGCAAAAGGCCATGCCCGTGCATGTGGTCACGCTCCAGTCCAGGACGGTGCCCCTGCAGCCAGTATTCCTCGGCCAGACCGAGGCCTCGCAGACCGTGGAGATCCGCGCGCGCGTGAACGGCTTCCTGGAGAGCAAACATTTCGAGGAAGGCGGCAAGGTCATGGAGGGGCAAACGCTCTTCCGTATCGATCCCCGGTCATTCCAGGCCGAGATGGATGTAGCCCAGGCCCGGCTGACCAGCGCCGAGGCGCAGCTCATGCGCGCCCGCCAGAAGGTCAAGCGTTACACCGAGCTGCTGCGCAGCGATGCGGCCACCGAGGATGAATTGGAAGAGTGGCAGACCGAGGAACGCGTGGCCGTATCCAACATCGAGCTGGAAAAGGCTCGCATCACCCAGGCCAAACTCGACCTGAGCTATACGACCATCACCTCGCCCATCGACGGCCGCATCGGCATGGCAAAGCGGGACGTGGGCAGCTACGTGGACGGCTCCAGCGACGGACTGCTGGCCGTGGTGGAGAAAACCGATCCCATCTACGTACGCTATAACATAAGCGAGCAGGATCTCCTGCAGACCCGCCGACTGGTCGAAAGCGGCAAGACCACCGAGCCGTCCATGAACAACATGCGCCTGCGCATCACTCTGGCCGACGGCACGCCTTATGCCCAAGAAGGCGAGATTACCTACACGGACCCGCAAATCGACCCGGCCACGGGCTCCTTGGTCGTGCGCGGCACCTTCCCCAATCCCGACGGTCGGCTCCAGCCGGGCCAATTCGTGCACGTACGCGTGACGGGCATCGACCGTCTGAACGCGCTGCTCATCCCCAAGGAAGCCGTGATCCAGAATCCCACCGGCTCCATGGTCTATGTGGTCAATGCTCAGAAGCAGGCCGAGATCCGGCGCGTGGTCCTGGGCCCCTGGCAAAACGAGCAGTGGATCATCGAGTCCGGGCTTGAGCCCGGTGAAACAGTCATCGTCGACCGGCTCATGCAGCTTAGGCCCGGCGCGCTGGTCGAACCCATGCCGGCAGTCACGGCCGAAACTCCCGCCAGTGGGCAGCCCCAGGCCGCCACGGAGATGTAGCCATGTTTTCGCGCTTCTTCATCGACCGCCCCGTTTTCGCCTGCGTGCTGTCCATCCTGATCCTGCTGGCGGGCTCGGTGGCCATCTTCGTGCTGCCCATCGACCGCTACCCGCAGATCACGCCGCCGACCATCCAGATCAGTGCGACGTATCCTGGCGCGGATGCCCAGACAGCGGCCGAGTCCGTGGCCGCGCCCATCGAGCAGCAGTTGAGCGGCGTCAAGCACCTGCTCTACTTCAGCTCCCTGTGCTCCAACAACGGCTCGGTCAAGATCGTGGCCACCTTCGAGATCGGCACGGACCAGGACATGGCCGCCGTGGAGGTTCAGAACCGGCTGTCCATCGCCGAGCCGCGCCTGCCGTCGGAGGTCGTGCGCCAGGGCATCACGGTCACCAAGTCCTCGACCAGCATGCTCGGCGTGGTCTCCCTGGAGTCCGACGGGCGCTATGACGACATATTCCTGAGCAACTACGCCACCATCAACCTGCTGGACTCGCTCAAGCGCGTGCCCGGCGTGGGCGACGTGGCCGTCTTCGGCACCAAGGACTACTCCATGCGGGTCTGGGTCAACCCGGACCAGTTGGCCATGCGCGGCCTGACAGTGTCCGAGGTGGCCGAGGCCATCCGCGAGCAGAACGCCGTGTTCCCGGCCGGCACCATCGGCCAGCGCCCCACGGCCGGCGAGATCGAGCTGACCGTGCCGGTGCTGACCCGCGGACGCCTGCAGGAGATTTCGGAATACGAGAACATCATCCTGCGCGCCAACCCCGACGGCTCCACACTGCGGCTCAAGGACGTGGCCCGCGTGGAGATGGGCGCACAGAGCTACGACCTGTTCGGGCGCGTGCAGGGCAAGCCCACCACGCTCATGCCCGTCTACCTGCAGGTCGGAGCCAACGCCCTGGACACCGTCGTGGGCGTGGAGAAGGCCCTCAAGCAGGCCTCGGCAAGCTTCCCGCCGGGAGTCTCCTACCGGATGCCCTACGACACGACCACCTTCATCCAGGACTCCATGTCCGAGGTCGTGAGCACGCTGTTGGAGGCCGTGGGCCTCGTGCTCGTGGTGGTCTTCCTCTTTCTGCAATCCTGGCGCGCCACGCTCATCCCGCTTTTGGCCGTGCCCGTGGCCATCATCGGCACTTTCGCCGGCATGCTCGCGCTCGGCTTCTCCATCAACACCCTGACCATGTTCGGCCTGGTGTTGGCCATCGGCATCGTGGTGGACGACGCCATCATCGTGGTGGAGAACGTGGAGCGCCTCATGGAGCATGAGGGGCTGTCGCCCCGCGACGCGACCATCAAGGCCATGGAGCAGGTCACGGGACCGGTCATCGCCGTGGTGCTCGTGCTCTCCGCGGTCTTCGTGCCCGTGACCTTCCTGGGCGGCCTCACGGGCCAGCTCTACAAGCAGTTCGCCGTGACCATCGCCGTGTCCGTGGCCATCTCGGGCTTGGTGGCGCTGACCCTCAGCCCGGCCCTGTGCCGCCTGATCCTTCGGCCCACCCACGGCAAGAAATTCGTCCTCTTCCGCTGGTTCAACAGCGCCTTCGACGCCATGACCTCCGGCTACACGGCAGGCGTGCGCCAAGCCATCCGCTTCGTGCCCGTGTCCCTGGCCATCTTCGGCCTGCTCTGCTACGCGGCCTACTCCCTGCAGCAGCGCGTGCCCACGGGCTTCCTGCCCGACGAGGACCAGGGCTTCGTCATGGCCTTCGTGGTGCTGCCCGACGGCGCGTCCCTGGATCGCACGGACGCCCTGACGCGGGCCGCCGAGGAATTCTTCCTCAACCATCCGGCAGTGGAAAACACCGTCGTGCTGGGCGGCCTCGACTTCCTGAGTGGCGGCATCACCAGCACCAGCGCCAGCAGCATGTTCGTCAAACTCAAGCCCTTCGAGCAGCGCCAAGGGCCGGGCATGAGCGCGCAGGCCGTGGCCGGCGCAGCCTACATGAACTTCGCCGGGCGGGGCGACGGCATGGTCCTGGCCTTCAACCCGCCGTCCATCCAGGGCCTGGGCACCCGCGCAGGTTTCCAGATGGAATTGCAGGCCAGGGGCGGCGGCAGCATCGAAGAGCTGGCCAACACCGGCAACCAGTTCATCGGCGCGGCCAACGCGAGCGGCCAGCTGGCCGGCGTGCGCGGCACGCTGCGTGTCACGCAGCCGCAACTGTTCGTGGACCTGAACCGCGACAAGACCAAGATGATGGGCGTGCAGGTGGCCAGCGTGTTCGACGCCATGCAGGCCTATCTGAGTTCGCTGTACGTCAACGACTTCAACAAGTACGGGCGCATCTGGCGCGTGCAGTTGCAGGCGGAGCCGGAATTCCGCGACAATCCTACGGATATCGGGCGCATCTTCGTGCGCAACGACCAGGGCCAGATGGTTCCGCTGTCCGGCGTAACGGACGTGAGCTACCGCGCGGGCGCAAACGCCGTGTCGCGCTTCAACGGCTTCCCATCCATCCAGATATCCGGCGCGCCCGCGCCCGGCGTGAGCAGCGGCGAGAGCTTGGATTTGATCAAGAAGCTCGCGGCCGAGACTCTGCCGCAGGGCTACGGCTTCGAGTGGAGCGGCGCATCCTACCAGGAAGTCAAAGCCGGCAACCAGGCGCCCATGGTGCTGGCCTTCGGCATCGTGGTGGTCTTCCTGGTGCTGGCGGCCCAGTACGAGAAGTGGAGCCTGCCCATCGCCGTGCTCGGAGCACTGCCTATCGCCGTGCTCGGCGCGCTTGTGGCAGTGTGGATGCGCGGCCTGGCCCAGGACATCTACTTCCAGATCGGCCTGCTGACCCTTGTGGGCCTGTCGGCCAAGAACGCCATCCTCATCGTGGAGTTCTGCGTGTCCGCGCACCGCGAGGGCATGGGCGTGGTGGAAGCCGCCCTGGAGGCTGCGCGCCTGCGCTTCAGGCCCATCATCATGACCTCGCTGGCCTTCATCCTGGGCGTCGTGCCGCTGGCCATATCCACTGGCGCGGGTTCGGCCGCGCGCCACTCCATCGGCACGGGCGTCATCGGCGGCATGATCGCCGCCACCTTCCTGGCTATCTTCTTCGTCCCGCTGTTCTTTGTGCTCATCCAGAAGGCCAGCGAGTTCGTTGTCCGGCGCGAGGAAACGATGCTCGAAAACCTGGACAAGCCGAAGAAGAAGTAGAGTTAGGATTCGTCGTTGAAAAAGCAGACATGAGGGCGGTATGCCCTTGTGGATAAAAGGAAAGGCCGGTCAGCGGAATGCTGGCCGGCCTTTCGATAGATATTAATAAAGCACGAGGCAAAAATGAAGAAGTGGATAAGGATTTAAAAAAGCGCCCGACAACTACTAAGCTTCTCATCAAGCTCTTTTACTAGCTTTTCAGATTCCAGAACAAGATTGATAACATCCGTTTTTAATATATAAATTTTTTCCCCTTCTTTGTTTTTACCATTCCTATGAATTATATCATGCCTAGTAAGTATCCGCTTGCTTAGCTCCTGAATAGATGGAAATTCAATTTTAAATGTAGTGGTGTATATGTCTTTTGCCTTTCCAAGGTTATGCCAACTCATATCAAGAACAAACTCTTCAATTCGGGTGTTTATCGATTCAAATGTCGTATATATTTCCGAGAGTTTAAATTTTTAGCCTTGAAAATCTTTAACACTTTGCACAAAATTACGCTTATATTCTTCGTTAAACCTAACCAAGCTGTAAAATGTATCAGAAAGATATGCTTTTAGAGCTGTAATATCATTTGCATATAACAGCTTATAAGCAGTGTACTCATAGCCTGTTGGATAAGTTGTCTCTAAAAGCTTATTGATATCAATTGTTGCATCCTGAAAGGCATCCAGATGCTTAGCCGAGGAGAAAATCGCCTCTGAGAGGTAGTCATCAAAAAAATCTTCTGTAGGCTTCTTTGTCCAAGCGTCCGATATCTCCTCTAAATCTGATACGAGCTCTTTAATTGTCTCCTCTTCAACAACATCTCCAAACTCATTGCTCAATTCTTCAGCTGCGTCGTAGGGACCGCCATATATGTACTGATATCCACCCTCCCTTGACTCATATGGGGTGCGCTATGCCGGATTCTCATAATGGTCTAAGAACCAATTCCGCATTACATCAATCTTCTCTTCAGCATTCAAACCACTCAGCTCTTTCTTGGACACTGAACGACCAAAAAAATATGGATTCAAATTATTGGACATACAAAATAGCCCCTAATTAGAGATATTCCCAAATTAATGCATGGTTTTACTTCACAAATATGCTTTGTAAATGCCAGTAAAACTCTTAGTGCACAGGAAGACCAAGCAGTATGCCACAAGGAAACGCCTTGACCGACCTAGGGTAACAATTCGTTATGAGAGTAAAAGGCATTTCAAAACCTGAGCACAGCCCCCCTCTCCTCAATCGACTATGAACAACTTGGCTCCCGTCGCGGTGTAGGACTGGTGGGCTTCCGCGTTGTCCGCGACCTGATAGCTCACACCGGGAGTCAGCGTGAATGTCCTGCCGTCCTCCAGGGTGGTCTCCAGCTTGCCCTCCAGACACAGCAGGATGTGCCCCTTGCTGCACCAGTGATCGGCCCGGTAGCCTGGCGAGTATTCGACCATGCGCACCCGGATCGGGTTCTTGGGATCGCCGAAGGAGCGGGTGCGCCAGTAGGCGACGCCCGTGTCTCCCTTGTGCTCCGTCCTCTCCACATTGTCCCAGTCTGTCGTGCCGAACGGGATTTCATCCATTCTCATGGCGCTCTCCAGAAGTATCGGTGATTAGGCTTCAGGTTATCCTTAGCGGGTGGGACAAAAAAAGCAACTTTTGAGCGGTCTAATCGTTTGTAATCTTTAGGAGAGCTGAAGAAAATGAACAAGAGGGAGGGGGTTGTCACGGCTCGCGCAGCGCGGCATCTGCTTGCGCGTGCCGCTAACACGATTCACGCCAGCCCCATGAAGAATGGCTCTTTGACGGGCCACATAAGAAAAGGCCGAAAGGAGCAGGTTTGGCGGATCCTGGGCTGGGTGCCCGGAGGAGGGTGCTCCCTTCGGCCGGTATGAAAGTCGTGTGGAAGGAATCTCATTTATCCTTCCACCGATGGAAAAGCAAGTTATGTATACGCCTTGCACCACAAGGCCTGTGCAGGCTTCGATACGTTTAACTGGTCTGCATCTCACCGATGATGTGCTTGAGGTCGTGCGCCAGGCGCGCAAGATCCTGGATTGCAGAGGCCGACTGATTCATGGCCGAGGCCGTTTCACTGGCTATACGGTTGATGGATTCCGTAGAGCGGTTGATCTGTTCGCTGGCCGCGGATTGCTCTTCGCTGGCCGTGGCGATGGAACGCACCTGGTCGGCGGTCTCCTCTATCATGCGCACGATCTCGTGCAGGGCTTGTCCCGAGAGGTTGGCCTTCTCGGCGCTCAGGGCGATGGCCGCCACGGCTTCCTCGGTATTGTGCACGCTCTTGCGCGTGCTTTCCTGGATGGAAGCGATGTAGTCGCCGACTTCCCTGGTGGCGGCCATGGTCTTTTCGGCCAGCTTGCGCACTTCGTCGGCCACCACGGCGAAACCGCGGCCCGCGTCGCCGGCCCTGGCCGCCTCGATGGCCGCGTTGAGCGCCAGCAGGTTGGTCTGGTCCGCGATATCCTCGATGACCGTGATGATCTTGCCGATGCCCTCGGCCTGCTGACCCAGGTCGGTCATGTCCTTCTTCAGTCCGTCCGTCTGACCGGCCACTCGGTTTATGAGCGCCATGGCCTGCTCGACCACATCCTCGCCCTGCTGGGCCTTGTCCTTGGTTCGTTCGGCCAGTTCGGAAGCCCTGGACGCGGTCTTGGCCACTTCGAGCACCGAGGCGTTCATCTGCTCCATGGCGGTGGCCGCCTCGCCGGTCATGTTTTGCTGGGAATCCGCGCCGTGGCTTGACTGCTCTATCTGGGCCGCCAGTTCTTCGCTGGCCGAGGACACTTGGTCGGCCACGCTGTCCGCCTGCTGCGCCGCCGTGGCGATGCGCTCGTTCTGCTTTTCGATGAGCAACTGCTGGCTGCGGATATCCGTTAGGTCGGAGTACAGGGTGAAGGCGCCGATGAGCTTGCCGTCCAGGTCCAGGAGCGGTGCCACGTCGGCTCTGGCGTATTTCTGCTCGCCGGCCAGGTTCAAGAACTCGAGGTTGTGGTTCTGGATCGCCTTCTTCTCGCGCAGGGCTCGTCCCGTGGAGGTTTGGCGCTTGGGGTCGTTGTGGAAGAATTCGCCGACGATCATGCCGTGGTAGTCCTCGGGTTTGCCCTTGCGGCCGACGAGCGCCAGCGCCGCGGGCGTGACGAAGGTCAGGCGCTCGTTGGTGTCCGTGACCACGCAGGGCAGGGTCATGCCGCTCAGAATGCCCTTGGAGAATCCGAGCTGCTCTTTGAGCTTGGAGACCATGCTGGCGAGGTTGTTGGAAAGCTGGCCCAGCTCGTCGCTGTTGCTGATGTTGAAAGAGGCGGCGAAATCGCCGTCGGCCACGCGGTGGGCGGCGGAGTTGATGGACAGCAGAGGCCGTATGACCACGCGCTGTATGAAATAAAGGACCGCACCCATGAGCACGATCAGGCCGGTCAGGGAGATGGCCGCGGTCTCGAGGGCATTCGCTTGGATGGTGGACATGGTCGAGCTTACGTCCTGCATGACCACAAGCTCGCCCAATATGGGTTCGCTGGCGCCGTGACAGTGGTGACAGGCCGGCTCGTTGGGGATCGACATGGTCCGCGCGAACCAGTCGCGGCCCTCCAGGGTCAGCAGGCGACCCTGCTCCAAAGGCTCCTTGAGGGATGCTTGGATCATTTCCGCCAGCTCAGGAGCGGCGGCGGACAGGAGGTCCTTGCGCAGGATGGACTTGTCGGTGGAGTAGGTGACGTTGCCCTTGTAGTTGGTCAGATGAACGCGCACATCCGGGTATTTTTCAGCCAGGAAAGCGAACTCCGCGTTGGTGCCCTCGTCGTCGCCCACGACCATGGGTTTCTCCACGGCCATGCGGATCAGCTCGGAAGCCCTGGTCACGGAGGCGTCGAGCTGGTCGACCATGCCGTCCCGCTGTAGAAAGGTGGTCATGCCGATGAGACAGATGAACACGACAATGGAAATGCTGCTGATGAGCAACGAAATGCGTACGTTTAGATGGTGTCGGATGTAATCCAGCATTTCGGTCTCCTAATGCGCGCCGCTGTGCACAAGCGGCTTGAAGTTGAACGACCCTACACGCTCGGAGTTATGACAGGCCTCGCAGGCCTTTATGGTGATTTGACGACTGATGTGCGTCGGGTCGCCCGTTTCGGAGTGCTCCTTGCCGGGGCCGTGGCACGTCTCGCAGCCCACGTCCGCCAGGTGGGGCGTCTGCTCGATGCTCACGAAACCGCCCTGGCCGTAGCCTGTGGTGTGGCATGCATAGCACTCTTGCAATTCGTTGGGCTTGAGGTCGGAGGCCATCTTGGTCACGGCCTTCCAGGAGTAGGCCTTCTTGGAATGCTGGCTGTAGGCCGCATATTCGGATTCGTGGCATTGCGCACAGGCCTTGCTGCCCACGTAGGCGCTTCCGAATGCGATATCCGGGGATATGGCTAAAGAAAAAGTAAACAGAAGCAGACTGATCTGCTTGTAAATCCGCAAAGCATTCACTTCCATGCACCATGCCTCTTTTTCAAATGCCATGAGCAAGCTGTAGCAATTAGCCAATTAACCGCACGGACTCCTGGATGCGCCCGTCATCTGCTGAAAATCATGAAGCGAAAAAGACTATCCCAGCTCACATGCAATCCGCCGTGATTAAGAACAGCCTACAAAATTGAAATGTAGCTACTAGTAATCTTGATAAATGTCAAAATTACGGCACAAAAAATGGATAGATCTATTTATGCTGAAATAGACATGAGGTTGAATAACGACGTTGAATGCACGTTCAATATAGTGTGTTGCTGGTGCTATGCGCCCAGGATCATGTATTCCGCGTCGTCTTCCACTTTCAATGGCCTATCGGGAATTCTGGCTGGATTGAAGGGCTCCAAAAGTTCGTGGATCTTTATCGAGCGTAGCTCCGGCATCAATTCGGCTTTCCAGGCCAAATATCCCAGCACTGCCTCGGGGCGTGCGCCGTTCGCACGAAGACGCCGGATCTCAAGGCTGCCGTGACGTTTGGACAGGCGCACACCCGTGCTGTCCACCAGGAGCGGAACGTGCAGGAAGTCAGGCGGATCATAGCCGAGCAGCTTGAACAGGGCGACCTGCGCGGGAGTGGAAGACAGAAGGTCGGCTCCACGCACCACCAGATTTATGTCCATTTCGCCGTCGTCCACCACCACGGCCAACTGGTAGGCATGCACGCCGTCGGAACGGCGCAGGGCGAAATCCCCCGCCGTAAGGGCTGGGTCCACTGTTATTCGCCCATGCAAAAGGTCCGTGAAGCTCACTGATTCGGCAGGGCAGCGCAGGCGCATGGCCGGGCTGCGGCCGGCGCGTTCCTTCTTCCGGCGCTCCTCTACATTGAGCAGTCGGCACGCGCCGCCGTAAATCGGAGCCTCTTCTCCCGCATGCGGGGCCGAGGCAGCCGTGCGCAGTTCCTTGCGCGTGCAGTAGCAGGGATAGACCAGGCCGCGCTCGGCCAACCGGCTCAACGCCTCGTCGTAAAGGGCAAGGCGCTGGGACTGCACATACGGCTCGTACGGGCCGCCCTTGTCCGGTCCTTCGTCCCAATCCAGGCCGAGCCAGGCCAAGTCTTCCAGCAAACCCGCCATATACTCGGGCCGGGAGCGTTCCGGGTCCAGATCCTCGATGCGCAGGACCATGCGCCCGCCTTGGGAACGCACGGCCAGCCAGCCAAGCAGCGCGGCCCAGGCGTTGCCGAGGTGCATGCTGCCCGTGGGGCTGGGGGCGAAACGTCCGCGAATGGCACGCATATATGTCTCTGGATATTAATATGTTGAAGCGCCGTTGGGCGCAGGTTTGGGTCGGCATTGAATCGCCAGCCGCGAGTGATGTCAACGGTTCCAGCCTACGGATGATGCCCGACAAAAGCAGCGGCGGCCGCGACCCGCAATAGTCGAGTCACGGCCGCCGCCATGGGGAGGTGTCGAACGAGTGCGCGGCGGCCCTGGCCCGGTGGGTCGTAGTTCCGCGTTTCAGGTTCGCTTAATACCACTATTTCGGCATTCCCGGCATGCCGAAAAATGCAATTCGCGACCGGCCGGCGACGAAATTGCCGGCAAAGATTGATTCGCGAATCAATCTTTGCCAATCAATACCTTTCACCCGCGCTTTGTCAATGCTTTCCGGACCACCGCGACTTGCCTGCCCTCGACAGAGGCTTGCACTCTCTGTTATTTTGCGAGTCACTTTTGAAGCAGAGAGGCGCAAGCGCATGTTGGATACCCTCGGGCAGCAGATGCCCTTCGTTAAGATGCAGGGCAGTGGCAACGACTTCGTGGTCATCGACAACCGCGACAGGCGCGTGCCGGTGGAAGCCATGGCCGACTGGGCAAAGGCCGTGTGCCGCAGAGCCTTCGGCATCGGCGCCGATGGCATATTTTTTCTTGAGAATCCGCCGGCCGACCGTCTCGGCGTGGATTTCGTCTGGCATTTCTACAACGCGGACGGCTCGCGGGCCGAGATGTGCGGCAACGGCTCGCGTTGCGCCGCACGCCTGGCCTACCTGCTGGGCATGGCCCCGGCGCGCCATGTCATCGGCACCGACGCCGGACCCGTGCGCGCCGAGGTGCTCGACTCCGGCCTGGTCAAAGTGCAGCTAACCCCGGCCAAGGACGCCCGCCTGGACATCGCCCTGCCCGCCGAGGACCAGACCTTGCGCGCCCATTTCGTGAACACCGGCGTGCCGCACACGGTCATCTTCGTGGACAACGTGGCCAAGGTGGACCTGCCCGACCTGGGCCGCACCGTGCGCTACCACGAAACCTTCCGGCCCAAGGGCACCAACGCGAACTTCGCCCAGGTGGTGGACAAGCAGACCATGCTGCTGCGCACCTACGAGCGCGGCGTGGAGGCCGAGACCTACGCCTGCGGCACCGGCGCGTCCGCCGCCGTGTACCTGTCGCACAAGCTTGGGCTGACCGGACCGGAGGTCAACGTGACCACCAGCGGCGGCGAGCAGCTGACCATCAGCGTGGATGGGGACAACGTCTTCCTGGCCGGAGCCGCCACGGTCACGTTCACTGGGGATCTTTTGTTGGAGAGCGTCGGATTGAAGCTGTAGTAGTTTTAGGCTGTAGCCGGAGAGGGGCGTTGCCCCTCTCCGGACCTCTCCCCACCAGGACGTAACGACGCCCTGGACCCCGTGTTTGGGACGTGAAGCCCATTTGTTCGGGTGCCGTCCATCCGCGCCGCCATTTCCTCCCCCACGACTTTCCTGTAAGGCTTCAGCCCATGCGCAAGCTCTATCTTGATCCACGACTGCAGATGGTCTTTGGTGTCACGCTCATGGTCGTACTGGGCGTGTCCTCCATATTTCCCGTCATTCCGGATATCATGGCCGAGTTCGGGCTTTCTCCGGCGGAGGTCGGGCTAATCATCACCGCTTTCACGCTGCCGGGCATCGTCATGGCCCCAGTCGGCGGCATGCTCGCCGACCGCCTGGGACGCAAAGCCGTGCTCGTGCCCGCGCTGGTTCTGTTCGGCGTGGCCGGTACCCTCTGCGCCTTCGCGCCAAGCCTGTCCTGGCTGCTCGGGCTGCGCTTTCTCCAGGGCATGGGTGCGGGCGCGCTGGGCGTTCTGGCCAACACGCTCATCGGCGACTTGTGCCATGGCCCACAACTCACGCAAGCAATGGGCTACAACGCGGGTGTGCTCAGCTTCGGCACGGCGATCTACCCGGCCATCGGCGGCCTGCTCGGGCTTATCGGCTGGCATGTGCCGTTCATTCTGCCCATCGTGGCCCTGCCCTTGGCCTGGGTCATCATGCGCAAGCTGGACGTCTCGCCGCCCGAGCGCAGCGAAAATTTCGGGGCCTACCTGCGCTCGGCCCTGAAAAGCATGCGTAACGGCCCGGTCCGTTATATTTTCCTGGCCACCACGGTTTCCTTCATCCTGCTCTACGGTCCGGTGGTCACCTTTCTGCCCATTCTTTTGAGCAGGCGCTTCGAGGCCTCGCCCGCAACCATCGGCCTGATAGTATCCTCGGCATCGCTGTTCTCGGCCCTGGCCTCCTCGCAACTCGGGCGGCTGTCCATGCGCTTCGGCGAAACCAAGCTGCTCGGCGCGAGCTACGTGTTCTACGCCTTGTCCTTCGGCTTGGTGCCCTTCCTGAACGGCAAGTGGCTTTTCTTCCTTCCCCTGGGACTCTTCGGCATGGCCCAAGGCTTGGCCATGCCCAGCATCACCACGCTCCTCACCAGGCTCGCACCGCGCGAGTACCGTGGCGGCTACATGGCCGTGTACGGCATGCTTCTACGCTTGAGCCAGACCGTGGCCCCGCCGCTCATGGCCGGCGTGCACGCCCTGTTCGGCATCGCCGCCGTATACTGGACCGGCAGCGCACTGGCCCTGGCCATGCTAGTCACGGTGCTCTTGCTCCTGCAGCCATCCGCCTGCCGGGCCGAGGCCGAAGGCAAGCTGTAACGCTTGGCACCCATAATGAAAGAATAAAGGTCGGCTGAAACCGCTACGAAATACGCGGGTCCAGGGCCGCGTCGGCCCTGGTGGGAGGGGTCCGGGGAGGGCAAAGCCCTTCCTGGTCTTAGAGCAGATTGCTTTTAAGACGACCGCTCCGGCGTTGACGGCGCAAGTGAATTGCGCCTACGCCTACGCGGCGGCAAGCCATGCTGACGCATGGCTTGCAAAGCATTTTCAAAAGCAAAATGCTCTAAGCAGTCGGCCTTGGATTGTAGGCGATCAGCGCGAGACGGCCACCCAACTGCTCAGCACGCACACGCCCGTGAGCACGGCGGCCAGGGACAGCACCGTGGTCTGCGGCAGGAACTGGACCTGGATAAGCAGCGGCGGGACATTCAGCATGGAATCGGCCGTGAGTTGCAGGAGCTTGAGCAGCCCCAGGGCCAGAAAGCTGCCCACTGCGCCGAGCACGGCGCCCTCGACCAGGAGCGGCATGCGGATGTAGCTCTCGGTGGCGCCCACCAGGTGCAGTATTTCGAGCTCGCTTCTGCGCGAGTAGAGGGACAGCTTGATGGTGTTGCCCACGGACAGGCCGGCCACCACGGCCAGGAAGCTCACCAGCAGCCAGACCATCCTGTTGCTCAGCCTGCTCCAGGTGCGCGCCATGTCGTACTGCAACGGATTGTAGTGCACTGAATCCAGGCCGGGCAGCTTCCTGAGCTTGTCCAGCATCGCCTTGGCCCAATCCGTTTTCTCCGTGGGCACGCTGAAGTTCAGCAGGGCCGTGGCGGGCAGGAGCTTGTCCGCATCCTTCATCCAACCGAAACGGCCGCCCGTGCCGCCGGCGTTCAGGGACGTCGCCAAGTGATCCAAGGCCTGCTTGGGCGTATAGGTCTGCATGGATTCCAGCCCCTCCAACTGGCGCAGCTCCCGCCATTGCGCCTCCACCTGATTCTGGTTGCCGTCGGAGCGCCAGTAAAGATGGAATTCCACATGGCCCTGGGTCGCGGCGATGCGCTGCTCCAGGTTGTGCAGGAAAAGCAGGAACAGTCCGGCCAGGAAGGCCACCAGCGTCACTGCGGCCAAGGTTAGCAGCTGAGCCCAGGGGTGCAGGGCCATTTCTTTCACGCCGCGCCAGACCAAGCGCAAGAAGGTGCGCATTACAGCCACTCCTCGGGCACGCCCTCGACCTCGTCCAGGGGGAAGCTCGCGGCGGCAATGCCGCCGTGCTCCAGATGCAGAACCTTGGCCTCGGGTTGGGAATGCACGATATCCGGGCTGTGCGTGGCCATGATGATGGTCGTGCCGAAGGTATGGAACTGCTTGAACACGTCCATGAGCCGTGTGGATAGCTCCGGGTCCAGGTTGCCCGTGGGCTCGTCGGCCAGGATGAGTTGCGGATTGATGACCACCGAGCGGGCGATGGCCACGCGTTGCTGCTCTCCGCCCGAAAGCTTCTCGCACTGCACGTGGGCCTTGTCCTCCAGCTCCAGGGCGCGCAGCACGGCCCGCACGCGGCGCTCGACGAGCTGCTGCGGCGTGCCGCGCACCTCCAGGGCCAGGGCCACGTTGTCGAAAGCCGTACGCAGGGGCAGAATCTTGAAGTCTTGGAAGACCACGCCGATCTGCCGACGCAACTGCGGCAACTGCCTGCGGTGGAGCCCCTTGAGTTGAAAGCCGGCCACCTGCGCCAGGCCGCGCGTGAGCGGCAACGCGCCGTACAAAAGACGCAGTAGCGTGGTTTTGCCTGCTCCGGACGGCCCGGTGAGAAAGAGGAAATCGCCCTTGTGCAGGGAGAAGGAGATGTTCTTCAAGGCCCAATTGGACCCGAAATTGTAGGATACCTTTGTCAGCCGGAGCATGAGAAAGAGCCTAAATCGGATCGGCCCAGGAGTCCAGGCGCTATGCAGGAGCGGGCCAGTCAACGCTGAGAGGGCGATCCGCCAAGGCTTTACGCATAGCCAGGGGCATCATCCCGGCAGGAATAAGTCCAAGTCTCCTGCCTTATCGGCACAGCCGCCTTGCAAGTTCCATCAATACCCGGTCAGCGCCTCCAACCGACGGCGGAAGCGGCGCGCCTCGGGCGAATCGATGAGCGGGCAGGCCAACCAGAGATGCTGCAGGAAATCCTGGCGGCCCTTGGGCGAGATATGCACGTGGGCCCTGCGGCCGTCCTTGCTTCGATAATCGATGCGCAGGCGGCGCAGGGACCAGGCCGGCGCGCTCGCGGAGCTGCTGGTAAGCTCTGCTCCATCGATACGCGCCAGCGGGATGACCTGGCGCAGGAAGCCGTGTTTGACGATCAGGCTCGTGTCCGTCAGCTCGTAGCGGATGGGCACGCCGATGGCCAGCAAACCTAGCCCGGCCAGGAGTGGCGGCAACAGGATAATGAGCGCCGAGGATTTCTCTTCGGCCGGAGCGTCGTACAGGTGCCAGATTCCGCCAAGCAGCGGGAGCATGAGAGCCGTGCCGATGGTGACGGCTATCCACAAATCCACTCTGCTGGGGTACGTCTTTGACTCGTGTGTGCGGGCTTCCTGCGTGCGGGCCATATGTCTCCTGATCAAGCCAGACCTTCCGGCGGCATGTAGTCCTGCGGCCAGTCGGGCAACAAGGTAAACTCCCGGTCCGGGAGCCGGAGTTTCCAGGCATGCAAGAGCAGGTGAGTCGCATGCGGGCGGCGTCCGTACTTGCGGTCGCCCAGCACGGGATGGCCGCGGCTGGCCAGCTGGATGCGGATCTGATGCGTGCGGCCGGTGAGCAGTTCCACCGCCAGCAAGGTGGCGTCGGGCCGGCGCGCCATAGGGCGTACGCGAGCCAGGGCCAGCTTGCCCTGCTCGCCATCCGGCGCGTTGTCAGCGCCGATGCGCACGTGGGCCCGGCCGTCCTTGATGATATGGTCCCGCAGCAGGATTTGACCCTGCTCGGGCCATTGGCCCTGAACCCAGGCCAGATATGTCTTGTCCACGCCGCCCGAGGCGAACAGGTCGCCCAGGCGGCGCACGCTTTGGTAGGTCTTGCCGGCCACCAGCAGGCCCGAGGTGTCCATGTCCAGGCGGTGGGCGCAGGAGGGCATGAAATCGGCGCCGGCGTACAGGGCCTTCAGTCGAGTCTGCACCGAGTCTGTCAGGCCGGAGCCGGGCTGGCTGGCCAGGCCAGCGGGCTTGGCGATGACGAGCAGTTCGTCGTCCTCGTGGATGATGGTCAGGGGCCGCGCGCGCAGGGGCTGGCCTTCGGGCTCTACGACCGCCTCATACGGCGGCACACGCACGGTCTGGCCCGCTTCCAGGCGGTCAAAGGGCTTGGCGCGGCGGCCATCCACGCGCAACTGCCCCGTGCGCAGCCACTTCATGACCAGGGCTCGCGGCACGCCCTTGCCGAGCCTGCGCTCAAGGAACTGGAGCAGCTTGTGGCCCGCTTCGGCCGGAGTGACTTCTATGTGGCTGACGGACGGCATGATTGAAACCAAAGACGCCGGAAGGTTCGCCTTCCGGCGTCCCAGCTTACTTGGCCAGGGTGAACTTTCCGTTCCTTACCATCAGCATGGCCAGGGAATCGGTGTCCAGGCCGTTGTGATCCTCGGGGCCGGTGGTGAACACGCCGGAGATGCCTACAACGCCCTTGGCGCTCTCCAGGGCCTGGCGCAGGGCCTCGGGGTCGGCCTTGCCAGCCCTGGTCAGGGCGTCCTTGAGCAGGAGCACGGCATCATAGGCATAGCCCGAGTGCGTGTTGATGGGGAACTGCCTGTCCAGGCCGCGGCGGGCATACTCGGCCAGAAACTTGGTGATGAGCGCCCTCTGAGGGTCGCTGCCGGACAGCTCGGCCGGAATCATGATCTTGGTGCCGGGCATGAGCACGCCCTCGGCCGCCGGGCCTGCAAGCTCAACGAACTTGGGATCGGGCTGGCCGTGGGACTGGATGATGAGCGGCTTCTGGCCCGGCAGGGTGTGAAAGTTCTTGCTGGCGATGGCCCCGGCCGGGCCGATGGTCCAGACAATGACCGCCTCGGGCTTGGCAATGGCGAGCTTGAAGGCCTGGGCCGAGAAATCGTTGCCCTTGGCGTCCATCACCTCGGAAGCCACCACGTTCAGGCCGAACTCCGGGGCAAGTTTTTGGAGCTGCTCGGCGCCGTCCTTGCCGAAGCCGTCGGTAGCCGTAAGCAAGGCGATGCGCGTAACGCCCTTGGCCTTGAGATGGGTGTAGATCTTGCGCACGGCCGTGGAGGTGCGCTGAGGCACCTTGAAGGTCCACTTGTACGGCCCGAAGCGGCCGCCGGCGATGACGGGATCGCCGCCCACGGTCATGAGCACGGGTACGCCGCGCCCCTCGATATACTGCTTCATGGCCATGCCCGAGCCCGTGCTGGTGGGTCCGATGATGGCCAGCACCTTGTCCTGCTCCACGAGCTTGCGGGCATTGCGCAGAGCCAGGTTGGCGTCGGACTCGGTATCATAGATGATCAGCTTGAGCTTCTTGCCCAGCACGCCGCCGGCGGCGTTGATCTCCTCCACGGCCATCTCGGCCACCAAACGGCTGGGCGTGCCCACGAAGGCAGCCGGGCCGGACTCGGCGAACAGCCCGCCCACGAGGATAACGTCTTCGGCCATGGCGGAAGCAGGCGCGGCAATCAGGAACATGATCAGGACAAGCAGCGCTCTATGCAACATGTGAATTATCTCCCGTTTCGGTCACCAAATACGATTGAGGCGTGAAGCGTCAAGGAAAATGTCTCGCGGGGCATTGGCATCAAACCGCGCGGGTGGATGCTGGAGTGAAGAGGCAGGATCATTTCGGATAAGCCCCCTGACCCGTGCGCTTAGAGCATTTTGCTTTTGAAAATGCTCTCTAGCCATGTGTCGGCATGGCTTGCCGCCGCGTAGGCGTAGGCGCAATTCACTTGCGCCGCCAACGCCGGAGCGGGCGTCTTAAAAGCCATCTGCTCTAGTTGGCAGGCACTACAGACGAAGCCAGCAAATTTCCCCTGTCCCTCTTTCCATCGATAGCAAGCCTGCTATGCTGGCCGGAAAACCAGGAGGCGGCAGACATGCCCGACAAAAGGCAAGTCGAGCGCGAGGCCGAGCAGGCCAACAAGGAATTGCGCGACAAGCGCGGTTCCTCGGAGGGCTACGAAGAGGCTCCGGGCATGGAGTTCGAGCGCATGCGCGTGCCTCAGGGCGCGGGCGTGGGAACATGGAGCAGGCAGAAGGCCAAGGAACGCAAGTCGGCTGATGGCAAGGTGGAGCAGGAGATGGAGGAGTTGAAGCGTCAGCGCGAAGAGGAGCAGGAGCCATGACCAAGAAAAAATCGGCAGTCGAAGCCGCTGACGAGATACGCCGCGAGCAGGGCCGCGAACCCGGCGAGGAAATCGAAGCCCAGGCCGAGCATCAGGACCCCGAGGAACGACTAGGTCATCAGGGGCCACTGGAGGATCGGGAAAGCTACGAGCGGAGAACGCGCCGCAAAGGTTGCGGAGAACGGCGCTGAAGACCTGGGCTCGCCAAGGCTGCTTGTCCGGAGCCGTGGATACCTTCGCGTTTTCCTGCCCTCATCGGTTCAGTGCTGGCCAACCCTGGACCTGCGCAACTTATGGCGGATTGCCGTAGCGGCAGTGAAGCCTTCTCTCAAGACCCGCCTGACACCGGATCGCAACGAAGAACGAGCCGCGCCTGGTTTAATTTGTCATTTCACAGGAGGCCGTCATGTCCAAGCTTGCGCTGTTTCTGCTCGTGCTTCTGGCTCTGGCCCTGATCTTCTGGGTCCTGGAGGCTATTCACATAGGACCGCAAAGTCTGCGCATCGGGGCTTACTCGGTGCTGGCCCTGGTGGCCGTGGGTTTGCTGGCCCGTTTGGCCATCCGCAAGTAAAAGCGGAGCAACGCACCATACCACCCATGCGCATTCAGCCTCGACCCATGCATGCGCATTTAAGCTCTGTAAGCTTTCATCAAAAGGCATCCAGGTGATGTCTTGGGTTTTTCCGATGAACAAATAATTCCATGGCGAGGCCCTTGAACGTAACCTGCTTTCAACGAGGTGGCATAGCCAAGAGGAAGGCGGGGGGTCTGCAACACTCCCTTGGTTTGGTTCAACTCCAAATGCCACCTCCACTTCCGATTCCAACAGCGGCCGGCAAAACGCCGGCCGCTGCTTTTGTGCAATACGCTAAAGCTTGGTCGCTAAAAGTTAAAATGATGGGATAGCCTGGCAAAAAGAGGCTATCCCATCATTTTATAGCAGTTTGCAAAAAGAAACGAGAAAATGCGGGTCCAGGGAAATCATTTCCCTGGCGGGTGAGAGTCCGAGAGAGGGCAGCGCCCTCTCTCGGGTCAAATGCTAGTTGCTCTAGAGCAGATTGCTTTTAAGACGCCCGCTCCGGCGTTGACGGCGCAAGTGAATTGCGCCTACGCCTACGCGGCGGCAAGCCATGCCGACGCATGGCTTGCAGAGCATTTTCAAAAGCAAAATGCTCTAATCCGCAGATGAACCGCACGGGGCAAAAGACACGCCTTGCCTGGAAATGGCCCAGACAAGTTGGACCTGCGCAGGCCCAAGCCCTTCCCGGCTCTTGCTCGTGCTGATCTACAGCTTCCTATAGAATCTTCCTTCCTCATCCGGTCGGGCCACCAGATCCTCGGGATTCATTTCCTCGATGACGGGCTTGGGCCGCGTTTTATGGGAAAGGATTTCCTTGTCCAGGTAATCCAGCTTGACCTCCACGGCCAGCGGATTGGGATGGGAGCTGCTCACGGATTCCAGGAGATCCCTGGCCTTATCCAACTCACCGAAGTGGATGAGCACGTCGGCAAGCAGGCACGTGGCCACGGCATGATCCTCGCTCGGCAGATCGCCCGAGGCCAGGACCTCTTCCAGCATCTTGCGCGACTTGTCCCAATTCTCCAGGAAGGTGTAGGTCATGGCCAGATCATACTTGCAGGCGGCCACGGACTTGGAGTCCTTCAAACCCTTCATGCCGTACGCCAGCGTCTCGCGGGCCATGTCGTAGTTGTGCATGGCCCTGTAGGCCCGGGCCATGCGCAGCAGGAAAGGCCATTGGCTGTCCACTTGCTGGCCCGAGAGCCGACGGCCCTTGGCCCACTTCTCGATGGCCTTGTCCCATTGTTTCTGTTCCGCATAGAAATCGCCGATGCGCTGGAGCACGTAGGCGGCCTTTTCCTGGTCCTCGCCGTATTCCAGCAGCATGGCCTCCAGCAGGATAACTCCCTTTTCCTGATCGTTCTTTATGGAAAAGGTTATATCCAAGAGTCGGCCCCAGGCCTCCCAGCGGGCCGGGTGCTGCGAATGCTCCTGCAGGAAGCGCTCGTAGTCGGCCTCGGCCTCCAGGTACAGGCCCTGGTTGTAGGCGTTTCTGGCCTTTTCCAGCCTCACGGACGCGGCATCCTTTCCGTCGCCGCAGCCGGCGGCGAGCGTAAGGCTCAATCCCACGGCCAATATGATGCGTTTCAGAGCTTTGGGCATTGCTCCATTCTCCGGAGAGGTTCCGTCCTCGCCGCGGTTACTCGAGTTCGCACGCGCCGTCCGAGACAATAAGGCTGTCCTTGATGAGATCGAAGGCCGCCACGCGATCCTCCTCCTCCATGCGCACCAGGCGCACGCCCTGGGTGGCCCGGCCGATGACGCTGATATCCTCTGAACTCAGGCGGATTACCTTGTTGCCCGAGGTCAGCAGGATGACCTCTTCCTTGCTTTCATAGGTAACCACCGCGCCCACGACGCGGCCCGTCTTGGGCGTAACCTTCATGTTGATGATGCCCTTGCCGCCGCGCGACTGACCCCGGTACTGGTTCACGGGCGTGCGCTTGCCGTAGCCCTTCTCGGAGATGGTCAGCACCAGTCTCCTGTCTTCGCCGGAGGCGTCCACGGCTTCCTCGTCGGGCCGCACCACCACTCCCGCCACAACCTCGTCGCTGCCGCGCAGGGCAATGCCCTTGACGCCAGTGGCGCCGCGGCCGATGGGCCGGATTTCGGCCGAGGTGAAGCGGATGGACGTGCCCTCGGCCGTGACCAGGATGAGCTCGTCGCGGCCGTTGATCTCGCGCACCATGATCAGCTCGTCGTCATCGCGCAGGTTGACGGCGCGCACGCCCGAGGAGCGCACGTTGGCGTACAGCGAGGCGCTGGTCTTCTTGATCATGCCGCGCTTGGTCACGAACATGAAGTAGTTGTGCTCGGCGAACTCGCGCACCGTGAGCGCCGTGGTCACATGCTCGTCCTTGTCCAGGGGCAGCAGGTTGGCGATATGCGAACCCTTGGCGTAGCGGCCGCCCTCGGGCACCTGGTGCACCTTGAGCTGGTGCATGCGGCCCCGGTTGGTGAACAGCAGGAGGTACTGGTGGTTGCTCGTGCTGCAGAAGGTGTGCACGAAATCGTCGTCGCCGGTCAGCACGCCCGAGATGCCCTTGCCGCCGCGCTTCTGCTGCTGGTAGCTGTCCAGGGTCGTGCGCTTGATGTACCCGCGCCGCGACAGGGTCAGCACGACTTCCTCGTCGGCGATGAGGTCCTCGATATCGATGCTGTCCAGGTCCTGCTCCAGGATGACCGTCTTGCGCGGCGTGGCGAAGATCCTGCGCACCTCGCGCAGCTCCTCGCGGATGACGCCCTTGAGGACTTCCTCGTTGGTCAGGATGGACTTCAAGTACTCGATCTTCTTAAGCAGTTCGGCGAACTCCTCGCGCAACTTCTCTTGCTCGAGGTTCACCAGGCGCTGCAGACGCATGTCCAGGATGGCCTGGGACTGGACGTCGGACAGGCCGAAGCGCTCCATGAGCCGGGACTTGGCTTCCAGGGCAGTGGCCGACGAGCGGATGATACGCACCACTTCGTCGATGTTGTCCAGGGCGATGAGCAGGCCTTCCAAGATGTGCGCGCGCTTCTCGGCCTTGTCCAGGTCGAAGCGCGTGCGCCGAAGGATGACCTCGCGCCTGTGCTGCAGGAAGTAATCCAGGATGCTCTTCAGGTTCAGCAGCATGGGCCTGGACCCGACCACGGCCATCATGTTGATGCCGAAGCTGCTTTCCAGCGGCGTGAACTTGTAGAGCATGTTGATGATGATGTCCGGAATCGCCCCCTTCTTGAGGTCGAGGACGATGCGGATGCCCTTGCGGTCCGATTCGTCGCGCAGGTCGGACACCCCGTCGATGCGCTTGTCGTTGATAAGCGCGGCGATCTTCTCCACCAGGCTCGACTTGTTGAGCGCGAAGGGGATCTCGCTAATGACGATGGACTCGCGGCCGCCCTTCTTCTCCTCCACGGCCACGGTGCCGCGTATTTTGATGGAGCCGCGACCGGTCTCGTAGGCGTCCATGAGCCCGCGACCGCCGTAGCAGGAGGCGGCAGTGGGGAAGTCCGGGCCCTTGACGAAGGCCGTCAGGTCGCGCGGGGTGCACTCCGGGTTGTCCAGCAGGTGCAGCGTGGCGTCCATGAGCTCGCCCAGGTTGTGGGGCGGGATGTTCGTGGCCATGCCGACCGCGATGCCGCTGGTGCCGTTGAGCAGCAGGTTGGGCACCTTGGTGGGCAGGACCGCGGGCTCCTGCAAGGAGTTGTCGTAGTTGGGCCGGAAATCGACGGTTTCCTTCTCGATGTCGGCCAAAAATTCCGAGGCCAGCCGCGACATGCGCACTTCGGTGTAACGCATGGCAGCCGCGGCGTCGCCGTCGATGGAGCCGAAGTTGCCCTGGCCGTCCACGACCAGGTCTCGCATGGAGAAGTCCTGGGCCATGCGCACCAAGGCGTCGTAGACCGACTGGTCGCCGTGCGGATGGTACTTGCCGATGACGTCGCCGACCACGCGCGCGGACTTCTTGTAGGCGCGGTTGTACGAGTTTCCGAGCTCGTGCATGGCGTACAGGATGCGCCTGTGCACGGGCTTGAGGCCGTCGCGCACGTCTGGAATGGCGCGGCCGATGATGACCGAGAGGGAGTACTCTAGATACGATTTCTCGATCTCGGATTTAATGCTGACTGTGTTGTTCGTGGTCATTTACTCTCCCTAGTCTGGAACCGAGGGGAAACCTTTCTGAAGAAAGGTTCTCCCCCCGGACCCCCTTTCCAAAGACTTTTAGTATCTTTGAAAGCCCTCAAGGGCCGGGGAAGCTTGCTCCCTTGGCCGCCGGAGGCTGATGAACTACAAGCCTTAAATATCCAGCTCACTCACGCTGAGCGCGTTCCTCTCGATGAACTGCCGCCTCGGCTCGACCTGGTCGCCCATGAGATCCGAGAAGATCTTGTCCGCTTCCTCGGCGTCCTCCACGGACACCTGGAACATGGTGCGGTTCTCGGGGTTCATGGTCGTTTCCCAGAGCTGCTCGGGGTTCATTTCGCCCAAGCCCTTATAGCGCTGGATGTTGTACTCCTTGTGCGCCTCGTCGATGACCGCGCGCAGGGCATGGAAATAGCCGTTGACCTTGTAGGACTGCTCGCGCTTGCGCAGGGTCAGTTCATGGCCGCCGGTCGTCTGGCGGATGGTGTCCAGGGCGTCGTAGGCGTAGCGATAGAGCTTGGAGTTGAAGAACTCCACGCCGATGCGGGTGCGCTGAGCGTTCTCGTTCTCGAAGATGACGAAGGTGCGCAGCTCGTCCAGCTCCATCTCCTGCTCGGTCCAGACCAGATGGCCCTTGCTCGACAGGTATGTGCGCAGGGACTCCAACTCGCCGTCCTGGAACGAGGCGGGCGTCAGGCGCGTGCCGTACTCCAGCACGCTCAGCAGCAGCTCGTCGCTGAAGCCGTAGGCCCCGGCCTCGCGCACCTTGGCTTCCAGATAGGCGATCTTCTCCAGCAGGCGTTCGAGTTTCTTCTTGCTGATCTCCTGCTCATTGGGGGCAATCAAGGTCACCTCGCCGGCAATGGCCTCGATGAGGTGCGAGCGCAGGGTGGGCTCGTCCACGATGTATTTTTCGTTCTTGCCCTTCTGCACACGGAACAGCGGCGGCTGGGCGATGTACAGGAAGCCGTTGTCGATGAGCTGCCTGTACTGCCGGAAGAAGAAGGTCAGCAGGAGCGTGCGGATGTGCGCGCCGTCCACGTCGGCGTCGGTCATGATGACGATCTTGTGGTAGCGCAGCCTCTCCAGGTCCATGTCCTCGTCGATGCCCGCGCCCATGGCCGTGATCATGGCCCGGATTTCCTTGTTGCCGAGCATCTTGTCGAAACGCGTCCTCTCCACGTTCAGGATCTTGCCGCGCAGGGGCAGGATGGCCTGAAAGCGCGGGTCGCGGCCCTGCTTGGCCGAGCCGCCGGCCGAATCGCCCTCGACGATGAACAGCTCGGATTCCTCGGGCTTCTTGGACTGGCAGTCGGCCAGCTTGCCGGGCAGGGAATGGTCGGACAGGGCGCCCTTGCGCCGCACCAGATCGCGGGCCTTGCGCGCTGCCTCGCGGGCGCGGGCCGAGTCCACGATCTTCTCTATGATGGCCTTGGCGTCGTTCGGGTTCTCTTCGAAGAAGGTCATGAGCCGCTCATAGACCTGCGAAGAGACTATGCCGGCGATCTCGGAGTTGCCGAGCTTGGTCTTGGTCTGGCCCTCGAACTGCGGGTTGGGCAACTTGACGCTGACCACGGCGGTCAGGCCTTCGCGCACGTCGTCGCCCGAGACCTTCTGCTTGAGCTTCTTAGGCAGGTCGCCCTTTTCCACGTAGTTGTTCACCGCGCGGGTCAGGGCGGTCTTGAAGCCGACCAGGTGCGTGCCGCCTTCCTTAGTGCGTATGTTGTTGGCGAAGGTGAGGACGTTTTCCTTGTAGCCCGCGTTGTACTGCATGGCCAGGCTGACTATGACCGAGTCCACTTCGCCCGAGACGTCGATGATGTCGTGCAGGAAGCCCTGGCCCTCGTTCAGGTCGCGTACGAAGGACACGATACCGCCATGGTAGCAGTAGGCTTCTTCCTTGGACTCGCGCTCGTCCTTGAACTCGATGGTCAGGCCGTCGTTCAGGTAGGCCAGTTCCTGAAAACGCTTGGAGAGCGTCTCGTAGGAAAACTGGTTGGTCTCGAAAATTTCCTCGTCGGGACGAAA
Organism: Desulfocurvibacter africanus subsp. africanus DSM 2603; assembly: GCF_000422545.1. NCBI lineage: Bacteria > Pseudomonadati > Thermodesulfobacteriota > Desulfovibrionia > Desulfovibrionales > Desulfovibrionaceae > Desulfocurvibacter > Desulfocurvibacter africanus. Next base: position 247,739 of record NZ_AULZ01000005.1, read on the forward strand.
GCGCACCGTGGTGCCGGTGGCGGTCTCGCCTTCGCCGATCACCGTGAGCTGGCCCACGGTCACGCCGCGTTCGAAGCGCAGATGATGGCGCTTGCCGTCGCGCTTGACGAAGACCTCCAGGTACTCGGACAGGGCGTTGACGCAGGACACGCCCACGCCGTGCAAGCCGCCGGACACCTTATATGAGCCGGAGTCGAACTTGCCGCCGGCATGCAGCTTGGTCATGACGACCTCGACCGCCGGCTTGCCCTCCTTGGGGTGCATGTCCACGGGGATGCCGCGGCCATTGTCCGAGACGGTCACGGAGTTGTCCAGATGCAACACGACCCTGATGCGGTCGCAGTAGCCGGCCATGGCTTCGTCGATGGAGTTGTCCACCACCTCATAGACAAGATGGTGCAGGCCGCGAATGTCCGTGGAGCCGATGTACATGGCCGGGCGCTTGCGTACGGCCGCCAGGCCCTCCAGCACGGTAATGGAATCCGCGGTGTAGCCGCCGTTGCCAGAAGTCTTGGCCGCGCCGTTCTGAAGCAGGTTCTCGTTAGACATGGATTAGTCGTTTTCCTCTTTAAAGTAAGTCTCTTCGACGATCTTCATGGGCATGATGATGACCAGGTAGTCCTTGTCCTGTTCGCTCCTGATGCCGCAGGGGCCTTCGGAGCCGGTCAGGGTGAAGCTCACCTGGTCGGAGCTGTAATGCCCAAGAATCTCGATTAGGTTGCGGGTCGGGAAGGCGATTTTCTCCAACTCCCCGGCAAATACCACTTGAATGGACTCCGAGGCCTGTCCCACGTCCTGGCCTTGGGAAAAGAGCGTCAACTCCTGGCCGTTGAACACGAAGTTCACGCAGCGGTTGGTCTCGGAATTGAAAATCATGATGCGGTCCAGTGACTCGATCATTTCCGTGCGCGCGAAACTGAGGGATGACGCGCCATTGCCCTGCACCTTGGCCAGGAAGCCCTGATAGTCCGGATATTGATAATAGGACAGCGGCAGACTGAAGGTCTCGCGCCGGTCACCGGTGCGGCAGAACAACCGCTTGTCGCTTATGGCCAGCTCAATCTCGTCGGCGGTCAGCCATTTCTTGAGTTCAGAGACGTATTTCTTCTGCACCAGGATGCCGTTTTCCGGGAGCAAGCCGGCGATGTCGTCATTCACGAAGCGTACCATGGCGAATTGATGGCCATTCAGGCCGCAAACTTCCACCACCTTCTCGCCTTCCACGTCCTTGGCCACCATGTTCATGCAGGCGATGGCCTCCATGGTGTCCTCGTCGCTGATGCAGAAGGCCACGCGATCGATGAGCTCCTGGAGGAAATCGCCCGACCAGAAAACGCCGCCGCTTTCCGGGTAGTCGGAAAACTTCTGGAACCAGGAAGGATCGTTGACCGGCAGCTTGTATTTGCGGCTGCCCTGCTCGATTATAGCATTCTTGGTGGCCTCATCGGTGCGGATGGTTATCTGGCCAGAAGGCAGTTTGCGCATCAGATCGTAGAAAGCCCTGCCCTGTACGCCGGCCAGACCCTCTTGCACGATCTCCGCCTTATAGCTGCCGCAGAACTCCAGGTTCGAGTCCGTGGCCATGATCTTGAGCGCCCCGTCCTCTGCCTTGAGCCAGATGGTTCTCAGGAATGCCGCCCCCGTCTTGGCCGGGATGATGCTCGCCGACTTCTGCAGGCCTTCGATGATATCATCTCGGAATACTCTTACAAACATGATATCTCCTTGTTGTTAGCTGTAGAGGGCGGTCACTTCGTGCATAAGTGGATCAACTGTCTATTTAAACAGGAGAAACAAGGAACACGGTAAGGCACCCTAAAGGAACTTTCGAGCATCGCGGAAGGCGACATTTCAGATTTCCTCCTGAGAGAGGCACTTCTCGCGTAAACTTATCAACAGGCGTTTCATATCCGGGTCATCCTGCTGCAATTCCTTTATCTTTTTCACGGCGTAAAGAACAGTGGAGTGGTCCTTGCCGCCGAAGAGCCGGCCCAGGGCCGGATATGAGCTGCCCAGGAGCTTGCGGCACAGATACATGGCCATCTGTCTGGCCATGACCACTTCCTGGTGCCGGCGGCTGCCCGTGACGTCCTTGACCGGCAGCTTGAAGTGGTCGGCCACGGCCTTGAGCACGGCCTCGGGCGTGAGGGCCGGCTTGGTCACGTCCTCGGTGTGGCTGAGGATTTGCTCGAACTCGCGCTCGCGGATGTCGCGGTTCATCAGCTCCTTGAAGGCGAACAGCTTGAGCAGGATGCCTTGCAAGAAACGGAAATCCGTGAAGCGCTGAGACAGGGTCAGGATTTGTTCCTGGTTCAGTTGGAGCTTGCGTAGTTTGAGCTGCTGCTGGATGTAGCGCACGCGGATGTCCAAGTCGGGCGCTTCCAGGTGCACGATGAGGCCCCATTCCAGGCGCGACTTGAGCTTTGGGTCCAGGAAGTCGTAGCTGGAAAGTCGGCCCGTGCAGGAAAAGACCATCTGCTTGCGGCGGTCGTGGAGGGCGTTGAAGATCAGGATGAGTTCCTGTTGCAGGTCCGGATGGTTCCTGATCTGCTGCAGGTCGTCCACGAAAAGGTAATCGAAGGCCCCCAGGTGGTTCCTGGCCTTGTGCGGATCGTTTCTGAAGCGCGAGGCGTAGAGCTGGTTCATGTCCTCCACGGAGCCGGAGAATATGCGCTCGATGCCGCATGACTTGCTGATTTCGTTGGCCACGGCGCGCAGCAGGTGCGTCTTGCCCGAGCCGGCTTCGCCGCAGATGACGAAAGGGCTGTAGGTGCTGTTGCCCTTGGTGGCCACTTCCCGCGCCGAGGCTATGGGAAAGGAGTTCTTGCGGTTGACCAGGAAGTTATCCAAAGTGAACTGGTGGCCAAAAGGGAAGTTCACGCTCTGGGCTGGCTTCATGGCCAGATGTTGCGGGCGGTTGCCGATGCCGGCGCTATTCTCGTAGCGCACAAGAAAACCGGGTCCCAAAAAGCGGGCCACCTCCGCCTCGAAGCGGCTGCGGGCGTGCGTGTCGAACCAGTCGCCGAAGAATGCGTGCGGAAAGGCCACGCACACGCGCTTCTCATCCGACGATACGTCCACCTTCAGGGGATCGAACCAGCGTTTGAGCTCCGGGTCGGAGAAAAATTTGGACAGGTGCTTCCTGAGAGAGGCTTTGGACACTAATATTCGCCTATCGTTATTGAAAACTGAACAGAGGTCGCGTAAGTGTTCAACTCCCAGGGGGGGAGCGGTGAGGCGGCCTGCAGCAGGCCAGCTCTCGGGCGCACGGCGCGCCAGCCTCTCTTAAGCATCCTTTTAGCCTAAAACAAGTTTTTAGCCAAGTTTTCCTTTGCGCCCGTATCCCCCTGCGTGGTCCTAAAAAACAGGCCGAATTTACAATCCTAGAGCTCTAAACGAGTATTTTCAAAATAATCCATTTATTATTGGGAGAAAGGAAATGGCCGGAGCGAGCCAGACCCTGAGGACGATTGCCGAAATCAACGAGCGCATCAAAAAAGGCAAAGCCGTGGTGGTCAACGCCAGCGAAATGACCGAAATCGTTCGCCGCGAGGGCAAGGCTAAGGCCGCCCGCGAGGTGGACGTGGTCACCACCGGCACCTTCTCGCCCATGTGCTCCTCGGGTCTGTTCTTCAATATCGGTCAGAGCGGGCCTGTCATTAGGGCCAGCCGCATCAAGCTCAACAACGTGCCGGCCTACGGCGGAATCGCCGCCGTGGACGGATACATCGGAGCCACCGAGCCAACCGAGGACGATCCGCTCAACAAGGTCTATCCCGGACGCTTCCACTACGGCGGAGGCCATGTCATCGAGGATCTGGTCGCGGGCAAGAGCGTGCACCTGAAGGCCGAGAGCTACGTTACGGACTGCTACCCAAGGAAGGTAGTGGAGCGCGACATAACCCTGGCCGACCTGCCCTTTGCCGAGCTGCTGAATCCGCGCAACTGCTACCAGAACTACAACGCGGCCGTGAACCTGACCAGCCGCACCATCTACACGTACATGGGTCCGCTCAAGCCCGATGCTCGCAACTGCAACTTCGCGACCGCCGGCGAACTGTCCCCGCTGTTCAACGATCCGTACCTGCGCACCATCGGCCTGGGCACACGCATCTTCCTGGGCGGCGGCATCGGCTACGTCATCGGCGCGGGCACCCAGCACAATTCCAAGCCCCAGCGCAACGAGCGGGGCATCCCGCTCACGCCCTCGGGCACGCTCATGGTCAAGGGCGATCTGAAAGGTATGCAGGAACGCTATCTGCGCGGCATTAGTTTCCTGGGCTACGGCTGCTCGCTGTCCCTGGGCGTGGGCATTCCTATTCCGATCCTGGACGAGGAGCTGGCTTGGTTCACCGGCGTGGCCGATTCGGACATCCTCATGCCGGTCAAGGACTATGGCCACGATTATCCCAACGGAATACACAAGATCCTGGCCCACGCGCCTTTCAGCGAACTCAAATCCGGCGAGATCAAGCTTGACGGCAAGCGCGTGCCCACGGTGCCCCTTACCAGCCATGTAATGTCCCTGGAGGTCGCCGACAAACTCAAGGAATGGATTCAACAGGGCAAGTTCCTGCTCAGCGAGCCGGTCGAGTCCATTCCGTCGCGCTAAGATACAAGGCGTAAGAGCTGGGAAGGGCGTTGCCCTCCCCAGACCCCACCCACCAGGGAGCGCGGCCCCCTGGACCCCATATTCAGAGCCGGCTGATTTCGATGGAAGAACCATCGAAATCAGCCGGCTCTGCTTGCATTTGGGAGAGAGTAGCACCCTCTCCCAATCCTGCGTCCGACGGAGCGGACGCGCTCCTGAATCCGTTTCCGCCAGGGCCGTATTGGATACGGTGCTCCTGTCTCTGCGCTCAGTTCATGTGCAGGGTCCCATAATAGGAGTTACCCTTACGCAGGATCTATATCGAGACAGCGCCTCCAACCCGCCCGGCTCGCCCACCCAGGCCTGCGGCCAGGGCTCCGAGCAGCAGGGCAAGAAAAGCCCAGATCGCCGCTTGGCCAAGGGCCTGGGCCACGTCCTCCGCGGTTCGCGCCACCTGCTGCCCGACCTGCCCAAGCTGCTGCTTTGCCTGCTGGAAGGATGATACCCAGCGGCTCACGGTCGACTGGGCTTCCTGTTGGCTCATGTCGGTGTACTTGCCGAGCAGATCGGCGAGGCGCTGTTGATCCGCCTGCGTGATCTCGGCATCGCTGAACACTTCACGAATGGCGTTCGTAAGTTCGTTGACTGCCTGTTCGCCGCCCTTCTGCCGGACTTGCTCGATAGTCTGCTGGGCCTCCTGCATGATGGTCTGAACCGGATTCTGCTGCCCGGGGATGGCCTGAGTAGGACCAGGCAGCGCGGATACGGCCTGCCCAGCCGCGCCGAGGGCGCTCTTTGCGACACTGAATGCCCCTCCCACCACGGTTCCAATGATGTTGGTGAGGAGCAGCAAGATAACCAGTGTTGTCAGGGCCCAAGTGACGAAGCCATGCAGCATGCCATCGTTCGTGCGCTGCAATCCGGCGAATCTGCTGGTGACCCAGCCTCCGAAGAAAAGCGCGACAATCCAGCTCAGCACCCACCATATATAGGAGCCTACTCCCATTCCGCCCAATGGGTTCTCCTCCGTGGCCACGTTCAGGGCGAAAAAGCCGATGGCCATGCCAAGCAGCACCATCAGCATGAGAGTCGTGATCGCCAGCGCCGTTCCGCCGAATACGGCTCCCCAAGAAAGTCTTGACACCGAACCTACTGTCGGCATCGCCTTGTCGGGATGAATGCTAGCCATAGGAACTCCTTTTGATTTGTCCGCTCCTTCGGGAGCGGGTTTGGTTGGCGCCCCCACGCTTGCTGAAACGATGCTTGCCCTCCCGAGCTTCATTCACCCTCGGTGCTCCTTAGCCCCTATAGAATAACAGGTTGAGGTTAGCATACCTGTGGAAGGATGGCACACTATGCATATCAACGGGCGACATGACCTTTCCGGCCAGGCCCAAGTCGCTAGTAACGGTCTATATTGCAGTTTTCCCGCGAACCTCCTTCGCCTGCGCGTGCGGACGGAAGACACCTCCGGGCGTGATCCTGGACTCGCTCACGCCCATATTCCCGCATGCGGTTATGCACGTAAAAGTATTTAATTTCTAAGTATTACACGCATTGCATCGGATGATTCCGACAAGGCTTTGAAAGATCGTCCGAATTACCAAGGGGACGTTGTCAGGGGTAACGAGAAGTCTCAATCCGCGCGTAATGCGTGAGAGGGTGGGCTGACTTATGAGATCGCTTCTCGATCATATGCGAAACGGCTCAAAAACAGCCTCTTATGTGGGCGGGACAGAAATCAGGAAGCGGCGATGTCCATGTTGATGTCCTCCAGTCGTCTCCTTTGCGAGGGGCGACTGGAGGATGAGAGGACGTTTGCTCTGTAATCCTCTCCTGAATGAGGAGGATTCCCCTCCCGGCAGCCGGAGGCATCTTGCACTTACGCGTCAGCCTGCTCGGTCCGGGCCTGTTCCTTCTGCTTTTGGGTAACCAGTTGTCCGCAGGCAGCTTCGATATCCTGGCCCTTGGACTTGCGCAGCATGGCGACCAGGCCCTTGTCGCGCAGGACCTGCTGGAAGGCTTCTATGGCCTCCATGGTCGGAGCCGCGAAGGGCGAGTCCTTGGCCGGGTTGCAGGCGATGAGGTTGATCTTGGCGCGCACGTGGGACAGCAGGCGCACCAGCTCGCGGGCGTGCTGCGGCGTATCGTTGAGCCCGCCGATCAGGATGTACTCGAAGGTGGTGCGTTCCTGTGGCCTGAGAGGCAGCTTTTTCAACTCCTCCATGAGCGCGGGGAGCGGGTGCATGCGCGCGGCCCTGGGCATGATCCGCTCGCGCAACTCCTGGGTGGGCGCGTGCAGTGACACGGCCAGTCGGGCCAGTCCGGAGGTCACGAGTTCGGTCATCCTGCCGGGCACGCCGGCCGTGGACACGGTCATGCGCCGCGATGAGAAGCCGAAGGCCTTGTCGTCGCGCAGGGTGTGCAGGCTTTTGACCAGCGTGTCGTAGTTCATGAGCGGCTCGCCCATGCCCATGAACACGAGGTTGCGCAGGCTGCGTTCCCCTTTGTCCTGGCTGTTTTTCTGCTCCAGCCACTTCCTGCCCAAGAGGACTTGGCCGCAGATCTCGGAGTGCGCCAGGTTGCGCGCGAGGCCCATGGTTCCGGTCGAGCAGAAGGCGCAGCCCATGGCGCAGCCGACCTGCGTGGACAGGCATTGGGTGTAGTGCGTCCTCGACGGGAGCAGCACGGTTTCGATGAGCGCTCCGTCGGCCAGGCGCAGGAGGAACTTGACCGTGCCGTCGTCGCTTTCACGCACCGTGTCGATGGTCGGCGGGAGTATTACGGCATGTTCGGCCAGCTTGGTGCGCAGGGCCTTGGAAACGTTGCTCATCTCTTCGAAATCACTGACTCCCTTCTGCCACATCCATTGCCAGACCTGCTCGGCCCGGAAGCGTGGCTCTCTCAGTTCGGCTATGAAGCCGCGCAGTTCGTCCAGGGAGAGATCCAGCAGGTTAATCTTGGTGTCCATGGCCAGCCTGTACTTGAAAACCGCTCGTCGCGAAAGTGGTCCGGCAATGCCTGAAGCCGTTGCGAAACACGTTGCGCAATGCGGTCGGTGCGTCGCAAGCTGCCGGCAATGCCGATTCCAGGCTGCGGCGGTGTTGCGCGATAGGCGATCTTCCGTATTGGCCCGCCACATGCAATTGAGGGTTAGAGCATTTTGCTTTTGAAAATGCTCTGCAAGGCATGCGTCGGCATGGCTTGCCGCTAGCTTCGGCGTAGGCGCAATTCATTTGCGCCGTCAACTCCGGAGCGGGCGTCTTAAAAAGCGATCTGCTCTAAAAGGCAGCTTTGCGGGAAGCCTGTAATGCCTGTCGCTGGGCCCCGGGCTTTGCGTATGCTTTGAAAGGTGAATGAAAATTGGTTGAGTAATCAAGTGGATTGGTTTATAAACCAATCTATGGAGCATGTATGCTGGCTGCAGGTCGGCCCAAATCCACCCCCGCAGGTGAGTAAGGGCGATTCCGCCGGGTCCAGGGGAATGGCGCGGTGGAAAAGATCACGGCCGGGCTCTCTGCGAGGGAGTATGCGCATAGCGTTGTATGGATGCGCTCCAAGTGGATGAATCCATGGAATAATATTTGCGGGATCGCCGGAGTTGCCCGGCTTTCCCACCTTGAGCCGAGAATCATGGCGATGAATATGAAGCTTCTGCTTATCGACGACGAGGAAGGTATCCGCCGCATGCTCGGCATGTCACTGGCCGATCTGGGCTACGACGTGCATACCGCGGCCGACGGCCAGGAAGGGCTTAATCTCTTCGACTGGCTCGCGCCTGACATAGTGCTGCTTGATATCAAGATGCCCGGCATGGACGGCATCGAGGTCCTGCGCAACATCAAGGCCCGTAAGATCGACGCCGAGGTTATCATGATCTCGGGCCACGGCGATCTGGACCTGGCCATCAAGAGTTTGCAGCTCGACGCCGTGGATTTCGTGACCAAGCCCATCCGCGACGAGATCCTGCAGATCGCCCTCAAGCGCGCCCGCGACAAGCTGTCTATGCGCCGCGAAATCAAGGCCAATACCGACAACCTGGAGCGCCTGGTGGCGGAGAAGTCCGCCCGCGTGGTGGAGCTCGAGCGCCAGGTGGCCGTGGGCCAGGTGGTGGAGAGCCTGACCGAGGCCATGAGCGCCCTGGCCGGAGACATAGGCAACGCCGCGAACTCCGGCGGCGAGGGCGGGCAGGCTCCCGGCCCGTTCAACGAGATTCCCTGCTTCGTATCGGTGCATAACCGCTACCTGGAGATTGTGGCCACCAACCGCCTGTACCGCGAGCGCCTTGGCGACAAGGTGGGCTGCAACAGCTGGGAGGTCTATTCGGGCCGTCTGGGCCGGGGCAACGGCTGCCCAGTGTGGATGGCCATCGAGACGGGCAAGGGCCAGCGCAGGCGCGAGCTGCTGGTGGACCGCGGCGGCCAGGAGATTCCGGCCATCGTGCACACCGCACCCATCACGGGCCGCGACGGCAAGGTCGAATTCGTGCTGGAGTTTTCGGTGGACGTGACCGAGGTCAAACGCTTGCAGGACGAGCTGCGCACCGCCCAGCAGAAGTACCAGGAGATATTCGACGCCTCGCCCGCTTTCATCTCAGTGCATGGCCTGGACTTTCGCATCCGCGAGGCCAACCGCATGTTCCGCGAGTGCTTCGGCGCTGGCGTGGGCGAGCGCTGTTTCGAGGTCTACAAGCACCGCGACCGGCCCTGCACCGAATGTCTCGTGCACAAGACGGTCAAGGAAGGCCACACCGTGGAGACCGAGACCGTGGTCACGGACCGCGAAGGCCAGCCCATCAACGTGCTCATCCGCACCTCGCCCATCCGCGACGAGAAGGGCGATATCGTGGAGGTCATGGAGATGGCCACGGACATCACCCAGCTCCGACAGCTCCAGGACCACCTGTCCAATCTCGGACTCATGATCGGCTCCATGTCCCATGGCGTGAAGGGGCTACTCACGGCCCTGGACGGCGGCGTGTACAAGGTCGAGCGCGGGCTGGCTAAGGGCGACCAGGCCAAGGTCGTGGAAGGTTGGGCCGTGGTGACCTCCATGGTCGGGCGCATCAAGAAGCTCGTGCTGGACATCCTGTACTACGCCAAGTCGCGCCACCTGAACCACGAGTCCGTGGAAGTGGCGGGCTTCGCCCAGTCGCTGGCTGAGATCGTCGGCCCCAAGGCCGAGCGCCAGGGACTGTCCTTCGGCCTGGACCTCGCGGGGAGCCTGGGCGCTTTCGAGATCGACGAGGTGGCCCTGTCCTCGGCCATGGTCAACTTCCTGGAGAACGCCATGGACGCCTGCACGAGCGACGCCTCCAAGGCCGGGCACAAGGTCGTGCTGAGGGCGCGCGCCGACGCCGAGGCTGTCTATTTCGAGATCAACGACAACGGCATCGGCATGGATCGCGAGACGCGCGAGAAGATGTTCACCTTGTTCTTCTCCTCCAAGGGCGCCAAGGGCACGGGTCTTGGCACGTACATCTCGGGCCGGATCATCGCCCAGCACGGCGGGCGGGTGCGCGTGGAATCAGCCTTTGGCCAGGGCACGACGATCCATGTGGCCGTGCCCCGCTTCAAGGCCGACATTCGGCCCATGGATCCGGCCGAGCGCCAGATAGCGCGGGAGGCCTGCCAGTGAGCGAGGCGATCTTGCCCAACAAGAGCAAGCCCATGGTCGAGCTGCAGGCCTGCCCATCCCTCGGCGGCTTGCGGCCAGAGGAGATGTACCGCAACATCTTCGAGGGCGTGCCCTGTCTGGTGGCCGTGCTGGACCGCAACTTCCGTCTGGTGAGCTGGAACAGGACCTTCTCGGAGCACATGAAGGTCAAGCCCGGCGACTGCTGCTATCAGGCCTTCTGGGGCAGGGACTGCAAATGCGTCCGTTGCCCGGTGGAGGAGACCTTCGCCGACGGCCGCTTCCATACCAGCGAGGAGACCGGCGCCTACAAGGACGGCTCCCTGGCCCACTGGATCGTGACCACCGCGCCCGTGACCGACGCCAGCGGCGAGATCGTGGGGGCCATCAAGATGTGCCTGGACATCACCTCGCGCAAGGCGCTGGAAGAAAAGCTCAAGCGCTCGGAGGAGAAGTACCACGCCATTTTCAGCGACTTCCCCTACTCCATCTTTCTATTGGATACCGAGAGCCTGGCCATCATCGACTGCAACGCCAGGACCACGGCCTCCTACGGCTTCAGCCATGACGAGCTGGTAGGCACCTGCTTCCTCGATTTGTTCCGCGACGGGGACAAGCAGGCCATAGCCGCGGACCTGCTGCGCTCGGGCCACATCCACCAGGCCCGCCACGGCCGCAAGAACGGCCAGGCCTTCTACGTGGCCATCCGCGCCTCGCGCTGCGAGTATCCCGGCCGCAAGGTGCTGCTGGTCACCACCAGCGACATCACCAAGCGCCTGGAAACCGAGCAGCAGCTCATCCAGGCCAGCAAGATGGCCACCTTGGGCGAAATGGCCACGGGCATGGCCCACGAGCTCAACCAGCCGCTCACGGTCATCCAGTCGGGCGTGGACCTCATCCTGCGCAAGCTCGGTCAGGGGCAGGCCCCTGACAGTGGAACCCTGCGCAACGTGGCCGAGCTCATGGCCGAGCACGTGGACCGCGCAGCGAACATCATCAACCACATGCGCGAATTCGGCCGCAAGTCCGATCTGCGCCGCGAGCCCGTGCAGGCCGGCGAGGTGTTGCGCAGGGCCTTCGACATCTTCCGCGAGCAGTTCGCCCTGCGCGGCATCGAGGTCCGTTTCGAGCTGGACGACGGCCTGCCCGACATCCTGGCCGACCGCAACCGGCTGGAGCAGGTCTTCATCAACATACTCATCAACGCCCGCGACGCCCTCGAAGCGGAATGCGCGGGTGGGCCCGACGCTTCCGACTCCTGGGCCGTGGAGGCCGGTCCGGCGGACAAGCGCCTCATGCTGACCGCCACGGCCCAGGACGATTGGGTGCTCATCCGCATTCGCGACACGGGCGTGGGCGTGCCGCCTGCCCTGCGCGAGAAGATTTTCGAGCCCTTCTTCACCACCAAGGAGGTGGGCAAGGGCACTGGACTCGGGCTGTCCATCACCTACGGCATCGTCAAGGACCACGGCGGGAACGTGGAGGTGGAACCCACCGCAGGCCCCGGGACCTGCTTCCTGCTGCGTTTCCCGGTCATACTGTCGGCAACGGCCGCCTCGCCCGAGGCGGCTTCCAGCCATACAAGCGAACCCAAGAACCCAAGTAAGCCAAGATCGTGAGAGGTGCATCATGGCCAAGAAGATCCTCATTGTAGACGACGACCAGAACATCTGCGACTACCTGTCCGACATCCTAACCGAGGCTGGATACGCCACAGTCACCGCCGGCGACGGCGATGCGGCCATGAAGGCCATCGAGCAGGAGAACCCGGACCTCATCACCCTGGACATCGAGATGCCCGGCGTGTCCGGCCCCATGTTCAACCGCAAGCTGACCAAGAAGGGCACGGACAAGGCCATTCCCATCATCGTCATCACCGGCCACCCCGGCTTCAAGTACGCCATCCCCAACGCCGTGGCCGAGTTCGACAAGCCGTTCGAGCCCAAGGACGTGCTTTTCAAGGTGCAGTCCACCCTGGGCAAGTAGTTCCGCTTGTGCCCGCGCGGTGAGGCTGCCTGCCTCACCGCGCGGGCAAGGTTTCCCGTGAAACTGCCTCCGGCGGCCAAAGGGGCGTGACCCCTTTGGAATCCCTCTTTCCGGCCTCGGCTGGTCCATGGACATGCGCTCGTCACGGCTCGGGGTCGCTGGATGGTTATCAGAAAAATCGCGGGGTCCAGGGGGATCATCCCCCTGGCGGGTGAGGGTCTGGGAGAGGGCGGCGCCCTCTCCCAGTTCCCACGCGGCGCGCTTCGCGCTGTTGCCCAGGGGGGCATGTGCGCATATATTTCAGCTCTTGAACGAGTCATGCATCATTACCAGGAGAAGCAATGCCCACTTCGAATCTCGGAAAGTTAATCCGCGGCTTCGAGCGTTTTCGGCAGGATTATTTCCGCGGCAACACGGAACTTTTCGACAAGCTGCGCCACGGCCAGGACCCGGACGCGCTGGTCATCTCCTGCTGCGATTCGCGCGTGGACCCGGCCATCATCACCAACTGCGCTCCCGGCGACCTGTTCGTGGCCCGCGACGTGGCCAACCTCGTGCCGCCTTACGAGCCGGACGGCGGCCATCACGGCGTGAGCGCGGCCATCGAGTACGCAGTGCTGACACTCGGCGTTGAGCACATCGTCGTGCTCGGCCACAGCCAGTGCGGCGGCATCGGGGCGCTGGTGGACGGCGGAGCCCATGGCGCGGGCGGCGAGTTCATCGGCCCCTGGATGTCCATCTGCCAGGAAGAAGTGCGGGCCGTGTTGGAAGCCACAGTGGGCGAACCCGACGACAAGCGGCGTCGGGCCTGCGAGCAGGCCGTCATCCTCGTGTCCCTGCGCAACCTCATGTCTTTCCCCTGGGTGCGCGAGCGCGTGGAGGCGGGGCGGCTGTGCCTGCATGGCTGGTATTTCGATATCCGGCGCGGCGAATTGTCGGTCTACGCGCCCGAGGAGCTGGCTTTTCGGCCTCTCGTGAGCAGCGAGGAACGCCTGCGCGCGTCAAAGCAGGCGAGCACCGCCGGCTAGCAGCCTGTTGAAAAACGTGCCGTGCGGGCCAGGAAAGCCCGCCGGATGCGTAGCATGCGTATGCAATGCTTGAGCTTGGCTCAAGCATTGCGGATTTGAAATAGTAAGCTGCTTTTCTTGCCTTCGCCGCCCGATTTCTTCACGCCTGCCGCAGTATGACGAGGTCTTCGGCTTGCAGCGGCCGCGAAGCCATGACACAATAGCCGATCGCAATGTAACGTGCGCAAAACCGAGCCAAAGCAGCCGTGGAGCTTGCATGCATGATGATTCCAACCGCAAGTTTGGGATGGTGGCCCTTATGGGTCCGCCCAACGCGGGCAAATCGACCTTTCTGAATCACGTCCTGGGCCAGAAGGTGGCCATTGTTTCCCCCAAGCCGCAGACCACGCGCAACCAGATAAGCGGTATCTGGACCACCGAGCGTGGACAGGTGGTCTTCCTGGATACTCCGGGCGTGCACCAGCTTCGGGGCAAGATGAACAAATTCCTCCTGCAGTCCGCCTGGCAGGCGGTGGCCCAGTCCAACGTCGTGCTGGTTTTCCTGGATGCCGCGGCCTATGCCGGACGGCTGGAGAAGTTTTCCTCGGAGAGTTCCCCGCTGATGCAGGGGCTGCAGAAGCCCGGCTTGCCGCTGATCGTGGCCGTGAACAAGGTGGACAAGGTCAAGAACAAGGCCGACCTGCTCAGCCTCATGGCGCGCATAGCCGAGGTCTGGCCCGGCGCGGAGATATTCCCCATTTCGGCCCTCACGGGCGACGGCGTGCCCGAACTCCTGGAGCATGTGCTGGCCAAACTGCCGGAAGGCACGGCCATGTTCCCCGAGGATCAGATCTCGACCGTCCCCATGCGTTTCATGGCCGCGGAGACCGTGCGCGAGAAGCTCTTCATCGCCCTGCGTCAGGAGCTGCCATATTCCACGGCCGTGGAGATTGAGCAATGGGAGGAGGAGCCCGAGCGCAACTTTACGCGCATCGGCGCGGTCATTTACACTTCCCGGCCCAGCCATAAGGCCATGATTATCGGCAAACAGGGTTCGCTGCTCAAGCAGATCGGCCAGGAGGCCCGCCTGGAGCTGGAAGAAATGCTTGAGGGCAAGGTCTTCCTGGAGCTGTGGGTCAAGGTCAAGGAAGGCTGGACCGAGGATCCCGGTTTCTTGCGCTCCATCGGGCTTGGCGAATAAGCGATTGCTGCCCACAAGATAATGGATAAAAAATTGACGCCACCAGAACAGGGGCGGTGAGGAGACATGGCTCCACCAGTGTCTGCCGAACGATCCCTGGAGCTGCGCCGCAACCTGGAGGCTGTGCTCGCAGGGGTGAACGAGGCCGCCGTGGCCTGCGGGCGCACGTCCGACGAGGTGACCTTGGTGGCCGTGTCAAAGTTCCACCCGGCGCAGGACGTGCGCGCCCTGGCCGGCTTCGGGCAAATGGACTTCGGGGAAAGCTATGTCCAGGAGGCCCTGGCCAAGCGCGAGGAATTGCAGGACCTGGACCTGCGCTGGCATTTCATCGGCAGGCTGCAGACCAATAAGGCGCGCCATGTGGCCGGAAGCTTCAGCCTGGTGCACTCCGTGGACTCCCTGAAGTTGGCCCAGACGTTGCATAAAAGGGCGCAAGCATTGCAGACCGTGCAGGAGGTGCTCCTGCAGGTCAACCTGGCTGGCGAAGGGCAGAAGGCCGGAGCCGCTGCCGACGAAGCTCGCCGTTTGGCCCAGGAAGTGCGGGGGCTTGATTCGCTCGCCTTGCGCGGGCTCATGCTCCTGCCGCCCATGGTCGACGAGCCCGAGCAGGCGCGTCCCTGGTTTGCCGCATTGCGTGAGCTGCGCGACAGCCTGGAGCGTGAGCTTGGCGTACGGCTGCCCCACCTGTCCATGGGCATGACCGGCGATTTCCGCCAGGCCATAGCCGAGGGAGCGACCATTGTGCGCATCGGCGCGCGCATTTTCGGTGAAAGGGCTTACTGAGCTGGCATACAACCTTCGAGATTTCTGACAGGACCCTACGCGCCATGGATCTCGCGACAATTATCGGCCTTGTCCTTGCCTTCGGCCTGGTGGTAGCCGGCATCATGATGAACAGCACGCTGCTCATCTACATCGACATTCCATCGGCCGTAATCGTTCTCGGCGGCACCATCGGCGCTGCGCTGGTCAACTATCCCATCGGGCACATGATGAGCGTGCTCAAGGTCTGCCGCAAGACCTTGTTCGCCAGCATGGACGATCCCAAGGATATCATCAGCCGTTTCATGGACTATGCCAACCGCGCCCGCCGCGAAGGCATCCTGTCCCTAGAGCCGATCCTCAAAGAAATCGACGACGAGTACCTTAAAAAAGGTCTTCAGCTCACTGTCGACGGCCTGGAGCCCCAGACCATCCAGGAGATCATGGAGACCGAGATTCATTATCTGGAGTCCCGGCACGAAACTGGCGCCGAGATTCTGGGCGCCATGGGCAACTACGCCCCGGCCTTGGGCATGATCGGCACGGTCATCGGCCTGGTGGCCATGCTGTCGACCATGAGCGACCCCTCGACCATCGGCCCGGCCATGGCCGTGGCACTCATCACGACCTTCTACGGCGCCCTGCTGGCCAACCTTGTCTTCAACCCCATGGCGGGCAAGCTCAAGCTGCGCAGCAGGCAGGAAGTGCTGCTGCGGGAAATGGTCCTGGAGGGCATCCTGGCCATCTCCAAGGGCGAGAACCCGCGCATCATCGAAGAGAAGCTCAACAGCTATCTTGCGCCCAGCGAACGCAAGATCCGCGATTAGCAAGACGCGCGGGGCATCAGCGTGAGCAGGCGGAAAAAAAGCAAGGAGGAGCCCGGCATTCCGGCTTGGATGCTGACGTTCTCCGATCTGATGACCCTGCTGCTCACGTTTTTCGTGCTCCTGGTGTCCATGGCCGTCATCGACGAGCAGCGCAAGCTGGTCGTGCTGGGTTCCATCGTCGGCACCTTCGGCGCAAGCCCGGAGACCGAGAACTACTTGGCCCGACATGACGAGCGCAAAACGCGCGA
This sequence comes from Desulfocurvibacter africanus subsp. africanus DSM 2603, assembly GCF_000422545.1. Classification (NCBI taxonomy): domain Bacteria; kingdom Pseudomonadati; phylum Thermodesulfobacteriota; class Desulfovibrionia; order Desulfovibrionales; family Desulfovibrionaceae; genus Desulfocurvibacter; species Desulfocurvibacter africanus. The sequence continues at coordinate 263,995 of NZ_AULZ01000005.1, forward strand.
GATCGGGCCCATGAACGATATCAAGGATCTGGAGCTGCTCAAGCCCCTCTTGTACGAGGATGCCCGTGACGACATCCGTTTCGCCGAGAACAAGCTCATCCAGATCATGTCCATAAGCTCCGACATACTCTTCGAACCAGGCCAGACCAAGCTTTCGGAGCGCGGACGCGATCTGGTCGGCCGCATGGCGCCCGTGCTGCGCGAGCTTCCCCAGCCGTTTTTGCTGGCCGGGCATACGTCCACCCTGCGCGACGAGTTGAAAACCGAATACCTCGATTACAAGCCCAAGGACGGCGAGCCAAATCCGGGCTGGCGCATATCCCTGGGACGCGCCATGGCCATGTATCGCGAGCTTCTTGTTCACGGCGTCCCGGCCGAGCGCATGCGCGTGGAGGCTTTCGCGGACTATCGCCCGCGCTTCGGCAATGAGACGGCGGCGGAGCGGCGCATGAACAGGCGCGTGGACATCGTGCTCGATAAACGGGGTGCGCCGGACAGCGGCAAGATCCGCCAGACTCAGCCCGCCGAACAGCCCAAGAACTACATGGACTACCAAGGCTTCAGATTCGGCTACGACAGGCAGTCTGAACCGGCTGGAACGGTTCGTCCGGAGCAGGAGTAGGCCATGCCGCCACGCGCGCGCCAACGCAAGTCGGGGCTCCCTCCAGCGTCCTGGATGCTGACCTTCTCCGACCTCATGACGCTTCTGCTGACATTTTTCGTGCTGCTGCTCAGCATGTCCACCATGGACAGGAGCTATTTGACGCGAGTGACGATTTTCACCTCGGACGTGAGCCTCATGACGGTGCGGGCCGCGGGGCGCATCCCGACCAAGATGCAGGTCGTCATCGAACTGCTGGAGAACCCGCGCGAGGCCATGCGCAAGCAGCAGCGCATAAAGGACCTGCTCTTTCCCGACGACATCATGCCTTCGCAGGTAGACCGTGCGCTGTTGGAAGAGAATTTGCAGATACTCGCCAGGGACGAGGGCGTGGCCCTTGTGCTTTCCGACAAGCTTCTGTTCGCCATGGGCGAGGCCAAGCTCAAGGATTCGGCGTTGCCCATCCTGGAGCGCATAGCCTACGTGCTCGCCTTCATGACCGCCCCGGTGAACGTCGCCGGTCACTCGGACATGGTGGGCGGGCGCAGCGACGGAAACTACGCCATTTCGGCCAACAGGGCCATGGAAGTGCTCCAGTTCCTCCAAGAGTACGGGCTGGACAACCGCAGGCTGTCGGTTTCGGCCTTCGGCCCGGATCAGCCCCTGCTGGAGGGGAATGGGCCGGCGGTGTGGAACAAGAACAGGCGGGTTGAGATCCTGGTCAAGACCACGCCCAACATTGGCGGCTATTCGTAAGCTGAAGGAGATCAAACGTGGCAGACGAAGCCCTCGATACACAGGCAACTAACAAGAAGTCCGGCGCGACCAAATGGATCATCCTAGTGGTCCTGCTCATCGTCCTGGGAGTGGGCGGCTGGTTCGCTTGGGACATGTTCCTCAAGGAAAAGCTCATGGGCGGCGATCCCCAGGCGGCCGCGGGCGAGCAGGCCCCGCCCGAGGGCCAGCCCATCGGCACGCCCATAGCGACCGGAAACGAGCAGCTGGTCTCCCTGCCGACGTTCATCGTCAACCTGGCCGACCCCCTGGGCCGCAGGTATCTGAAGATCACCTTGGACGTGGAAGTGATCAACGACAAGGCGGCCAGGGATTTGACGGCCAAGGAAGCCAGGATACGCGACGCCGTCATCCTGCTCCTGTCCAGCAAGAGTTACCAGGACCTGTCCACCATGGAGAGCAAGATCCTGCTCAAGAAAGAGGTGGCCGAACGGCTCAACCAGGCTCTGGGCGGTCCGCAGGTTCTACGGGTCTACATCACGGAGATGGTCGTCCAGTAACCGTCAACATAGCACCCACTGGGCGGCCGGCCGTCCCAAGGATGCCCGCATATGAGTAAGATACTTAGTCAAGACGAAGTCGATGCCCTGCTCCGGGGCCTCTCCGGCGGAGAGGTCGAAGCCGACGAGGAAACCTTTCAGGAGGACGACGGGGCCGTAACCTTCGACCTCTCGAACCAGGATCGCATCATCCGCGGCCGCATGCCGGTCATGGAGATCATAAACGACCGTTTCGCGCGTCTGGCCACCAACGCGCTGGCCAACGCCATGCGCAAGCGCGTGGACGTGAACCCCATCTCCATCGACATGTCCAAGTTCGGCGATTTCATGCGTTCGCTGCCGGTGCCCACCAGCATCAACATATTCAAGATGGAGCCGCTACGCGGCAACGCCCTGTGCGTGGTGGACTCGCGCCTGGTTTTCGCCCTGGTGGAGAACTTCTTCGGCGGTTCCGGCACCCAGCCCAAGGTCGAAGGCCGTGATTTCACGCATATCGAGCAGGCCATCATCGGCAAGGTGGTGGACCTAGCCCTGACCAACATGGAAGAGGCCTGGGCGCCGGTTCACGAGGTGCACATCGAGCTCATCCGCGCGGAGATAAATCCGCAGTTCGCCGCCATCGTGCCGCCCAGCGAAGTGGTCGTGGTGGTCACCTACGAGGTGGAGCTGGAGAACGCCATCGGCTCGTTCATCGTATGCTTGCCCTACGCCACCATCGAGCCCATCCGCGCCAAGCTGTACGCATCCTTCCAGTCGGAACGGCTTGAGGTGGACCACGCCTGGATCTCCCGCTTCAAGGAGCGCCTCATGGAGACCCCGGTCGAGATGGTCGTGCGCATGGGCAAGACGAGCATCACCGGACGTCAGCTTCTGAACATGGATATCGGCGATATCCTGCTCCTGGATACGGATGTGGACGATCTGCTGGTTGCCGAAGTGGACGGCGTGCGCAAGTTCCACGGCATTCCCGGCCGGGTCAAGGGCAACCGGGCCTTCCAGGTGCTCAAGGAAGAAGAAGTCAGATTCTAACGCTAACGAAAACAAGGGATGGATACACGCATGACTCCGGATCAGTTCGATCAGGACAAGCTGGCGGAAGAGTGGGCCTCGGCTCTCGGCGATTCGGATGAGGGCTCCGAGGGAGCAGGCGGCGGGCAGGATTTCGCGCCTGCCGACGACAAGGATTCCGGTGGCTTGGCCTCGGAATGGGCTCAGGCCCTGGCGGATGAAGAGGAAAAGAATATCAAGGCCGAAAAGCGTCAGGAATTCCTTTCCTCCAAGAGCCAAGTGGCCGAGTTCAAGGATTTGACGCATGAAGCCAAATCTCCCAGGCCTGAACAGACCAAGCGCGACCTGGATTTCATCCTGGACATCCCGCTGGAAGTTTCGGCGGAGCTGGGCCGCACCAAGTTGCTCATCAACGAACTCCTGCAGCTCGGCCAAGGCTCGGTCGTGGAGCTGAACAAGCTGGCCGGCGAGCCGCTGGAGATCTACGTCAACGGCAAGCTCGTGGCCAGAGGCGAGGCCGTGGTCATCAACGAGAAGTTCGGCATCCGCCTGACCGACATCATAAGCCCCATCGAGCGAGTGAAGCAGCTTGGATAATCCCGCCATGCCCCAAGGCAGTTACCTTCCGGAACTGCTCCAGGTGGCTGGATCTCTGCTCCTGCTGCTTGGAGTCCTCTTCCTGGCGCTTTACCTGCTCAAGCGCTTCGGACCTAAGGCCGGATTGGGCGTCTTTGGCCGCGGTGACCTCAAGCTGGAAGGGCAATTGGCCCTGGGTCCGCGCCGCAGCGTTGTCGTGGTCCGCTATTTGAATAAGCATCTGGTGCTCGGAGTAACTGAAACGAGCATCAATTTGCTCACGGAGATGGAATCAGGCCATGACCCTGAACGTGCTGACTTCCAGGATACCCTGGTTCGGGAAACCGGCCGGGGCGCTCCTCATACTTAGCTTCGCGCTGCTCCTGGCGCCGGGCCTGGCCTTGGCCCAGGACATCCCCCACTTCTCGATGAGCATCTCGGGCGGCCAGCCCGAGCCCGAGCAGGTATCGCTGCTGCTCGAGATCATCTTCCTGCTGACGGTCCTGTCGCTGGCGCCGGCTATCATAATGACGATGACATCCTTCACGCGGATCATCATCGTCTTCCATTTCCTGCGCCAAGCCCTTGGCACTCAGCAGATGCCGCCAAGCCAGATCCTCATCAGCCTGGCCATTTTCATGACCTTCGTGATCATGATGCCCACGGCCATGGCGATCAACAACACGGCCCTGCAGCCGTACATGGAAGAGCGCATCGGCTTCAAGGAGGCCTTGGATAACGCCCAGAAGCCCCTGCGTGAGTTCATGTTTAAGCATACGCGCGAGAAGGATCTCTCGGTGTTCTATTCCATCGCCAAGATAGAGCGCCCTGATAACCGCGAGCAGGTGCCCACCATGCTCCTGACGGCGGCCTTCGTCATCAGCGAGCTGAAAACCGGCTTCATCATCGGCTTCCTGATCTATATACCATTCCTCATCCTGGACATGGTCGTGGCCTCCATCCTGCTGGCCATGGGCATGATGATGCTGCCTCCGGTAATGATTTCCCTGCCGTTCAAGGTGCTTCTGTTCGTTATGGTCGATGGCTGGAATCTGCTCACGGCCTCGTTAGTGAACAGTTTCGCCAAATGATTCCCACGCGAGGTAATGCGCCATGACCCCGGAATTCGTCATCGGCTTCGCCCGGCAGGCCATTGAGCTGACCTTGACCATCTCCCTGCCGCTCCTGGGCATCGGCATGATCGTGGGCATCTTCGTCAGTGTCTTGCAGGCCGCGACGCAGATCCAGGAAATGACCCTGACTTTCGTGCCCAAGATCATTGCGATATTCATCGCCCTGCTGCTGTTCTTTCCATGGATCATGGACAAAATGATCACTTATACGCGCGACCTGCTCATCAATTTCCCTTCCTATCTGAATTGAATCAACGTGCATGAGAACTGGGAAGGGCTTTGCCCTCCCCAGACCCCACCCACCAGGGGGACGCCCCCCTGGGCCCGCGATTTTTCTTATGATTATTCAGCGACCCCGAGCCGTGACAAGCGCATGTCCATGGGCCAGCCGCTGCCGGGAAAAGGGATTCCAAAGGGGCCAAGCCCCTTTGGCCGCCGGAGGCTTCCCCGTGACCTAGGTTTTGCCGGCTTGGCCGGCTGCGTCGCGCAGGGCCTTGGCGCGGGCGAAGTGTCCAGTGATCAGGGCTCCGGCCTGGGCTACGTTGAGCGAATCGAAGCCATGCTGCAGGGGAATGCGCAACGTGAAGTCGCAGCGCTTGGCTACTCCCGGCCGCATGCCTTTTTCCTCTCCCCCCAGAACCACGACAGCCGGAAGCCGAGGTTCCAGGAAGAATAGATTCTCGCCCGCCTCGCCTTGGGTTCCGTAGATCGTGTAGCCCGCCTCCGCACATTCCTCCAGCGCGCGCGCCAAATTCGTAACCCTGGCGATGGGCAGGCGCAAAAGAGCGCCGGCCGAAGCCTTGAGCGCCCCGGTTCCCAGGCGTGCGGCGTGATGCTTGGGCACCAGCAGCCCGGCCCCGCCAAGGGCGTACACGGTGCGCACCAGGGCCCCGACGTTGCCCGGATCGAGCACTTGGTCCAGCGCCACGAGCAGAGGAAGCGGGGATTGGCGAGCTGTTTGCAAGAGTTCATGCAGTTCCGTGTATCCGGCCTCGAAGATGTCCGCGAGGACACCTTGGTGGTTGCCTGGAAACTGACGGTCCAGCTCATGCCGCTCTACAAAGCGGAAGCGCACGCCGCGTTGGCGGCAGAGGTCGAGAATCTGCTCAATGGGGCCGCCTTTTGCTCCTTTTTGCAGCATGACCCCCTCCACGCGCTCGGGCGCAGTGGATAGAAGCTCCAGCACAGGTTTGCGCCCAGCCACCAGACGCAGGGATTCACTTGATTGATGCTCGTTGTCCATGCAGGCACCTCCGTGGGCACATCAACGCCCGGTAAGCCTTATACGGATTGCCCTGACTCTTGCAAAGCCATGGACAATCGGCTAGGGACGGGCCTTAGAAGCCATTGAACAGTAGCCAGCTTGGCGGAAGCCGGCTCATGGGCCATGTTTGTCCGATATGTGCATGGCCATTCTTGATAAAGACACAACATGTCTGACCACAGCAACGTTTCTTAATTGGGTTCCGGGAGCCAGCACATGAGGATCGCATCCGCGGTAATGATCAGTCTTGTCCTTCTTGCAACGGCTTGCGCCACGCGCGAGACAGGACCAACCACCTCGTCCTCCGGGGCGCAACTCCCGCCAAGCCCGTTTCTGGAAGCCAATCAGTGTTCCCTGGATGAGGAGCAGAAACTTGCCGGCGAGCCGGAAGTCCAGGATCTGGATCCCGAGCTGAGCGCCGAGCCCTCCGATCTGTCCGGGGAACTCACTGCCGAGGAACGCGAAGCGCTTAAGAACGAGCCGGAAATCCAATTCCAGCTTACGGTCACAGAGAACGAAGCTTTTGCCAAGTATTTCCACTTCTTCACCGCCAAAGACAAGGACGGGAATCCCGGCAAGGGGCGAAAAGCCTTCGAACTCTGGCTGGAGCGGTCGCAGCAGTTCCTGCCCTACGTTCGGCAGGTCTTCCGCGAGCGCGGCTTGCCCGAGGACCTCGTGTTCCTGCCCTTTGCCGAGAGCGGCTACAACGCCTGGGCCTATTCCCGCGCCGGCGCGGCGGGCATGTGGCAGTTCATGCCTTTCACGGGCCGCAAATTCGGCCTGACCGTGGACTGGTGGAGCGACGAACGCCGCGATCCATACAAGGCCACGCATGCCGCGGCGGACTACCTGACCGTGCTGCATAACATGTTCGGTGATTGGTACCTGGCCCTTGCCGCGTACAACGCGGGCGAAGGCAGGATTTCACGAGCCCTGCGCAAGAGCGGCACCGACAACTTCTTCGATCTGGCCAAGGACAGGCGCCTGCTGGCCCTGGAAACCCGCGACTACGTGCCCAAGTTCCTGGCCATCATCAAGATCGTCAAGAACCTCGAGAGCCTGGGCTTCAAGCCCCTGAATTGGAACGAGGCGCCCCAGTTGGAAACCGTGGAAGTCCAGGGCGGCACGGATTTGCTGGCCATGTCCACATCCTGCGATATCGACTGGAAGCAGTTCCAGACGCTTAATCCCGCCTTCCGCCGGCATGTGAGCAACCCCGAGCAGAAGTGCACGGTCTATCTCCCGGCCGAAAAGCTTACGGCGGTCAACGACTACCTGTCCAAGCCAAACGCCAGGCCATACGCCGGCTGGTTAAGCTACCGGGTACGCAGTGGTGATTCCTGGTGGGCCCTTTCCCGACGCTTCGACACGCCTATCGCCGTGCTCAAGAAGCTCAACAACATGTCCAGCAACACGCTGCGTCCCGGCGCGCACCTCATGATCCCCGGCAAGGGCGGAGCCAAATACGCCGCCAAATACTCCGCGCCAGCTCCCGCGCGCGCCAAGACGCAAGCCATAGCCCAGAAGCGTGCCAACTACGTTGTCCAGACCGGCGATACGTTGTGGGATATCGCACAACACCACAATGTCAGCCTGAATACCTTACGCAAGGCCAATGGCCTGAGCAGTGGCAGGAATCTCAGCGTGGGCCAGCGTCTGTATATACCCGATACCGGCGGGGTGAAGCAGCGCATAGAAGATCAGAGCGACGGCAACCGCCTCGTGACCCACAAGGTGCGCCGCGGCGACACGCTTTGGGATATCGCCCGCCGTTACAACGTCACGCCGCAGCGTCTCATGACCTGGAACAATTTGAACAAGCGTAGCGTCATTCGGCCGGGCGACAAGCTCAAGGTCTACGTCGAATAATTGACTCCGGTAGGCTCGAAAATCGAAAGGCCCTGCGCAAGCGGGGCCTTTTTTGTTTCGCTTCATCTAGGGCAGATTGCTTTTAAGACGCCCGCTCCGGCGTTGACAGCGCAAGTGAATTGCGCCTACGCCTACGCGGCGGCAAGCCATGCCGACGCATGGCTTGCAGAGCATTTTCAAAAGCAAAATGCTCTAAGTCAGCCCCAGGAACTGCTTGAGCAGGCGTCTTGCTCCATCCAGGGGCAGCTCTTCATCCGTCCACAGCCGGAATTGCGCCGCGGCTTGGTGCAGGAACATCTCCAGGCCTGGTATGACCGCGCAGCCGGCCTGACGGGCCTCGACCAGGAAGCGGGTATTGATCGGGTTGTAGATCAGATCGTAGACGATCTGCCCACGCTTGAAGTGTTCCGCCGGCCATGGCGTCGCGTCCTGCCGCTCGCCCAGCATCCCGAGCGGGGTGGCGTTGACCAGCAGTTCGGCCTGGACATTCGTGCGCTCCTCCCAGGCCACGCCTTGGCAACGCATATGGTTGCACAGGGTTCGCGCGGCTTCGGGCGTCCGGTTGGCGACATGAATGGCGCGCACGCCCCATTCGCGCAGACCGGCGATGACGGCCCTGGCCGCGCCGCCCGCGCCTAGGATCAGGGCCGAGGCGGGCTTGATGCCGATCTCGGCGAGCGGAGCCAGGAAACCCTGCACATCCGTGTTTTCGCCGCACAAGAGCCCTTTTTTCCAGTGCAGCGTGTTTACCGCGCCAGCGGCCCTGCAGCGGCCGGACAGCTCCTCACAGAACTTCATGATCCCGGTCTTGTGCGGAATGGTCACGCTCACGCCCCAGATGGGCAGGGTCAGGACCGCGGCCATGAAGTCGTCCAAACTCTCCGGTGGCATGGGCCAAGCCATGTAGGTTCCGGCCACGCCTACCTCGCGGAAGGCCCAGTTGTGCAGCACGGGGCTCAGGCTATGCCCCAAGGGGTTGCCGATGATGCCACAGAGCATCTGGGGAATGATAGGCAAGTCCATGCGTTCTCCGCCTGGCATCATGAAGCCGTCTTCGTTCGGATTCATCTGGGCGGCTCCGCCATCACCGCGGGCTTGTAGCTCGGACAAAAGTCCCTCCTTGGCTGAGGTCATCGCAAAATACTACGCCAGCACGCCGAAGTAGGCCACCGTGAATAACAACAAAAATGCGTAGGGGGCCAGGCTGCCGGTTGTGAGATGGCGAATTGGCGTCTTTAGGTAGAGGACGAAGCCGCGCACTGCTTAGTCTACCAAGATTCCAGGACCTTGCCAGCCAGCTTTCAAATGTTCTTTAATCGGCCGCTATTCCCTGTGCAACGGTGTTTCTGACCTGAGTCAGGTTTCGAGCATTATGTTTTTGAAAATACTATGCAAGCCATGCGTCGGCATTGCTTGCCGCTAGCTTCGGCGTAGGCGCAATTCACTTGCGCCGTCAACGCCGGAGTGGGCGTCTTAAAAGCAATTTGCGCCATAAGAAGGCCGACCGTCTACTGGCTGATAAAATAGTCAATGCCTGTATAGGCAAGCTTGTTATGGGCCCATGATGAACGTCCTTTGAGTTGGTCTTCTGTTTCTATCGCATATCCAAGCATATCAAATGTTGTGCACAGCACTTCAGAAATGGCGTGCTTTTTAGCTCCAAAAACATTATAAAATTGCTTTATTATTTTATTACAGTATATTGTGAGTTTGTTTTTTTAGGAATGATGCTTGCAGCTTGTATTTATTTTTCTATAACTTACGTCAGACTCGCTGGTCCAAGCTCATGCACGCTGGGACGCGTTAACACGCAGCTTACTGCTCCATCCAAGGACCCAGGCTTCAACCAGCGCTTATGACGTGCAACCTGAATAGAGGATAGCAACGTGCGACTAAGCCTCAAGACCAAGTTTCTCATTCCCACACTATCGCTCATCGCCATGGGCATGCTGCTGCTTGCGTGGATGAACTTTGCCCGGATGGAGCAAGGTTTCTCGGACATGCTTGGCAGCAACATGGTAAATCTCGCCGAATGCATGTCCGGTCACATCAGTGATAACGTAGGTACCAAACTCAAGCTCGTCGCGGCCTGGACGACAAATCCAGATATCCAGGCCCTGGCCATCAGTGGAGAATCAGACACCTCTGGAGTAGCTAGCGCCTTCCTGCATTCTTGTATGGGTTCCGTGGACGGCCTGCTTTACATGAATCTCACCAACCTGAAAGGCCAGGTCATCGCCTCCACCAGCGCAAAAGCGGTTGGCAAGCTGAACGTTTCAGACCGGTACTGGTTCAAGGCCGTGGTTCATGACAAGCGAGCAAACGTCGTTTCCAAGGCTGTGGTCAGCAAGACAACCAACGAAGCCAATGTGGCCGTCGCCCAACCCGTCTACGATGCGCACGGGCGGTTGCTGGGGGCCATGAACGCCGGCATCGACCTGGCCTACCTCACGAACAAAACGGCTTCGGTCAAGATCGGCAGCACCGGTTTTTCATATATAATCGATGAAGATGGCATGTACTTGGCCCATCCGCAGCGCGAGCTGTTTCTGGCTACCGAGCTGCCTAAGAAGCCTTGGGGCAAGGATATCATGTCAGTGTCCGGGACCAGCTATGTTCAGTACATTGAAAACGACGAACTCAAGCTGGCCTCGGTGACGAAGGATCAGACGACCGGCTGGACCTTCGTGGTCATGGCGCCTCATGAGGACATGTCCACGCTGCTGGCTGGCATAACCAAGCAGAGCGCCCTGGTCATGTCGGGTATAGCCCTCTTCCTCATGGCCATCATCTGGTACCTGCTGAACAGGATCATCATCTCGCCCGTATCGGCATGTGTCGACTTTGCCCAGCACGTCACGAAGGGCGATCTTGAATCAAACCTGGAGATAAAACGGAAAGATGAACTGGGTGCGCTCGCCGCAGCCCTCGGGGAGATGGTAAAGGCCATCAAGACCAGCCTGGACGAGGCTCGCAACCAGCGCGCCGAGGCCCAGAAACAGGGGCTGGCCGCTCGGCAAGCCCTTGAAGCTGCGGAAGAGGCTGGTCGCAAAGCCGAAGCCGCCAAGCGGGAAGGCACGCGCGAGGCCGTGCTCAAGCTCCAGGGTGTGGTCGAGACGTTGAACTCGGCCTCGGACCGGCTCTCCGTGCACATGGAGCAGGTCCTGCGGATCGTCGAAGGCCAGGAGCGTCTAGCCGCCGAGACCGCCACGGCCATGGAGGAGATGAACTCCGCTGTAATCGAGGTGGCCAGGAATGCCGGGGAGGCCTCCGACCATTCGGACCAAACGAGGAGCAAGGCCCAGGAGGGCGGGCTAGTCACGGAGCAGTCCCTCAAGGCCATCCACCGCGTGGAATCGCTGGCCGCGGACCTGGAAACGGAGATGAGCAGCCTGGGTGCCAAGGCTCAGGCCATCGACCACATCATGAGCGTGATCTCGGATATCGCCGATCAGACCAACCTGCTGGCCTTGAATGCGGCCATTGAAGCGGCCCGGGCCGGAGACGCCGGCAGGGGCTTCGCCGTGGTAGCCGACGAGGTTCGCAAGCTGGCGGAAAAGACCATGTCCGCCACCAAGGAAGTCGGAGGTGTCATCGGCGCGATCCAGAGCGGCACCCATGAGAACGTGGTCAAGGTCAAGGAGGCAGCTGCAGCCGTGCAGCAGGCAGCGATGCTTGCCAAACAGTCCGAGAGCTCCTTGCGCGAGATCACCGGGTTGGTGGAGATGTCCACCGGACAGGTCCAGTATATAGCTCAGGCTGCTGGGCAGCAGTCTACAGCCAGCGACGAGATCAACAGGACCGTGCTGGAAATGAGCGGCCACGCCACGAAGATTTTCGAGGGAGTGCGTGAGTCTAAGCGCACTGTGGAGGATCTCACCGAGCAGGCCCGTGAGCTTCAGGCTGTCATCAACTCGTTGCAGGAACAGGCTGGGGCATAGCCGAAATCAGCCATGGAGAATCCGTCGTCTGCTAGATCCAGATTCTCTTGTCAATGCATCGTGAGGAGGGCTTAGCCCTCCTCACGCCTTTCAGGGGCTAACGCCCCTGGCCTATATCAAATCTGTATTGAATAATCCGACCAGCCGGCCCTATGCACGGTCACGTGGGCGACCTACGCCAGCACGCGAAAGTATGCCACCGCGAAGGCCATCAGAAGCGCACAGGGAGCCAGGAGCTTGCGCCAGGGCCTGCCCAGGCCCACCTCGAAGTACTGGCAGGACAGCACGTAGCAGATGTGCAAGGGCGAGGACATCACGCCCAGGAAGCCGGAAAAGAGGCTGAGCACCATGTAGGGGATGAGGCTGTCCATGGCCCCGGCCTGCTGTAGAAGGCCCAGCATGAGCGGGAAGGTCGCGCCCACGAAAGCCATGGTGATGCCCGAAACCAGACCAACCAGGTAGGGCAGCAGGACCGAGGCGGCGAACATGGCCATGGCGCCGCCCGCGGATGCGGACAAAGCCTCCACGACACCGGAGCCGGCCATGACGTCCTTGAATACAAAGATGCTGGCGATGGCCAGCAGCATGCCGAGCAGCTTTCGCTGCAGGAGCACCTTGGCCAGGAAGCCGAGTTTCAGTCCGTTCTGGAGCATGGTCCAGGCGATGGCCGTGGCAAGACCGGCTATGATGCCCCACTCGTAAGGCACATCCGGCCGTGCGGCCGAGAGCAGGCCTTCCAGCCCCAGGGAGCCCACGATGGCCACGAGCAAAGGCAGACCGTGCAGCAGCGCCTTACGGGCGTTGCGCGGCTTGCGCTCGCTGACGGCCTCGATCGGCAGGGGCAGGCGCGAGGGCCGCAGCAGGAACCACCAGCCCAGGACGGTGAAGAAGATCATGCCCGGCAAGGTATAGGCGATGAGTGTGATCAGCGGCACGCCGGACAGGGACGAGGCCAGGATGATGCCCGGATACAGGGGCCAGATCAGTTCCCACATGTGCCGGAACCAGTAGTTGAGCATGACCTTGTCTTCGGGCCGGATATTCATGCCCTCGGCCACGCTGCCCAGCATGGGCGCGGAGAAGACCGCCCCACCGGGCATGGGCAAAAGCCCGATGAGCGAGGGAAAGAAGGCCAAACGCAGGCGTGGGCTGGTAAGATAGCCGGAAAAGGCGTCCATGAGCCGCCGGTTTTGGCCGCTCAGCTCAAGGATGTCGCTGAGCACGAGGATGAGGATGACCACGACGGCCAGCAGCAGCGTCTTGGCCGTGGTCAAGGCCACTCCGGCCGTGGTCAGCCAAACCGGCAGCGGCATGCCGAAGGCCAGTCCAAGCAGCAGGCTGCCGCCCAGGACCGAAGGCCACAGGCCCAGGCGGTAGCGGATGCCCGCCAGCATGGCGGCGAAGACGCAGAATAGCTTGATGAGGGGCAGGGAGCCCGCGAATGTGTCCATGAATGGTAACCTCGATGCCCGTGACAAGGGCAAAGCTTGTCATGCACCTGCAAGAATGGCGAATCAAGGGGATTCTCGGCGGCTCGAGCCAATCAGCCTGGAGCCGTTACCGATCTCAATCCTCTCGAAAGGGCCGGCCGCTGTCGCCGGCCTTGTCCTTGTCGGACTCGTCTTCGCTTACGCAACGCGGACAATATCCCCGATCCCCCGGAACAGGCCGGTAGCCACGGCCGCAGGAGGCGCAACGGCGTTCGCCGGGCCTGCCCAGTTTGCCCATAATGCGCATGACCGTCTGCACGATAAGACTCATGCCGGCACCTCCTCACGGCGACGGTCGCCTTCCAGCTTGGCCGCGGCGAACAGCCCAGCCTTGTCGAGGACCTCGGCGTGCTCCCCGAAGATGTAGGCCACATCACCGCCTTGCAGCCGGAAGCCGGCGCCGGGATTGGCGATCATCTTGCCTTCCCGGTTGATCGCCACCAGAGTCAGGCCATGTGTCTTGCGCAGCTCGGCTTCCTTGAGGTTCTTGCCGTCCAGAAAAGAGCCCGCATCGACTTTGAGAGCGGTGACCTCGAAGCCCGAGCACACGCCGCTCAGGTCGCAGTACGGTTCGCGGGCCAGGCCCGGCTTGCGCAGCAGGCCGTAGCCCTCGGCGCGCACATCGAAGGTGAAACGCTCGATGTCCCGGCGGGGCACGAGATAGGCCGAGAGCACGCGGGTGAATATCTCAACGGATGTCTCGAATTCCTCGGGAATGACCTCGTTGGCCCCAAGGGCCTTGAGGGGCTCGATCTCGGCCACGAAGCGCGTGCGCACCACGATGCGCAGGGCGGGATTGGCTTTGCGCGCGGCCTCGGTGATGCGACGGATAGCCGCGGGATCGGCGATGACCACGGCCAGGATGCGCGCCCGGCTCAGGCCCGCGTGCTCCATTACCGCCGGCTGGGCCGCGTCGCCGTAGAAGATGGGCTCGCCCTTGGCCGCCTCGTTGCGCACCGTATCCGGATTCATTTCCACGATGACATAGCGGATGCCGGCCATCTGGGCCGCGCGGGCCAGATGCCTGCCGCCTACGCCGAAACCAACGATTACCAGGTGGTCGCTCAAGGTCTCGGTCTCGCACTCCGTTCCTGCCGGGACCAGCGGGCCGCCGGACAGCGGGGCCTTGCGGGCCAGGAAGGCGGACACGCGCGGCGCGGCCATGATGAGGAAGGGCGTCAGGGCCATGGTCATGATGGCCGCTGCCAGGAACAACTGGTACTCGGACCCGGCCAGCAGGCCATAGGATACGCCCACTCCCGCCAGCACGAAGGAGAACTCGCCGATCTGGCCCAGGGCCAGGCCGGCCTGGACCGTCACGCGCAGCGGGTAGCCCAGCACCAGGCCCGCGCCGGTGGCCAGCACGGACTTGACCACCAGGACGGCCAGCGTGACCAGGACCACCACGCCCAAGTTGTCTATGAAGTAGCCCATATCCAACAGCATGCCGATGGACACGAAGAACACGCTGGTGAACACGTCGCGGAAGGGCAGGATGCCCTCCAGGGCGCTCAGGCTGTACTCGGACTCGCTCATGAGCAAACCGGCCAGGAACGCGCCCAGGGACAGGGACAGGCCCACGGCCGAGGTCAGCATGGCCACGGAGAAGCACAGGCCCAGGGTGGTCATGAGGAACAGCTCGCGGCTGCGCGTGCGCACGACCATGAGCAGCACGCGCGGGATGACCCACTTGGCCAGCACCCACAGGATCAGGATGATTACCACGGTCTTGATGGCCAGAAGCATTAACGATGCCCCCAGGTTGCCCGCCCGTCCGGAAAGGAAGGGAATCAGCAGCATCATGGGCACCACGACAATGTCCTGGAAGATGAGGATGCCCAGCGCGATGCGTCCGTGCGGCGCATCCAGCTCGGCCCTTTCGGACAGCAGCTTGAGCACCACGGCCGTGCTGGACAAGGCCGCCAGGAAGCCGGCGAACACGGCGTGTCCCGCGGACGCCCCCAGCAGCATGGACAAACCGTCGAAGACGATTATGGTCAGCAGCACCTGGGCCGCTCCGCCCAGAAATACCGGCTTCTTGAGCCGCAATAGTTCCTTGAAGGACAGCTCCATGCCGATGACGAACAACAGCAGGATGACGCCGATCTCGGCCAGCACTTCGACCTCATGGGCCGCGCTTACCAGGCCCAGGCCATGCGGGCCTGCCAGCACGCCGGTCAGCAGAAAGCCGATGATGGCCGGTATGCGGAAACGATGGCAAACGATGATGACGCCGATGGACAGGCCGAATATGACGACCGCTTCCTTGAGTATGGGGAGTTCCATGCTGATGCCTTGCGCGGGCTTTGGGTTTCAGTGTAACGTGTAAAAAAGGGAACGCGATATTCTGCCCGGCCCTTGCCCAAAAGTACAGGCCGCCTTCAGCGAAATCGGATACCATGAAACGCCGAATCCTAGCTCTCCTGGCCGAGGTCGCCTCCGCCATTCTGCCCATCACGGGCATCGTGCTGCTCTTGCACCTGTTCGCGACTCCCTTGGACGACGAGCACCTCGCCCGCTTCCTCGGCGGCGCGGCCATGATGTCCCTGGGACTCATGTTCTTTTTCGTGGGCGTGCGCACGGGCTTTCTGCCCATGGGAGAAACCGTGGGCAACGACTTGCCCAAGATCGCCTCCGTGATCATCATCGTTGTCATGGTCTTCGCGTTGGGCGCAATGATGGCCTTGGCCGAGCCGACCGTGCGCGTCCTGGCCCATCAGGTGGGGTTGGCGTCCAATGGCCGGATTGGAGGGAATGTCCTGATATTCACCATCGCAACGGGCGTGGGCATCTGCGTGAGCGCGGCCGTGATCCGCATCTTCCTCGGCTTTCCGATTTCTCGCCTGCTCGCCGGCGGATACATCGTGGCCTTGCTGCTGGCTTTCCTCGGACCTTCCGATTTCGTGGGCCTGGCCTTCGACGCAGGCGGTGTGGCCACCGGGCCAATCACGGTCCCGTTCGTGATGGCCTTGGGATTGGGCGTCGCCGCGGTCTTGGGCGGCAAGTCGGCCTTCTCCGACGGCTTCGGGCTGGTGGGCCTGGCCTGCCTTGGGCCCATTTTGGGCGTCCTGTTGCTCGGGGTGCTGGCATGAGTCTGCTGCTTGAATTCCTCGACGTGCGTCAGACCGCCTGGGGCGTACTGCAATCCCTCGGCCCTATCCTTTTGTTTTTTCTGGCCTTGCAAGCCTTGCGTTTTCGTCTGCCGCGCGAATATCTGCTCGGGATCATCAAGGGCGTGGTCTTGACCTTCGCTGGCCTTGTCCTTTTCCTGCAGGGCGTGCAGGTGGGCTTTCTTCCCGCGGGCGAGTCCCTGGGCCGGTCCCTTGGCCAAATAGGCAGCCTGTGGCTGCTGATGCCCGTGGGCTTCTGCCTCGGCTTCGCGGCCACCATCGCCGAGCCGTCCGTGCGCGTGCTGGGTTACGAGGTGGAGAAGGCCTCCCTGGGCCGGATCAAGGGACGGGTCATCGTCCTGACGCTCTCCCTGGGCGTGGCGACCCTGATGGCCCTGGCCATGCTGCGTGTCACGCAGGGCATCTCCATCCTTTACTTCCTCGTCCCTGGGTATCTTGCCGCCATCGTGCTAATGTGTTGCGCTCCTCCGGCCTTCGTGGGGATTGCCTTCGACTCCGGGGCCGCATCCACCGGACCCATGACCGCGACCTTCGTCATGTCGCTCATGCTGGGGATCGCGGCCCAGATGGAAGGGAGAGATCCCATTCGCGACGGCTTCGGCCTGATCGCCATGGTCACCATGGCCCCCATTATCGCCATAATGTGCCTGGGTTGCATCCAGGCCTTCATAGGGAGAGAACGATGAAGCTGCAGACCAACCAGGACCTCATCGTGACCATCGTGAACAAGGGCTGGAGCGAGCGGGTCATCAAGTCCTCCAAGGCGGCCGGAGCCGAGGGCGGCACCATCCTTTTCGCCCGCGGAACCGGAGTTCGCGAGAAAACAAGTTTTCTCGGCATCTCCGTGGAGCCGGAAAAGGAAATGATCCTGACCATCGTCCCGAACTCGCTGACGGAGAAAGTGCTGCAGGCCATCGTCGACGGAGCCGGCCTGGAAAAGCCCGGCGCGGGCATCGCTTTCGTGCTGCCGCTCAAGGCCGTGGCCGGCATCTGCCATCTTCCGCCCAAAGCCATGTCCATCGATGAGGTGGTCTGCGACTGAACGAGGTTTCCCTCGGCCGGCCTGTTGCCCGCCCTTGTGGCTTGGATTACTGTGGCCGATCGCCCGCGTGGCGAAATCCCCTGCCCAGGAGGTAGGCCATGACCCTGAATCCCGCCGACGCGGATC
The DNA here is from genome assembly GCF_000422545.1 of Desulfocurvibacter africanus subsp. africanus DSM 2603. NCBI lineage: Bacteria > Pseudomonadati > Thermodesulfobacteriota > Desulfovibrionia > Desulfovibrionales > Desulfovibrionaceae > Desulfocurvibacter > Desulfocurvibacter africanus. The sequence goes on from NZ_AULZ01000005.1 coordinate 281,471, forward strand.
GTCTGCGCAAGCATATCATCGAGGTTATCCTGGAGCACGTGTCGCGCGACGAGGCCCGCCGCCGCGAGGCCCTGAGCGAGTTCTTCGGCGTGACCCTGCCGGCCGTGGACGACGCCCAGACCCAGCGGCTGGCCGAGCTCGTGCCGCCGCTCCTGCCCGTGCTGTACGAGAAGTGGGCCAACATGTTCGCCGACCGGCTCTTCGAGACCGTGCCCGAGGAGCAGATCGAGGATCTCTGCCGCTCCGGCGAGAAGAACCGCGCCACGCTCCTGCTCGTGTACATCATGTTCATGGAGTCCGAGCGCATGGAAAAGCAGGTCGCCCAGGATTTGCGCGCGCACGGCCTGCAATTGGCCCCCGAGGCCGGGCAGGACGCCGTGGCCAGCTACTTGCGCGCCCGCCTGAGCAGCCTGGCCGCCGAGGCTCGCAAGCTGCAGTAGAGGCGCGCAGGGAGAAGCCTCCGGCGGCCAAAGGGGCCAGGCCCCTTTGGAATCCTTTTTCCCGGCAACGGCTCGCCCATGGATATGCGCTCGTCACGGCTTTGGGCCGCTGAATAATTTTTCAGAAAATTCGCGGGTCCAGGGGGGCGTCCCCCCTGGCGGGAGAGGGTCTGGGAGAGGGCGGAGCCCTCTCCCAGCTCTTACCTCCATTCGAGCACGATCTTGCCCCGGTGCTTGCCGCTGGCCCAGTATTCGTGCGCCTCGTTGGCCTCGGTGACGGCGAAGCGGCGGCTGTCCAGCAGCGGCCGCAGGCTGCCGTCCTCGGCCCATGCCGTCAGGCGGCGCAGGACTTGGCCGTAATGGGCTCGGTCCTGGCCCGTGACCAGTGGCAGCAGCATGAACACGCAGTGGATGGTCAGGCCGCGCGCGTGAGCCAGGGACAGGTCGTGGTCGCCGCGCGCCACGGTGGTCACCACATGGCCGTAGAGCTTGGTGGCCGGGAAGCAGGCCTCCAGGTTCTTGCCGCCCACTGTGTCCATCACCACGTCGAAGCCCTGGCCGTCCGTGAGCCGCCGCACGTATTCTTCCACCGGCTCCTGCTTGTAATCGATGACCTCCTCCACGCCCAGGCTGCGGGCCACTTCGGCCTTATCGGCACTGCCAACAGTGCCGGCAACGCGCGCGCCCAGGTTCTTGGCGACCTGCACGGCCACGTGGCCCACGCCGCCAGTAGCGCCGTGCACCAGGACATGCGCGCCTTTGACCACGCTGGCCATGTCGTGCAGCCCTTGCCAGGCCGTGAGGCTCACCAGGGGCAGGGCGGCCGACTCGGCAAAGCCCAGGTTGCCGGGCATGGGTGCCAGCAAGTCCGCGTCGGCCAGCATGTATTCGGCCAGCGCGCCGCCCGTGTTGCGCACGCCTCCGGCGCAGCCGTAGACTTTGTCTCCGGGCTTGAGGGCAGTCACGCTCTGGCCCACTTCCTCCACCACTCCCGCCACGTCGCCGTGCAGCACGGCCGGCAGCTCCGGACCGAAGTCCGGGCCCAGGGTGCGGATCTTGTAGTCCACGGGGTTGAAGCTCGCGGCCTTGACTTGGATGAGCACATGGCCGGGCTTTGTCCGTGGTTGTGGGATGTCTTCTTCGCGGAACCTAGCAGCCTCGCCGTATTCGTGCAGCAGCATCGCCTTCATGGTACGTCTCCTGGTTCAGAGGTTCAGCATGCATAGCATGCCGCCGCGCCCGTGGGAAACCAAGGCCTGGCCAGCGCATCCACCTTCTTGCGCCTCGCGCGCTTGTGTGATCTAGGATTGGGCGAGGAGTCCAGCATGAGCCAAACCTCTTCCGAATGTGCCAAGAAAGACCCGGACGATTTCCTGTTTCTAGTGGAACAGGGACAGGGGCTTCCGGAATTGCGGCAGACTACCCGCGAGCTGATCGACCTTTTCTGGAGGCAGGACGCCACGGCCCGCGACCTGATCCGTATCCTGGCTTCGGATCAGGAGCTTTCCCAGTCCATCGTGGATACCTCCAACCGCAAGTACTTCCAGGGCCTTTTCGTGGCCTCCACTCCGCGTCAGGCCGTGGCCCGCATGGGCTTCCGCTTCAGCAAGGCCATGGCCCTGGTCACGACACTGGGCATGGACCTGCAGCCGCTCATGGCCGACAATGGCATGCGCAACGATTTCGTCACCCGCGCCATGTGCCGAGCCGTCACGGCGCGGGAAATGGAGGATTACGCGCGCTGCATCGACATGGAAGAGGCCCTGGTGCTGGGCTTTGTCTGGGGCGTGGGCGATCTGCTCTGGCAACCGCTTCTGGGCGGCCATCCACAAGACGCTTGCCCCCTGGATCTGGCCTCCCTGGAGGAATGCCTGCGACGTGAGCGCTTGCAGGCCGGCGTTGACCACCTGCAGCTCGCGGCAGCGGCCCTGCGCCACTGGGGATTTCCGCCGCGCGCCACGGCCTGCATGCTGTGCGCCGAGGAGGCCGGTCCCGAGGCCGTGTCCCTGCGCGCGTGCTGCGAGGTGGCCGATCTGTTCACCAGGCTGCTCTTTTCGGGCTTTCAGGACGTGTACGCGGTCTTTGCCAAAGGCCGCGAGCACTTTAACCTGGAGGCCGACGAACTGGGCGATGTCCTGCTCACCAGCCTGGGCGAGCTGGCCCGCATGACCGAAACACTCATCATCGACCTGGATATGCAGTCCGGCCTGCGCGAGCTGCTGCGCAAATCCAGCCGCTCCATCGGCAAATTGCAAGGCAACTCGGTTACCGCAACCAGGCTGCCGGCCTTCGAAGCCCTGGCCCAGTCTTCCGACAGCAGGTCCGATCAGGTCCTGCAGGCCGTGGCCCACGAGGTGCGCAATCCGCTCATGGCCGTGGCCGGCTTCGCCCGCAAGCTCGTGGCCACGGTCAATCCAACTTCGCGCGAGAGCGAGTACGCGCAGGTCATTCTGGAGGAAGGTCAGCGCCTGGAAGCGGTCCTGGCCAGGATGCACGGCGGATTGCGGCCCTGAGGCGAATCGCGCGATATCCGAGCCGTGCTTTTCGAATCGCCACTGTGCGCCGATCGATATCGTAATCAATCCAAGATGCCGTGCGGCGCTTGGGCGCATGCCGTTTACCTGCCACGGTTTTTGGCTTATGCAGACGCAAAGGCGTACTGCATAAGCCGCTTCATCCGCACGCCACATAGCCTCAAGGAGAGCATATGAACACGATGTCCGCTGCCTGGGACACGTTGGCCATTCAGTCCCTGGGCGAGTGCAAGGTCGCCAACCCGCTGCCCTATTGCCGTTTCGTCTCGGACGCCACACTACTGCGCATGAACGTGCCCGAGGAGGACCTGCCCGAGCCCACGGAAGAGCTCATTTACTGCGATTTCCAGATGGCCGGGCCGCGCGAGAAGATCTACTTCGACCCTTCCAAGGTCAAATGCGCCATCGTGACCTGTGGTGGTTTGTGCCCGGGCATCAACGACGTCATCCGCTCCATCGTCATGGAAGCCTTCCACAACTACAATATCGCGTCTTGCGTGGGCATCCGCTACGGCTTGCAGGGCTTCATCCCCAAGTACCAGCACGACCTCATGGAGCTGACCCCGCGCAGCGTTGCCGACATCCACCAGTTCGGCGGCACCATCCTGGGTTCCTCGCGCGGCTCCCAGCCCGTGGACCAGATCGTGGACGCCCTGGAGCGCATGAACGTGAGCATCCTGTTCGTCATCGGCGGCGACGGCACCATGCGCGCGGCCAAGGCCATCCAGCAGGAAGTGGCCGCCAGGGGGCGCAAGATCGGCGTCATCGGCATTCCCAAGACCATCGACAACGACATCAACTTCGTATCCAAGTCCTTCGGCTTCGACACGGCCGTGGAAAAGGCCACCGAGGCCATCGACTGCGCGCACACCGAGGCCGTGGGCGCTTACAACGGCATCGGCCTGGTCAAGCTCATGGGCCGCGAGGCAGGCTTTATCGCCGCCCAGTCCGTGCTGGCTCTCAAGGAGGTAAACTTCGTGCTCGTGCCCGAGCAGCGCTTCGACTTCGAGGGCGAGAACGGCCTGCTGCCGGCCCTGGAGAGACGCCTCAAGTCCCGCAAGCACGCGGTCATCGTGGCCGCCGAGGGAGCAGGCCAGGACCACACGGGCCAGAGCGGCGAGAAGGACGCCTCGGGCAACGTGAAGCTCGGCGATATCAGCGACGTGCTCATGGCGCGCATCAAGGGCTACTTTGCCAAACGCGACATGCCCATCACCATCAAGTACATCGACCCGAGCTATATCATCCGCTCGGTGCCGGCCAACTCCAATGATCGCGTCTACTGCGGCTTCCTGGGCCAGCATGCCCTGCACGCTGGTATGGCCGGCAAGACCGGCATGGTCGTCAGCCGCATGCAGGACCGTTACGTGCACCTGCCTATGGAACTGGTCACGGACAAGCGCAAACGGCTCAACTTGCGTTCGGACTACTGGCGCAGCGTGCTCGAATCCACGGGCCAGGACCCCATCACCAACATCTTCCGCGACCAGACTTGCCTGAGTTAGGCCAAGGGAAATTGCTCGCGCTTTTTGCGGCGTTATTGACAGCGAATCGGCTTTGCGACATATTGCCACACCGCGTGGGGCTGTAGCTCAGTTGGGAGAGCGCTTGAATGGCATTCAAGAGGTCAAGAGTTCGATTCTCTTCAGCTCCACCAAAGATTACAAGTGATTAGGCCGCTCGAAAGAGCGGCCTTTTTCATTGCGTGCTCATTCTCGGATATATGTGAGCTGAACCAACCCCTTATCAAATTGTCTTACCTCACGTAACGTAAATTCAATCATCTTATGAGTTTTCCCAAATAACCTGATCCCGTCTCCGAGGATCACTGGAACGATTGACAATACGATTACATCAATGAGTTCCCTATCAAGAAACTGCTGCGCCACGTTCGCGCCACCTTCTATCCACACATTTTTGCTCGTCATTTGTTTCGCTTTCTTCAGTACTTCTGAAACATCTTCATCGGTAAAGACAACGTTGCTGCGTTGAGGATTGCGCTCCGGCAGATGGTGCGACAGAACGAAGGTAGGTACAGGGATGGGCGTTTCCCACCCATGCTTTATCTCAACTTCGTAAGCGCGCCTGCCCTGAATGATCGCGCCAATGCCAGAGAAGAACTCATTGAATCCGTAATCCACATCATTGTATCGCAAAAGCCAAGAAATATCGTCATTTAGTCCTGCAACGAAACCATCAAGCGAAATAGCGATATATAAAACAGCACTGTTCATTTGGGTTTATTCCTTTTTAGTATCTGTGCGTTTTGTGCTTGGCGTCCTTGCAGCCGAAGGCACGGCATACAGAGGGCTAAGAGTCAGATATCGTTTCCTGCAAAAATCTCAGGTTCACTCGTCAATTCGATCGCGTTTTTCTTGCACCACTCCCGAAGCGCTTGCCGTATGGCGTCTTCGGAATAATACTAGTGTTTGATAAAACATAAAAACTCAAATTAACGCGATTAGCGTCGGCCTTACTCATCAAATATTAACCGGCGCCCAACGCAGAGAAGCGCAGTTGGGCTTTCGAGTTGACGCCGTGGTCAGACAGATTCCGCACGATCGCCTCCTTTTGACATATCCGGCCTGCCACTGTCGGAGACGCCGCCAACAGGTCATTCCTGAGCCGAAGCCCATCCTCTTGGTGGACATTGTTTTCGGCGCCATGTGGTATCGCCTACTCGTGGGTCACGCTCCCATGGACGAGTGCTTCGCTGATGAATTGACCGAGGTGGTCATGAGGTTGGTTCAGGCGAGTCCTGAGTGACAAGGCGCGGCACAATTGTTCTTACTCCAACAAGCCGTCCGTCCGGTGTACCTTTGTTGCATCGAAGAACATAAAATTGAGTAAACGTTTTCAAGAGGTCAGGAGTCCAATTCACTTCAGCTCCACCAAAGATTACAGATGATTAGTCCGCTCGAAAGAGCGGCTTTTTCTTATGTGGCCTCCCCGATAGAGCGCGGCAGACCAGGCTGTCCTTCCCTGTCGCCGTGTTGTCACATTCGGTTGGCAGGCTTTGGCCGCTATGTTCGCGCAGCGCCTGTTGTATTGGTGCGGCGCTTGCGCCGGAGCGATAAAATATATAATGTGGCTTCCCCGTAGGCTCGAAGCAATCTCACATCACCCCGAGAGCACTGCGTGCGGCCTTCTTGACCAGCTGCCCTGGATCGACGAATCCCCAAGGACAATCCGATGTTCAAGCCTGATTTCAAGAAAATGGAACTCTTGCCGGCCATTGCCCAGGATGCGGCCACCGGCGAGGTGCTCATGCTCGCTTACATGAACGAGCAGGCCTGGAACGCCACACTGGAGACCGGCGAAGCCCATTACTGGAGCCGCAGCCGCCAGGAACTCTGGCACAAGGGCGGCACCTCGGGCCATGTGCAGAAGGTCAAGTCCATCCGCCTGGATTGCGACTCGGATACCGTGCTCCTGCTCATCGAGCAGGTGGGCGGAGCGGCCTGCCACAAGGGCTACAAAAGCTGTTTCTACCGCGAACTCAAGGACGGCCAGGTGCGCGAGTGCTCGCCCGTGGTCTTCGACCCCAAGGAGGTCTACCGCTGATGCCCCCCGTGAACGGCAACGACAAGGTCCTCAAGCTCGGCATTCCCAAGGGCTCCCTGCAGGAAGCCACCTTCAAGCTCTTCGCCAAGGCCGGCTGGAAGATCCGCGAGCATCACCGCAACTATTTCCCGGCCATCAACGACCAGGACATCTCCTGCTCCCTGTGCCGCGCCCAGGAAATGGCCCGCTACGTGGAGGCAGGCACCTTCGATGTGGGCCTGACCGGCAGGGACTGGATCATGGAGTACAACTCGGACGTGCACGTGGTCTCGGACCTGGTCTACTCCAAGGCCTCGGACCGGCCCGTGCGCTGGGTGCTCGCGGTCAAGGGCGATTCGCCCTACAAGCGGCCCGAGGATCTGGCCGGCAAGAAGATCGCCACGGAGCTCGTGGGCTTCACAAAGCGCTACTTCGAGGAAGCCGGCATTCCCGTGGAGGTCGAATTCTCCTGGGGCGCGACCGAGGCCAAGGTAGTGGAAGGGCTGTGTGACGCCATTGTCGAGGTCACCGAAACCGGCACGACCATCAAGGCCCACGGCCTGCGCATCATCGCCGACCTCATGCACTCGAATACACAGATCATCGCCAACAAGGCCGCCTGGCAGGACCCTTGGAAGCGCAAGAAGATCGAACAGATCGACATGCTCCTCAAGGGCGCCCTATGCGCCGAGCGACTGGTGGGCCTCAAAATGAACGTGCCGCAGGACAAGGTCGAGGCCGTCATGAGCCTGCTGCCCGCGCTCAACTCGCCCACCGTGGCGCACCTGTACAAGTCCGACTGGCTCTCGGTGGAGATCGTGGTCGAGGAAGGCGTGGTGCGCGACCTCATCCCCCAATTGTGCGAGGCCGGAGCCCAAGGCATTATCGAATACGCGCTCAATAAAGTAATCTAAGGCCTAAGAGCTGGGGAGGGCTTTGCCCTCCCCAGACCCCACCCACCAGGGAGCGTGGCCCCCTGGACCCCGTTTTTCGAGCCGGCTGGCTCGGGCATCGTTACGCCTCCCCTTCCTTAGCTACAACCTGGTTCTCAACCGTGCGCGCGTGTCCCTCGCTGCTTCGGCGAAGATACGCGCGCATACTGCGGGAGCTGGGGATAAGATGGTCAATTGTAAGCGACTGGAAACAAGATTGTTTTAGGCCATGCAAGGCTAGGCTCAGTCGATATCCATCTAAGCAGCGCGCATTTATTTTGGCGCTCTGGATGGGTAAGTCATCAGCATTACATCTCTTGACCAAATAATTCACACCTTCGGCTCGATTGGTGTCCTTCTACAGCATTGCCAGCTAAAGCAGACCAAGTAAGGGTCTGTAATTACTTTCTTCATGTAAGTGGAATGCACCTTGCTAAGTAAGGCACAAACCACAGCCTCAGCAACTCATTACATGGAGAAAAATTTCATGCAGCATATGTGCAATAAGCTGTGCCGCATCGGCCTGCTCTTAGTCGCACTTGCGATTCTGACTCAGGTCGCGCCGGCCATGGCCGCCACGTACTTCGTCTCGCCTGCGGGTAACGACGCGGCGGCCGGCACGAGCCAGGGCACGGCCTGGAAGAGCCTGGCCAAGGTCGCGAGCAGCGCGCTACGCGCCGGGGACGTGGTCCAGCTTGCGCGCGGTGGAGTGTGGCGCGAGTCCCTGAGCCTGCCAAGCTCCGGCATCACCCTTACGGCCTACGGCAGCGGCAACGCGCCGGTCATCTCCGGGGCCAATATCGTCTCCGGCCTGTATGCCGAGGCGCAGAGCGCCGGCGTGACCTGGATCGGGTCCATCTCGACCCAGCCTGCGCAGGTCTTCGTGAACGGCGTGCGCGGCCAGCGCGTAGGGAGCGC